>DASVMX010000612.1:0-2868 GCA_036384215.1 Ktedonobacteraceae bacterium | reverse complement strand
CATCTCGTGTTCCCTGCTGTGACAGGTATACTGAAATTACTTGTAGAGCGTCTCGACTTCGACATCGCCGTAAACCGCGACCTGGCAGGCCAGGCGCAGGTTGGGATTCTTCTTAATGGCATTGCCCAGGCGGATTTTCTCCAGTGCGGTGTGCTCGTTGACGTTGCTGGCTGGCCTGACGACCACCCGGTCGGTGGCGCAGAGGCCGTTACCGTGGCAGTTGGCCAGTTTCCATATACCGTTGTAGATCTGCACGTCATTTTCCAGCGCCGGGTAGCGCACGTGATCGCCCTCTGGTACCTCTACCTCTATATTTTCACGGACAAAACGAATCTTTGGCACGGCTGGTATTCCTCCATAAGCCTTTTTTTTGCGCGCATAAGCGAAAAAGGGCGGGCCGTGGCTCCCTTGATGCGAGCGACAGCCAGCGTAAATAGATGATCTCGTTATCCTACTATAGCAAAATACTGCAAGCAGTGCAACGGGCCAGGCTTATGTAATTACCAGGGTTACCGTCACTGATTGCGGCGCGGCAACGCTGCCGGCGTCGCTGTCTTTCACTATTATTGTGGCTGTATAGGTACCCGGCTTCATGCTGGTGCTGAGACAGCGCACATTCACATAGATATACTTGCCTGGCGCCAGGCTGCCGCTGGTGTTGTCAAACGAGAGCCACGAGGCAGGCGCGCTGGTAGCCAGGGTCCAGTTGAGCGGCAGACTGCCATTGTCGGTGATGATCAGCAGGGCAGTACTGTTGGTAGTGCTGGCGCTGTGGGCGAAGTCCAGACGGGAGGCGTTCAGCATAATGATCGGCTGGGCGGTGATCGCGATGGAAACAGCGATTTGCTGGCTGGGTACAGTAGTACCTGCGTCACTATCCATGACGATCAATTTAGAGCTGATAGTACCATCGGCGCTGCCCGGATGGGGCGCAATAGAGACGCTCACGCTCTGCCCCGGCGCGACACTGCCGCTGGCGGGCGTGACCTGGAGATAGATCTGGCCGTTCAGATCGCTCTGGATAGTCCAGTCCAGCGGGGCGTTGCCAGGATTCGCGATAGTCACGCTCTGCGCGCGCGGATTAATGCCCTGGTTGGTGGCAAAGCTCAGGCTCTGCTGTGAAAGGTGCATGGCTGGCTGCGGAGGTGGCGTGACGTTGAGCGAGATCGCAACCTGCTGGGTCTGACCGCCCGCGTAGCTGAAGCTTAAGGCTCCCTGATACGTATTCACGGCCATGTTCAGAGTGATGACGTTGACCGTCAGAACCGCCGAGGTATTGGCGGGCAGAAGGCCGCTGGCCGGGGTGACGCTCAGCCAGGAGCCTCCGTCCGAAGTGGTGTTGTCCGAACTCCAGTTGAGAGGCTGTCCACCATTATTCTGAATCACTATTGTCTGGCCCGCGGGACTCTGCGCGGGTGTGCCGGCAAAAGCCAGGGAGGCCGTTGAAAGCGCCAGGCAGGCTGACGTAGTGTTGACGGTCATGGAGACGTGCAGCGTCTGCGTCGTCCCCTGCTCCTGCGTAAAGTCCACATGGCTCAGATAGGACTGGGGCGCCAGGTTGGTGCGATCAACCATCAATTGCACAACCATGCTCCCCGCGAAACTGCCGCTGGCAGGCATGAGCGTGAGCCAGGCGTCACTGCTGCGCGCGCTCCAGGAAACGCGCCCGCCGCCGGTATTGGTCAGAGTCAGCGTTTTCTGCGAGCGCGTGCCCGGCTGCCCGCTGCCAAGGTCCAGCCGCGTGAGGCCAAGTTGCAGACTCGGCGTACCCGGCAGCGCGGCCTGAATGGTCAGTACAGTCGAGGTTTTTATCTGTCCTTCGCTGGCCTGTAATGAGTGCGCGCCGATCTTCCAGTCAGTGGTAACTGGTATGTGGATCTGAAAAGCCCCCTGCGCGTCCGTGGTCGGCAACACCTGGCGCCCCTGCGCGTCCAGCAGCGGCAGGCCCGCGTCGTACGTCAAAGCGACCACGCTCCGGGCATCGAAACCCCTACCGGAAAGCTGTAATACATCACCCACGCGCACCTCGCCGGGCAGAGCCATGAGCCGTGGCGGCTCGACGTGAGCCTGACCCTGGTTCTTGCCAAGCAGCAAAAACGCCAGCAGGCCCGTCGCCAGCAAAAAGCAGATCAGCGAAGTGCTCACCAACACCTGAATTATCCGCAACTTGCCAGGGGGCGTCCGCGCTTGAGGGGGCGCAGGTGGCAAAAGCGTCTCAGGCAGCGGTGTATTGGGCGAACGGCGCGGAAGCGTAGGGAGATCCGCCAGCGCGCTGTACTCTGGCGCGTGCTCTTCCTCCAGATCATACTCCGCGACCAGAGGGGGACGAGCAGGATAGGATGGCGAGGTTGGCGGATCGTCCTCCAGATGCAACACAGTGCTCACATCGATATCAGTCGGCTCTGGCTCCGCTGCGAGCGGGCGCTCGACGCGCAGAAAGAAACTGGACTGAAAAGGCTGATCCTCTGGATGCAGGCCAGTATAATGGCCCGCGCGATGCGGAGAAGCTGGCGGGCTGGTCAGCGGACCCGTATCGCCGCCATTGTCGATGCCGCGCCGCCTGGACGGTCTACCCTCAGGCAAAGCCAGCCCACAACGACCGCAACTGCGAGCATCAACGCGCAACATCTTTTGACAGCGCGGACAGCGAATTGTTTCCATACCTGCACCAGCTTATTTTCTGTTCTACACATCTTCTGACAAACAGGCTGCCACCACCCCTCCGTCTCTCCTTCACTCGTTTCTACCCAAAGCATCCTTCAATCTACCATTATATACGTTCCAGATAGCTTTTTTCAAAAAAGAGAGAAAGGAGAGAGTTTCCCCCGGTCCGTGGAGAAAAGGCGAGTTTGAGCCGGGCGGTGACTG
>DASVMX010000611.1:0-3200 GCA_036384215.1 Ktedonobacteraceae bacterium | reverse complement strand
TAAACATTCTATTGCTAAGATAGCATGCCAGGTTGGGGGATGTCAACAATGAGATAGAGCAGCAAAAAATTGAAATTTTTTTGCTGCTCTATCTCATTGTTGACATCCCCCAACCTGGCATGCTATCTTAGCAATAGAATGTTTATAGCACAATGAAAGGGAAGATGTATGGCTTTCGCGATGACGAAGCACGTCGAGGAGTGGTCTTGCCACACTCGCTATGCATGTGTAGCGCCGCGTTGTTTCGCCCAAGGCCGCATTGTGCCCTTTTTGGGAAAGACGCTGGCACGAAACTGACATTCCTCTAGCATAGCGTCAAAGCAACCAGCCGCGGGTGACACCAGACTTTAGCCCGCGGCTTTTTTGTGTCCTGTTTTCCATTTTTCTTACGCGAAAAGCTGCTGGCGCGGTGAATGATCAGCCCGCGGCTTTTTTGTGTAATGGACCTGTCAAAGACAGGCGAGAATGGAGTTCTCTTCAAATGAAGTCGAACAGATCCAGCAGCGGTTTTCAGCCGCTCTGGCGTAATCGCGACTATGTGCTGTTGCAGAGTGGTCAGGTTGTTTCGTTTCTTGGCGATCAGCAGCAGTTTATCGCCCTGCCGCTTTTGATTCTGGCGCTAACTGGCTCGGCCTTTCAGGCGGCCCTGGCCGTGAGTTTGAATACAATCGCTGTGCTGCTGATCAGTCCGCTGGCGGGTGCGCTGGTGGACAGGTGGGATCGCAAGCGAACTATGCTGATCTGCGATGCCGGGCGCATGCTGCTCACATTGAGCCTTCCCCTGGCCTACTGGTTTCACGCGCTCAGTATGCCGCAGATCTTTATCGTTGTGACGTTGATGGGGGCGCTGGGTACGCTTTTTAATGTCGCGGATGCGGCCTCGCTGCCCAATGTGGTGAGCGAGGAGCAGCTCCCGGTGGCCCTGGCTCAGTCGCGCACGATATATTCGTGTGTGCGCACATTTGGCTCGCTGCTGGGCGGCGCGCTCTACTCGCTGGCGAATATCGTGCCCTTTCTGGTCAACGCCATCTCTTTTGGAGCCTCGGTGCTTTCGCTGGGTGCCATTCGCAAGAGTTTCCAGCGTAGCCGGGAGACCGAAGGGATTGCGCGCCAGCCGCTGCGTCAGACCATTGCGGAGGGTTTTGCCTGGCTATGGAAGCAACCCCTGTTGCGCTTTCTGACCATCGTCAATGGAGCGGATAGTCTGCGCTATGGCGCTGGTTATCTGATCATTTTGATGCTGGCCAGCGAACTTCACACTCCCGCCAGCGGCATTGGGGTCATCTTCACCGGCGCGGCTGTCGGCGCGCTACTGGGCAATATTGCCAGTAACTGGGCGCGCCGCCGTTTTGCCTTTGGCAGGATCGCGATCAGCATGCTCTGGCTCGAAGCTCTGATGTTCCCGCTCTACGCCATCGCGCCCAACGCCCTGGTCATGTGTCTGATCGCTTTCGCGGAAGAGCTGGTTGGCCCGATTTACACGATCTCTCTGGACACCTATCGCCTCATGGCCACGCCAGACGCGCTGCGCGGTCGTATGAGCAGCACCGTACAACTCATCGAGCAGGGCGCGCTCTCGCTCGGAGCCCTCGTCGGAGGTGTACTGATCCAGGATCTCGGCGCGAAAAATAGCGCGCTTATCTTCGGCGCCTGGCTGCTGTTGCTTGCGCTTGCCACCACCCTCAACAAACGCGTGCGCCGTGCCTCGCTCCCCACGCCCGGGTGGGCGGAAACAAGCGAGCGAGAAAGTGAGGTGTTGGAGAGCATAAACCCTATTTTGCAGTATACATTTCATTGTGCAAAGGAGAATACCATGCAAACAAACAATGATTCTTTTCGCCGTGATTTAGGCAATGGGCTTGTGATGCGCTGGTCTACAGCAGCGGATACGGAGCGGATTGCGACCCTACAAAGCCTGGTCCACCGCGATAAAGCGGATGAACCGCCCAATGGATATGCTGTTCGTATTATTCGCGCGATGATGCACGGAGATCATCCCTTGATGGGGCCGGGCGATTTTGGCATTGTCGAGGACACAAGCAAAGAAGGGAGCCCCGTGGTGGCCGCGACCTGCCTGTGGAAGCACAACTGGGCCTACGAGGGCATTCCCTTTGGGGTTGGGCGTCCTGAAATGGTGGCCACTGATCCCGCGTATCGCAATCGGGGGCTGGTGCGCGCGCTTTTTGAGATGTTCCATGCTCGCAGCGAGGCCGAGGGCGATCTGGTCCAGGCGATTACTGGTATTGCCTACTTCTATCGCCAGTTTGGCTACGAGTACGCGCTTGAATTGGAAGATCGGCGCTCCACGCCTCTCGCGCTACTGCCCGCTGCGCGCGAGGGCGAGCCAGAGTCTTTTACCCTGCGCGAGGCCACCATCGACGATGTCCCTGAAATTGAGAAGCTTTTCCAGAGGCGCAAGGACAGCTTTGTGGTTACGGAAATACCGGCGCGCCAGCAGTGGCTCTACGAGATCGAAACCTGGAAGAAACATCCTGAACTGGGGCGGGCTCTTAGCTTCCAGATGATTATCGATACCGCGGGCCAGACAGCCGGCTTTCTGGCCTGCGATGCTGAGCGCCGTGGCCAGACCCTCAGGGTCTGGCTGCTGGAGTTCGCGGCAGGGGTAAACATGCAGGGCGCCATGCCCGCGATCTTGCGCGCGCTTCGCGCCTATGGCTTTTCCATCGAACCAGTCTTGCCAGACATGCCAGCCTTTCAGGAGATCAGTTTCTCGCTTGGCACGACCCACCCGGTTCATGACATACTGGGCGAGGAGCTGGATCGCCCCAAAGAGCCTGCTTACGCCTGGTATATTCGCGTGAAAAACCTGCCGGGTTTTCTTATGCATATCGCGCCCGCGCTGGAAAAGCGGCTGGCAGCCTCGCCCGTCGCGGGCTATAGCGGTGAGATCAAGCTGGACTTCTATCGCGGCGGCCTGCGCCTGGTCTTTGAGCATGGACGCCTGGCAGGCGCGGAGGACTGGCGCAAGCCTCTCTACGAAGCCCACGCAAGCGGCGGCTTCCCTCCACTGGTCTTCCTACAGGTGCTTTTCGGCCATCGCAGCATCGCGGTCCTGCGCCAGGTTCTGCCCGATGCCTGGGTCAGCGATGAAGCCCGGCCAGTGCTCCAGGCGCTTTTCCCCACGCGCCCGTCATTTGTGCTGGGACAAAGCTAAACGGAGGCTACGTCCAATCAAGCGA
>DASVMX010000610.1:0-11068 GCA_036384215.1 Ktedonobacteraceae bacterium | reverse complement strand
CTCGAAACCCACGATTTCACTGCTCCTATTCTATGGTAGAAGAATATATCAACATTTCTGTTCTGATTTGTATGCTTTGTGGCAATTCAGCGACATGCCCCTGCCAGGCGGCAGGGGCAATTTTTCTGGGTGCTGGCTTGCTGATCGTTGGCCTGACTTAAGAAGCGCAGCTTTTTTGCGCACCAATGTTGATGACCACCAGATCCTGATTGGCGGAGGTATGTTGACCGAGAATGGTCACGGTGGCATTGGTATCGGCGCTCAGACCCTTGATGCTGGTAAAGGAACTGAGCGACGCGTATTGCTGTACCAGGGTCAGGGTCAGGCTCTGCGCCGCAGTCGCCGTTGTCGTCGCTCCGGGCCCGCCAGGCGCCCCCAGCGGGGTAAGATCCAGCACGCGATGGTTGGCAGGGTCGCCAATCAAGAGATGATACTGAATACTGCCGTCCGATCCAGTGACCATCGTGGCACTCAACAGCGCCGGGGCGCTCTGCGAGATGGGAACAGAGAGCGGACTATTGCCTTTTTGCGCGTTCGCGCTGGTCGTTGGGACACTGGTGTTGCTGGTGAATTGCTGCGGATCAGCGTTCAGCGGAGTCGCGATGGGCTGATTGACCAGGACCGTGGCGACCGCGGGAATAGTATGACCGGGCGTAATAGGCGCGCTGAACACAGAGCCGTTGGCTTCCAGCAGGAAGAACTGGCTGGAGGTGGCCGCGAGACTGATCACAGGTTGCGACACTGTGATGGGTGAAGCAACCGGCTCACTGAAGCCTTTATCGTTCACGCTATAGGCCCAGATCGTCGCATTATTTGGCGCGGACGAAGAGATCAGTAAGACGTAGATCGTTGTGCTGGTTCCATCATTCCAGGCAGTCAAGCGCGAGGGCGTCTCTCCGCTGGGCAGTTTCGCGGCCTCGATGGGCGCGGTTTTGCCCGCCTGGAGCGCGCCATGTGAGTCTGGATTGAGCAGACTGAGTGTATAGTTGCCGGCGCTTCCGCCGGCTGGCTGGCTCAGGGCAAAGAGCTGATTTTTCGCTCCGGCGATGCTGATGACCTGTGTGTTCGCGGGGGCGAAGGCAGGGGTCAGCGTATATTGATTGGCCGAGCTCTGGATGAGCTGGGCGATCTGGCCATTGCTCAAGGTATAGGTATTGGCATTGAGTACGGCCAGTGATGAGCCGCCGCCGCTGTTCAGACTGCTGGTGGGCGTTGAACTGTTGCAGGGCAACAGGGTGATCAGACCATTCTGATTATAGCGGAGAATCGCCGATTTGGTCGCGCTCACCAGTTGGTTTTGTAAATTCGTGAGCTGGGTAATCGCAGCAGAACTCAGACTATAATGCTGCTTGAGATCGCGTAATTTTTGCTGCGCGCTGGACAGGTCATGCAGCGCCAGAACAGGATCGCGGGCAGTTTCGCTATTTGCCCGGTTAATCAAGCCAGTTGCGTCATTCAGTGTCTGGTTAATGGTTTGACTCTGATTTGTATGGAGTAAATAATAGCCGCCGCCGCCGCCTGCGACCAGGATAAAAAGGACCAGCAGGAGGAGCGTTGGATAGAAAAGCCGCCCCCGTCGTGTTTTTGTCTGTACGGCTGGTTGCGGGGCGGTATCACTTTCTGCGGCGATCAGGGAAGCGCTAGGATAGGCGAAGGCGCTGCCGGGAGCGGAAGGGCTCCCATTGTTGCGTGATGGTAGATTGAAGCCCGCATTCGATGGAGCGAAAAGCCGGGCCGTATCTTCATTACTGAGTTCCGGACCGCCGATAGGGACAGGCTGGCGCACATTGGCCGGCTCAACGCCCACTTCTTGAACGCGGGCAACAATGGCGGTGATGTTATCGGGACCGCCGTTCTCATTGGCGCGCTCTATGAGATGATAGACGCTCTCCTGGGGAACAAACTGATCAACTGTACGCAACAGATCCTCGTCATTGACAAAGCCTGAGAGTCCGTCGCTACAGAGTATCAGTGTATCACCCTCTTCCAGAGTTTCTCGGAAGATATCGATTTCGACATCTGGCTGGGTGCCCAGACTACGAGTAATCACATTGCGTTGCGCGTGTGTGCGCGCCTGTTCTTCGGTTAACAGCCCCGCGCGCACCTGCTCCGCCACCCAGGAGTGGTCCTGCGAAATCTGATAGATGCGTGATTTTCGTATGAAGTACGCGCGACTGTCACCTACATTGGCGATATAGGCCTGGTTTCCACGTAGAACTGCCGCGACACAGGTTGTCCCCATGCCACTGCGCAGCATATTTTCTGCTGCTCGTTGATGGATGGCCGCGTTTGCTCGCCGAATAGATTGCAGGAGTGAGGCCTGAACATCGTCATTCTCGTCCTGGTAATACGCATTGCTTACCGTATCCACAGCGATTTCGCTGGCCACCTCTCCCGCTGCATGTCCACCCATTCCGTCGGCCACAATGAATAACGCGCCCTTTTTTGTCATCACCTGTAGATCTTTGGGGATGACATAGGCCATGTTATCTTCGTTATGTTCACGCTTACGGCCAACATCGGTTAGCTGTGCAACATCGAGACGAAGTAGTTTCGCCACGCACTTTTCTCCCATAATGTAGGGGGACATCCTCAGGATAGTCCTTCGTTTGCGTACAAACGGCAGGCATCTCCAGGATGTACAACCACTACCAGTTGCTGAAAGTTTAGGCTATAATACACCGATGCAGAGAAAAACGCAACGTACTTTCCTTTTTGGGTACGTCTGCCCATCGCCTCTTCATCGCATATCCACAACTTTCGGGCATAACGGGCTGTAGCTGCTTGCCCCTGCTGGTGATCTGGCGCTTCTGGCCAGGAGAGTCGCGTCCATTTGTCAGGCTGATCCATGAAACGCGGATTTCTCTGCCCTGTGCATGGTTGATTATACACTGAAAAATGGTTTGGGTCTAGAAAACTGGCGTTGCGTATTTCTTTTTTGTGTTGTTAAGGAGTACGCAGAGAACGGGGGAATGGAGGTTTTGCAGGGGGCGCCAGGTTTTCTGGTAGACAAGCGAAAGGCGAGGGATTAATGCAACTGATACAACTTCAGGAGAATGTCTGGGTTATTCAGGGAGGCGCGAATATTGGGGTGATTGCGCACGAGGGACGTTGCTTGATTATTGATAGCGGTATGGATAAAGATGTTGGGCGCGATATTCTGAAGCAGGTGCAGAAGCTTGGCCTGGTGCCCGCGGCGCTGGTGGTGACGCACGCGCACGCTGACCATTTTGGGGGCGCGCACTATCTGGTGCGTCAAACAGGACTAAAGGTCTATGCGACCCGCGTTGAGGCCTCGGTGATGGCTGGTCCAATTCTGGAGCCACTCTATCTGTTTAGTGGCGCGCAGCCTCCGCGCGAACTCCAGCATAAATTTCTCCTGGCCAAGCCCTGTCTGACGGATGTGATTCTCAGCGGGACGGAGCAAGCCATTGAAGGGATTCCTGCGCAGGTTATTGCTCTGCCGGGTCATAGCCTTGAACAGGTCGGGCTGATCGCTGGTGAGACGCTTTTCGCGGGCGATGCTTTTCTGGCAGCCGATATTCTTGATAAACATGGTATCCCTTTTTATACTGATATTCAGATGGGCCTGGCCAGCCTGACTGACCTTATCATCAGGCTGGAGAGGGCTTCAAACTCTGGAACAGAAGGAAGCGTATTGGAACAGGGTGGTGTACCAAAAGCGGCCTCTCATGCGTTCAAGCATATAGTGGCGGGACATGGTGAGGTCTACACATCACCGGAACAAGCCAAACGGGTGATTCAGTATACGGCTCAACGCCTGGAGAGTATACTAGAGCTAGTACGGGATGCGCTGGCCGAGGGTGTAGCTCGTCCCGGATCCGAGGTGCTGCAAGCTGTGGCCAGAGCGCTGGGCGTCGATATTGCTACGCTTTCTCAGTATGTGCTCTGCAATACCACAGTGCAGGCGGCATTGAGTATGCTTTATGCTCGCGGCGAAGTGCAGCCGTTGATTCGGGAAAATAATCTAACATGGCAGCGCAAAAACGACGCCTGATGTTCCACGGATGAAAAGCAGCGGGCAATCAACGAAAAGGTCTAGAACTGTTACTTCAACTACGCCGGGCGCGTTGTAGAGCCATGAGGAGTCGGTATGCATATAGGTATTAATGCTCAATTACTCTCGTTTAGTCAGAATTACCGGAATGGTGGGATTAGTCGTTATATTCGCTATTTGCTAACTGAACTGGCCCGCGATCCCGGTCAGCACGACTATACTATTTTTGTGAATGGGCCTGATACCGCTGCTCAGTTGGGAGTGCATCATCCGCGTCTGACGTTTGTGCCGGCGAACTGGCCTGAGGAGAAGCCTGCGGCGCGAGTTGCGTGGGAACAATTGACATTGCCTGCGCTGATTCGCCAGCGAGGTATTGAGGTGTTGCATTCGCCCGCGAACGTACTGCCGGAATTTTTGCCGCGTGGGTGTCGCAGCGTGGTGACGTTGCATGACCTGGCTTTTTTGCGGATGCCGGAAGTGCTGACTCGCCCCAGGCGCATGTATCATCGTGTGCTGACGACGCGCAGTCTGCGCCGGGCTTCGATGATTATCGCGGTTTCTGAGAGTACCAGGCACGATTTGACAGAATTGTTGGAGATTGCTCCACAGCAGATCACAACCGTCTATCCCTGTATTGAGGAGCGTTTCACGCGTTCTGTCACGGAGGAAGAGGCGCGGGCGTTTCGCCAGAGCCGGGGGCTGGATGACGGTTTTTTGCTGTATATGGGCACATTGGAGCCGCGTAAAAATATCCCCACGCTATTAGACGCGTACGCGCGCTTGCGGCAGACGACGGGTACGCGGGCCAAACTTGTGCTGGCAGGCGGTAAAGGATGGCTGTACGATGCCATTTTCGCGCGTGTGCAGCAGTTGGGGTTAGAGGACGAGGTAGTCTTTCCAGGGTATGTGAGTGACGTGGAGCAGCTTTTGTGGTATAGCGCGGCGGCGGTTTTTGTATATCCTTCGTTGTACGAGGGATTTGGCATCCCGGTTGCCGAGGCTCTGGCCTGCGGAACCCCTGTTGTTACCTCTACTATTTCTAGCCTGCCTGAGGCTGGTGCAGGGATCGCACTGACCATTGATCCCCATGATGTAGAAGCGCTGGCCGCGGCTTTGCACACCGCGTTGACTGATGAGTCTTTCCAGGAAAAGTGCCGTGTTCTGGCGCCCACGGTGGTGGAGCGCTTTTCGGCTTCTGCCATGGTCAGGCAGACGATAGCCGTTTATGAACAAGCTGTAGCATCTCACGTAGTGCAACGCACCACACCCGTGAATGAGAGTAAAATAGGATATGGCTCAATTCGTGAACAGCAATGAACGATCGCATACAAACGAACAGGACGGCAAGCCGTTCGCGGGCGGGCAGGATGGAAATAGCTCCCCGCGCGGGCCGTTTGGGAACCCGCCGAGCGGAGGGCTGAATGGTTATACTGCTCCATCCGCGCCTGGCTGGAATGCGCTTCCAACCGGGCCGAGTGGCGCGGGCTTTCCTGCCGGACAGCCTGGGAATGCCTTTATGCCTGGACCGAGCGGCGCAAGCTTTCCCAATGGGCAGGCAGGGAATATGTTTCCACCTCCACCGAATCGTAGCCCTTTTCCCCTGGACGGGTCAGGCAGCGCGTTCGCAGGCGCGCCAGGTGGGACGGCTCCTCTGAGTGGCGCACCGGAAATCCCCACCGGCGGCACCACTGGCCAGATTACCAGGGTCATCTCTGCCCGTCGCTCGACGCGCCGGCAATGGCGCATTTTTGAAATCGGCCTGGCGGTGATTGTCGATGCGCTTTTGCTCTATGCGGCTTTCTCTCTGGCTTATTATCTGCGCTATAAACTGCTCTTGAGCAATGAGTTCATCGAATATTTGCGCACGAATCTCGGCGGAGGTGTGGAGAAAGATAAGCTCAATGATGTAAATGCCTGGCTGGCGCTCGGCATTATCGGCGGTGGGCTGCTCATTTTCATCGTGCGTGGCCTCTATTCAGTTCGCTTGAGCGGCAATGTGCTGCTCCAGATGCGCAAGATTGTTTCTTCCCTCACCTTTGGCCTGGCCTTGCTCATTGCCTATTACTTTGTTTTTCGACCTCCATCGAGTTCGCGTCTGTTCGTTCCTTTTGTCTGGGGTTGCGCGATTGTGGTTCTCTGTCTGGGGCGCATTATGCTTTCGCTTCTGATGGGTTTGCTGCATCGTTTGGGACTGGGTGAGACTCGTTTGCTGGTCGTTGGCTCCGGGCGCCTGGGCAAGATGATTATGCAGCATATTGTGGCTGCACCCAATCTGGGGTATTCGATTGTAGGCTTTTTGCATGATACACACGAGCAGGCAGGCGATTTTGGGCGTTTCAGAGTGCTGGGGACGTTAGATGACCTGGCGCAGGTGATCCGCGCGTTTCAGGTGGACGAGGTGATTATCGCGCTGCCCTCTGAATTGCACCAGCAAACTATTCGCAGTGTGCGCCTGTGCGAGCGCCTGGGGGCTTCATTTATGCTGGTGCCGGAGCTTTATGAACTGAATCTCTCGCGCATCGATATGATGGCGATTGAAGGCATTCCGCTCCTGGGCATTAAGCAGAAGCAGATCAACCCGATTCAGCGCGCGATCATGCGCGCGACCGACATTGCCGGGGCGTTACTGGTGCTGATTCTGGGTTCGCTGATCTGGTTGGGTTTTGCCGCCCTGATCAAACTGACCTCGCCCGGAGAAGTGGTCTTTTCGCAGCCACGCGTAGGGGCGGGTGAACGCCTGTTTAACTGTTATAAGTTTCGCTCAATGTATAAAAACGCCGAGCAGATGCAGGCGGCGTTGATGACCCAGAACGAGGCGCAGGGGCCGCTCTTTAAGATGAAGGACGATCCGCGTGTGACGCCGATTGGCAAGTTTTTGCGCCGCACCAGCCTGGATGAGATCCCCCAGCTTTTCAATGTGCTCAAGGGCGATATGAGCCTGGTTGGCCCGCGCCCTCCCCTGCTGAAGGAAGTGGCGCAGTATGAAGACTGGCAGAAGGGTCGCCTGGCGGTCAAGCCGGGACTGACCGGCCTCTGGCAGGTGCGCGGTCGCAGCGATCTTTCGTTTGATGAAGGTGTCTTGATGGATCTCTACTATATTGAGAACTGGTCTCTGCGCCTGTACTATCATATTCTGATGCGCACGGTACCGGCTGTGCTGTTCAGCCGAGGAGCTTACTAAGCATGAAGGTTGCCCTGGTTCACGACTATCTTAATCAGATGGGCGGCGCGGAACGCGTTGTGCTGGCATTGCACGAACTGTTTCCCGATGCTCCCCTGTATACTTCGATCTATGATCCGCGGCGTGTTGATCCGGCGTTTCAGAAAATCGATATTCGCACATCGTTCATGCAAAAGCTCCCTTTTGTGATGAAGCATCATCAGCCCTATCTGCCATTTTATCCCTTTGCCATGGAGGGATTGGACCTGCGCGGGTACGACCTGGTTTTGAGCAGTTCCAGCGCATTTGGTAAGGGTGTGATTGTGAAGCCAGAGACGTTGCACATCTGTTATTGTCACACGCCGATGCGCTGGTGCTGGAACTATAACGAGTATGTTGAGCGTGAGCAACTGGGGAAGATGGCCCGGCGTATCTTGCCGTTTCTGATTACCTGGTTGCGGGTCTGGGATCAGACCAGCGCGATGCGCGTTGATCATTTTATCGCCAATTCGCCGGTTGTGGCGGAGCGCATTCAGAAGTATTATCGCCGCGAGTCAGTGGTGATCCCTCCGCCAGTGGAGGCCAGCCGTTTTCTGTTCGATCCCACGGACCAGCCGGGCGATTATTTTCTGGTTCTGAGTCGACTGGCTCCGTATAAACGTATTGACCTGGCTATCCAGGCCTGTAATAGGCTTCAGTTACCGCTGGTGATCATTGGTGGTGGACGTGACGAGAAGCAACTCAAAGCCATGGCTGGTCCGACAGTTCGCTTTCTGGGCCGGCTTTCGGACGCGGAGACGTTGCCGTATCTTGCTCATTGTCGCGCGTTTCTCTTTCCAGGCGAAGAGGACTTTGGGATCACTCCCCTGGAGGTTCAGGCTTCGGGCCGGCCAGTAATCGCGTATGGCGCTGGCGGCGCGCTGGCCTCGGTAGTTGAAGGTGTGACAGGTACTTTCTTTTACGAGCAAACGGCTGAGAGCCTGGCGGCAGTGCTGGCCTCGTTTGATGAGCGCCGCTATCATCCTCAAACCATCCGCAATCATGCCCTGGATTTTGATAAGCCGCGTTTCCAGCGTCGTGTGCTGCAGTTTATTGAAGCAAAAATGAGCGGAACGCGCGTTCATGTGCAAGGATGGGATACTCCATCGAGCGAATTTGCGCGCTAGCTGGCTAACCCGAACGTACCCTGGTGCAAGCAAAGCCGGGCGGAGGAGATGGTGGGCACCAGGGTCTCTTTTTGGCATAGTAGTACATAATGAAAGGGATAGATGCCGTGGAACTACGGAGCTATGCAAAAATTATCTGGCGATACATCTGGTTGATTGTATTGATCGTAGGTCTGGTGGCCCTCTATTCTGGCTATCAGTATTACAAGCTACGCAAGACACCGGGGGCGTTAACTGGCTATAGTTCAACTATTTCTCTCCAGATTGGCCTGGAAGCGACCTCAAAGGGAGATCCCAACCCGGCTGATAATGTCACCGTTTCGGAGGCGCTCGCGGACACGCTGGTTCTGGGGCCGGTCCTCTCGTCCAGAGAATTTTGCAATGATATTTCTCATCAAATTGGACAGGACATGAGCGAAATTCAGCAACGCTATCCCAACCCTGACCTGGGGAATGTGTCAGATCCCACCGCGCTTGGGGGTGCTTTGACTGCCACGCGAGTTCACAGCCTGGTGACGATCAGTGTCAACTGGAGTACAGCCGCTGGCGCCTGGGCGATCAGTAACGCGATAGGGGAAATAGCTACCTCCAGGATTGGCCAGTATCTGGACTATGTAGTGGCCACCGATTATACGCATACGACAACCTCTGGTACGTATATTCAGCCTGAAGTCTCGGCGCGTGTCGTGGGCGCGGCGTCCATTCCCGGCACGGTGCCTGGTTCGTCGGCCAGCAAACTGACGCTACTGGTGTTGCTGGTGTTGATCGCGCTGGCGGTGGGGATTGCGCTGGCTTTTCTGCTGGACTACCTGGATGATCGCATTCGCAGTAAAGAAGATGTCACAGACCTCTTCCAGTTGCCAATTTACGGGGAAGTTCCCCATGCTCCCGCGCCGGGCCATACCGCTGCGCAGCGCGGCGATAGCGCTGTCTAGTTGGATGGCACAGTACGTTTTGTGAGTTCCGGTCAGGTTGTTGGTCTGCTGGACAGATAGCTGAAACGACAAATATCCTGACCTGTTGCTACTGGCTTGACAGGTTTCCAGGCAAATAAGTATAGTACAGAAGGCAAGGTACGGGTATGGGCGTTGGAGGCGGGCGTGGTTGCAACGGCTTCACGCTTATCCAACTCATGGTACACCTCGTACTCGATTTTAGAGGAGTTGGCCCCGTGGGATCACGTATACAAGAGCAAAGGGCTCTACTGACCGATTACGATACAGACACTGCTTATAGCCAGGCGTTCTATACCCTTTTTGCCAACATTCGCTTCCACTGGGAAAGCGAGGCAGGGAGCCAGGATATGCCACCCACGAACACGGTTCACGCGTTGCAGGTGACATCCGCTTCTGCGTACAGCGGCCAGGCGACAGTCACGGCCAACCTGGCGATTGTCGCGGCCCAGAGTGGATCTGAGACCATCCTGGTGGACGCGGATCTTCGCGCGCCAGCCCTGCGCCAGCGTTTCGGCTTGTCGTCAGGAGCCGGTTTGAGCGATTTGCTGAAAAAAGGCGATATCACGCCCCAGAGAATCGCGACCTGCTTGCAGCCAACGTTTGTGCCTGGCCTGCGCGTTCTGGGAGCGGGCGACGCGCCGGTACAGAACTCGGCGTTGCTCCTCTCACCTCACCTGGGACAGGTGGTGACAGGTCTGCGCGACCTGCTGGCCGCGTCTGGTAGGGGCTCGGGCGTGGCACTGTTTCATAGTGCCGCAGTGCTCTCTGGCGCTGATGCTGCTCTGATTGGCGCGCTGACCGATCAGACGGTGCTGGCTATAATTGTTGGGCAGACCACGCGCTTGCAGGCGAAGCAGGCTCAGGAGCAGTTAGAACAGGCCCATACGAAACTCGCCGGTGTCGTAATGCTTCACCCTTAGGATAGTATATTACTGGACTTATCTGCTTTTGCATCTATCTTTCCTCATAGCGCGAGTGGTTTCGCTGCGCGGGAGCTTGAGGATATTGCAGCTAAGGAGCATATTCATGCAAGGACGACAGGAGCCAGAGGGGAAGCGGAAAGACCCTCTGGATCGTTCCGCGACCTCGGGATACCGCTTTTCGGAAGAAGCGGCAAAATATCGCAGAACCGATGGAACAGGGGCGTATCGTTTCTCGGATCTGACAGGCAGGCAGCCAGTCGTTCCCAAACGTCCCCCAGGCATGTCGCCCCATCTTGACGGTCCACCGCCAAAGCCGCGAGTGGCTCGTCCTCAGCCTGAGAAACCGAAGCGCAAGAGCTTGCGCTGGTGGACCGGGGCGCTGGTTGTTTTTCTGGTGGGTGGCATCCTTTTGCTGGCAGTCGCGTATGGCGCGGTCAACTTTTTCTTTGCCGCCAACTCCACCCTTGGTCCGGCAACCGCCGCCGGGGATTTTCTCTCTGCTCTACAGACCGCGGACTACGATCAGGCATATGCCAAACTTGATCCCACAATCACAGTCCAGTTGAGCAGCAGCGACTTCAAAAAGATGGCCCAGGCCGATGACCATTGCTATGGCCAGGTCACCGATTATCAGGAAGTCAATGGCAGCGGGACAGTATCCGCGGACCAGAATACGCAGAGCTTTACGTATACAATTACCCGTAGCAAGCTGCCGAAAACCTATCAGATGATCCTGACCTTGCAAAAGGATGGCTCAGGAAGTTGGGATGTCTCCAATTACGGCGATGATCTCGGCCCCGCGGCGCCAACCTGTAGTTAAGATGCTCTTTTTTAGCAAAGCGAGC
>DASVMX010000609.1:0-7458 GCA_036384215.1 Ktedonobacteraceae bacterium | reverse complement strand
GCCAGTTTCATCCCCCGGATGCGGCAGCCAGTTTCATCCCCCGGATGCGGCAGCCAGTTTCATCCCCCGGATGCGGATGCCCTTTGCCGGGGCGTGGGGTGTCCCCACCATCCCCCCTTCTTCCTGCGCCGCCGCAGGCGGCGCACCTTTCGGCTGGAGTTTGACGAAGTACTGGTGCCGGGAAAGCTTTTTCATTATCATCAGGACATCACAAAACAATTCATCTGATAATCGGCTGCGGTCCACGTGCTGTCGCGGGGCTCCTGGGTGGGGACGAAGCGCAGGGTAACTGTGATCGAGGTTTTACCACTGGTCAGCGAGGCTGGCAGCGGGAAGTCTTCGTCGCGCCAGCAGCGGAGATTGCCATCGACTCCGCGGCCAGGCGCGGCACCGGCATCGTACCAGGTGCCCGCGAACTGGCCGTCGAGAAAAACATCAGCCCGTTGATTCGCCACGCAGGAGTTGAAGGTTCGGCGCAGGAAGGCGCCTACGTTGTGAGGGTCGAGAGCCATGGTAAAGCTGGCGCTGCCGGTCAAAGAGGAGACGCGGGCGCGGCTCAAGGAACTCTGGACCGTTGCTTCGTAGGCCGCGGTCATTGTAGAGATATGCTCGTGAGTTGCACCATAGACATGCCTGGCGCGGCTCTTCGCGTTACCCGGTGACACTGTATCGCTCACCCGCGCGGTTTCGGTGGAAGTGCCGTACCAGAAGACCGCCGCGCGATACGGCAGGGTATACTCGTTATTCCCGCCATGTTCCAGGCGCACCAGGAGATGGCGATTGTAGGGGATGCTGTCACTGATGAGATAGCGGTAGAGCGCGGCCCCATCATGATCTGTGCCCGCGGGATTATTGCTGCTGCTGGGCAGCCCGCCGAGCGGCAGCGATACCTGCTGACCGTTGTGCCAGTAGTCACCGCCCAGTCCCCATTCTTCCGTGCCCGTCACAGAGATCTGAGGAGTCTGGCTATCGTCGAGATAGATATGCGGATCGCCCTCCAGCGTCGGGCCAGGCTGTGTGAAATTGATGACTGTGCCCACCAGTTTACCGCTGCCCCGTGTGTCCAGCAATGTCATATCCTGGTTTATGGCTGGGTGAGGGATCGAGACATAGTTGGCGTGGAAGGTGCCCCACCAGCTCATAGGGTCGTGAAATGGCTCGGAGCGGACACTCCAGGCAATGTTGCGCAGATTTTGGGAAGCAGTCAGGACAATGCGTGCGTTGCGTGCAAACGGCATGGGCCAGTAGAGATTGAAATTCATGAAAGAATGGCCATCGCCTCCCATGTTGGTGAGCCAGCTATTTATCAGAGGACGATTGGCGGGCTGGTAGACGCCAGCCCCGTCGCCAGCCAGAAACTTCACCGGCGTATCCACGGATGGGCTCGTTTCGTCATCCCAATAGATTTGCAGGCGCGCATTGCCAAAGGGAACCATCTCGGCGAAAGGCACACGAAAGCTCAACGCGCGAATCTGCCCTGGTCCCTGTAGAGTTGTGACAGTAGCGCTTATTCCACTATTCAGGCTGAGATTGCCTTGCTGGCGCGGCAGGGTTTGAGCAACGGGGTCGCGATAAGCGCAGCGCAACAGTGCCAGCACATCGCCAGGCGCCGTCCGGGCGCTCCAGCTCTGGATGGGCGTGCCGTAGGGCAGTTTGCGGTAGAGCGCGTAGAAATTGGCGCTGGCGCTCTGCTCAATCCACTGGAGGCTTTGCTGGAAAGGCAGAGCTGTCATCAACAAACTGCTGCCCTGGCTTTCCTGGGGATTGAGCGAAAGGGGATAGGGGAAGGCCTGCGCGGGCTCGCTGGTGGGCTGAGTCTGGCCCAGATCGCTGCCCTCGATGGTCAGCGGCGCTTGCCCATCAAGCGCCAGTTGCCAGGGTGCACCATATGCCTCCTGCATGCGCAAAAATGTCAGGACGCCGGGACCGACCTGATCAAACATTACATGACGCTTATCAGGCAAGATATGCAAGATATGTGTACTATCTCTATTGCTGCCAGCCAGGTCAGCCGACGATTCACTCTCAACGCGATCTCCCAGCTCCAGATAGGAGAGTTTATCCCAGTGCCGATAGGCATCCAGTCCCAGGTAGAGCGGAGGCGTATTGCCGCCAGCCGCGCTCTGAGTACTGAAGATCATGGGGCACGGAGTAACAATGCCCCCATTCGTGTTGTTCTCCGCATTGCCTGTGGTACAGGCCGTGTTTGTCCATAAAAATAGCGATAGAAGCAGCATCAACCCGGCGCTGCGCAGATAGCGGTGGCGTGTCACTCTCATTCTTTATTACTCACAAATTTGAGATCTGGCCTGGGCAAAAGAGCTACAATTCGTCCACAAAAAATGCTGGTGCGGCTCCATCAGACCGCGTGAGCAATATGCCCCATTCAGTTAGCATCTGATGAGCCGCTGGCGTTATTGTATGCTATTTATTTTTGTATTACAAGTCCCATTTATGCGTAAGACAGGGTTTCTCAAAAGTTGTGGCTTTGCGCCTGCGGCGCAGCCACGAGGGGCGTGATGGTGAGGTGACGCGCAGGTGACGCGCAGGCGTAGCCCGCGCGTCACCTCACCATCACACCTGCGGGAGTCCAGAGGGCGCTGCCCCTGCGCCTGTTGTCTCCCCCGGAGACGGCGGCCTCTGGCGACGCAGCCGTGTTCGGATGCCAGGAAAGGGATTTTTGAGAAACCCTGATGCGTAAGAAATGGTACAGTAAGAGTACCTGAAAATAGGGAGGATATATGCCTTTGTTTGCTAAGTTTAAACATCCTGCTGATTCGATCCGATTGGCATATGACGCGGGAGAGTGCCAGTTTGGCGACCTGTATCTGCCTGGGCAACAGGGGCCGCGCCCGGTGGTGATTTTGATTCATGGTGGCTACTGGCGGGCGCGCTATGGGTTGGATCTGATGGATGGGCTGGCGCGCGACCTGGCCAGGCGTGGGATTGCCGCGTGGAATGTTGAATATCGCCGTGTGGGCAATCCTGGCGGCGGCTGGCCTGGCACGTTTCTGGATGTAGCGCGGGCCGCGGATTATCTGCGCCAGCTCGCCGGGCCGTACGAACTGGATTTAAGTAAAGTCGTGCCGCTGGGGCATTCCGCGGGTGGACACCTGGCTTTCTGGCTGGCGGCTCGCCATAAAGTACCCATTCAGAGCCAGATTGCTCCGCTGGATCAGCCGCTCGCGCTGGCTGGCGCCATCAGCCTGGCAGGGGTGCTCGATCTGCGCCTGGCTTATCAGCTGCATCTGAGCAACAATGCAGTTGTTGAACTGCTGGGCGCCAGCCCCGCTGAAGCGCCGGAATGCTACGCTGCCGCTTCGCCCGCGGACCTGCTGCCTCTGGGTCTCCAGCAGGTATTGATTCACGGAACCACAGATGACAACGTTCCCATCCAGGTCAGCCAGAGCTACGCCGCCTCCGCGCGTGCACTTGGCGATCCCATCAGCTATTTTGAGCCAGAGGGCGTGGATCACTTCGATGTGATAGACCCCGCGAGCGAGGTCTGGGCGCTGACCGCGCGGGAATTGCAAAAGCTCATCGTTTAGTCAGTGCTATTTTGAGGTCAACTGTGAGATCCCGATTTTCCTGGCCAGGGCTTGATCGAGTTCATAGATACGCTCTTTGGGTAGAAAGCCGCGGGCTTTGCTCTCCTGACCTGCCTGGAGAAGATTATAGATTTTGCGCGCCAGCGGCGTGCAGTCGCGGATCTCGATTGTCCACTCGTTGACATATTTTTCGATGACATGGCGGCTCAGGCCAACCTGGATACTGTTGATGGCCAGGGATTTGCCGCGGATGCTTCTTTCGGGGTCCCACTGCACGTGGACGAGGGCGCGTTCAAATTGTGCCTGCCAATCGGCGTAGTCGCGATATACGCGTGGATCGTACGCTGTTAACACAGCCTGCGAGAGCGCTTCTTCCCAGCCCTGGCGCGTAATGTGTATGGCCAGAATCGCCTCCTGGTCTGGCTTCAGACTCCAGTTGCTGCGCTCCATCATCCAGAGAAAAGAAGGCTTAATCCAGGTCATGCGTGCCAAAGAGAAAGGGGGTACAAAGCGCTGTTGCTGGAGTGCTGGCTGAGCGATAGCCGCTTTGTACGCCTGGTAGACGACAATGGAGCGGCTATCGTAGTTCGCGCGGATCTGGTTTTCGTTCATGAGAGGTCAGGTGCCTGCTTTCACTGCGTACAGTCCTGTTTGTGAGACAAAGATGTTGTAGACCGAGTTGTCAGCGGTCTGGAAGACCGCGTTCCCATACTGGGCCTGGACAAAGCCGGAATACCAGTTACTCCCCTGTGTATGCTGGAAGAAGCCGTCATCGCCCCCGTTGAGGGTGACGACCGAGTGTTTTGCATTGGCCTCCAGGTTGGGGTCGTCATAGCGACCTTCCAGGCGGGTCAGCTTGTAGCCGGAATGCAGGCCGACGACGTTCAACCAGTCGGCGAATTTAATGATATCCCCCTGTACCATCCACTCGTTGCCCATCACGAGGTAGGTCTGATCCGAGGTGGTATGCCCATTTGGATCGAAAAGTGTTAATTCGACGCTCATCTGCGGGATATTTTGATCGGTATTCGCGATCTTCACCGCTCGCACCTGGGCAACTTCGATATTTCCGGTCAGGCCCAGGTAATTCTGGATGAGAAAGGTCATCCACAGGAGCGAAATGGCAATGAATAGCAGGAGAATGCCGCTAATGCCGTGTTGCCAGCGCAGGCGTCTCCGGCGCGGCAGGCGGCCACGCTGGCGGTACATCTCCTTCTCTTCCTCGCTTCTGAGCTTGTAGAGCTTTTCGCCGCGAATCAAGCTGTGCGCCGCATACACAAACAGCAAAAAACCACAGATCGCAACGAGCAACAGGATAATTTGTGGTAACCCAAACTGAAACGGAATATTCATCTATTCTCCTTGGCGCAAGCAACAATAAACACATGTATCCTACTTCTGTTTTCCTATCTACCCTAAATCACCTTATACACGCGCAACGTCGCGCCGGGGTTTTACTTTCCATTACATCGGTCATTATAAACTAAAAAACGAGAAAATTCATCATCTTAGCGGATATCGCGTCCGTTTCCAGCTTGTATAAGGGCCAGGAAGCGTCATATAGGCGTGCGATGATTCGGCTGTTTGAGGGGCTATTCCGGCTGAAATTTCTGCTGGCTCTTTATAGCACCTTTCCTTTTTCGTTAGAGCCTGCTACAATAGAGAGTTATAAAGGGAAAAAGCTCCAAATCGCCGGGCGTGTTGCGCATGTTGATCGCTGTTTTGTAGGATCAACTTCTGGCGATGCTTCAGACGAAGGAAGAGGGGTCTGGAGGCTTTTTCCGCATACCTACGCTGCTACAGGTATGAACAATGGATCTTCTAACCGGATTGCACTTCAATCCCTTCATTGATCTTTGCATCTGACTGTTTCGATCTATATTTGTTTTTCCTGTGCGTAGCACGCTTGATCTATGTATTTTGCAGGAGAATCAACATGCACATTCACAAGAAACGTGTTCCGCAGTTTCTTCTCTCGTTGCTCTGCCTGGCTACTCTGCTGTTACTGGCAGCCTGTGGCAATGGCAGCGGCGGTGCCACCTCAAATTCGGGCAAACCCACCAAAGCTCCAGCCAACCAGCAGGTCTTTCGCAATCCGATCATTGATTCGGACATTTCGACTTTTGATCCTGCGGTCGCCACTGATCTGAACTCGGCGGCGGCTATTGACATGGTTTTCACCGGCCTGGTGCAGGAGAATGATCAACTCGAAGTGCAGCCACAGCTGGCTCAGAACTATAGCTCTTCCGCGGATGGTCTGAGCTGGACCTTCCACCTGCGTCCTCATCTGAAATTTAGTGATGGCACGCCCCTGACATCGCAGGATGTGGCCTATAGCTTTGACCGCGCGCTTTCGCCGGCGGTAGCGAACCAGAGCGGAGTTTCGCTGACTTACCTGGGCCTGATCAAAGGGGCGGCTGATCGCGTGAATGGCAAAGTTTCGACCATTATCGGGACCGGCGTCCAGACCCCTGATGAGAACACTGTGGTGATCAATGTCACCAGGAGTACCGCCTACTTCCTGCAGGCGTTGACCTACTCGACCGCTTTTGTGGTGGAGAAAAAGGTTATCGACCAGTGGGGGGCGAAATGGACCGATCATCTGGCTGATAATGGCGGCCAGGGCGGCGATGGACCCTTTAAAGTGTTGAGTTATGATCACTCAACCGGGATTACCTTCGTGCCCAATCCCGGCTACTATGGCCCGCAGCCGCAACTCCAGAAGGTTGAGTTCCCCTTTATTAAGGATACTGATTCCAGCTATGTGGAGTATCAGGCCAACCAGATCGATGAAACGCTTGTGCCAACCTCGCATTTTCAGCAGGCTCAGGCGCTGACCGCTCAGTTCCACAAGATACCCCAACTGTGGATTAACTACTACGGCCTGAACTACCTGGTCAAGCCGTTCGACAACCTCAAGATCCGCCAGGCGATGGCACTGGCGATTAACAAAGATGTGATTGCAAAGACGATTTTTGGGGGCGCGTATACCGCTACGAACCATATTATTCCGCAGGGCATGCCCGGCTATTATCCTGGCCTGACCGGCCCCAATGGAGCCAGTACCAAAGGCGACACGGCAAAGGCCAGGGCGCTGTTCACTGAGGGTCTGCAAGAGGAGAACATGACGCTGGCGCAGTTCCCGACCATCAAGTTTACTTTCTCGAATTCCCATGTGGAGACCTCAAACGAGATCACAACCGTGATTCAGATGTGGCAGCAGGTGCTGGGCATCACGACGATCAAGCCCGATCCGGTGGATAGCTCGAAGCTCTTCTCCGAGACCACCCAGACCACGGGCAACTCTAGCCTGCAACTCTGGAAAGTTGACTGGATCGCCGACTATCCCGATCCCCAGGACTGGATTACCCTCCAGTTCGCCAAAGGAGAGTCCGCGAACAACGTCAACTATGGTCAGAACAATTCCACCGACGCCGCCCAGCAGCAGGCGCTGCAGACGCAGATGGAGCAAGCTGACGTTATTACCAACCAGACGGAGCGTATGCAGGCTTACAATCGCATTGAGCAGCAGCTTATCAACGACGTGGCCTGGATACCCGTACAGCAGGTCGCTCAAACCTACCTGTACAAGCCTTACGTGGTTGGCATCGTTGACAATTCCGAAGATCTGACTCCGCCCGACGACTGGGCTAACATCTACATCGCGGCCCACTAAACCTTTCCTGATGTAACAAAAGGAGCAAGCACATGCTTTGCGCGATGTGCTTGCTCCTTTTGTTACATCAGGGTGCTATGAGCGGGTCGGCCTGGTGCGAGGGAGAGTGTATTCAAATTCCAGCGCAGTCGCTCCGCAGCACTGGCATTCCTCGGGGAGCATCCTGGCGTGCGCTGTCCCACAGCCGGGGCAGATCCAGCGGTGAGGAGGAAGCGTTGCCTGTGTCTGTTCAAA
>DASVMX010000608.1:0-3947 GCA_036384215.1 Ktedonobacteraceae bacterium | reverse complement strand
CTAGACACCATGGATGGTCGGCTAGACACCATGGATGGTCGGCTAGACACCATGGATGGTCGGCTAGACACCATGGATGGTCGGCTAGACACCATGGATGGTCGGCTGGCCTCCGTGGAGCAAGATGTCAGCGAGATAAAGGAGACGCTGGGTAAACACGCCGCCATACTCAATAACCATACTGCCACTCTCGACAGTCATACTGCTCTGCTTAACGAGCATA
Organism: Ktedonobacteraceae bacterium; assembly: GCA_036384215.1. Lineage (GTDB taxonomy): Bacteria > Chloroflexota > Ktedonobacteria > Ktedonobacterales > Ktedonobacteraceae > Paraktedonobacter. The sequence goes on along the minus strand of DASVMX010000608.1, from coordinate 3,724 downwards.
CAGTGCTGCTTAATACGCATACAATAATACTTCAAGAGCATGCGATAGTGCTTAACAGACATACGGTGATACTTAACGAGCATACAACACGCCTGGATCGCATGGAAGGGATGTTGGGTCAGATTCTTGAACGCCTCCCGGCAAAATCCTAGCAGCCATGAAAAAGCCGCTAGCCTGGATGGCTTTGATCCAGGCTAGCGGCTTTTTCATGGCCGTTCAAGGCGCGCCTGTGATTGGCGTCAGGAACGGCGCAGGGCTGGTCATGGGTGTGGCTGTGCCGGATGGGCCGGGACTAGATGTAAGTGTGGCAGTTCTGGGTGTGCTGGCGGGTCCGCTGCCGGGGTCACTGGCGGGCGCGGTGGGCGCGGGTGCGGGTGAACCAGGCGGATCGGCGACGATGACATTGTCGTTTTTGGGATGCGCGCCCTGCTGAGAGAAGACACGGGTGTCCTGCATCAGGTCCCATTGCAGGGTGTAATTGCCGGCTTGAACAGGAGCCTGGACGATGACCGCGCGGCTCTCCATGGCGTTGACCGGAAGGTCGCGCACAAGAGAGATAGGCGAGCTGGTCAGCAGGATGTGGCCCTGGCTGTCGAGCCAGCGGTATATGACCTGGACCGCGTTTAAGCCTTCCGCAGGCCAGGGGAAGCTGCTGGTGTTGGTCAGGGTCAGGTTGACCGTGTTGCTGGAGCCGGTGAGCATCTGCACAGGTGTGCTGTCGTTGCTGGCCGCGAAGTTATAGGCCGGCGGTGTGAGCGGCGCGAATTCGATGCCATCGGCGGCGACGCGCTGATTATCTTCGCCTGTAGCGTTGTCCAGCGTCACGCCGGCTGTTTGCCCACCTTTGAAATAGTAGGTGCCCAGACCGATCCATTGGGCGGCGGTATTGACGCTGCCGAAGGCATTCTGAAAGAATCCGACATGCTCCTGATCGACTTCGACACGGTGTACGACACTTTTGTCCGGTTGGGTGGGATCGCTGCTCGTGATGGTGTACGAGGCCCAGCCGCTGCTGGCGTGGTTATCATCTACGAAGGCACCGACCTCGTAATAGCCATCGGCAGGCAGTCGCGTCTGCCAGGTCGAGGTCGCAGTGGCAGTGCCCTTTGTTGTGCTGGTCCAGTGGAGAGAGCCATTGATATCCGATTTTGCTTTGTCGCTCGACCACTGGCCGGTGGAACTCCAACCGGGGTCGCTGTCGTCAACCAGCACCGCGCCTGGGGCGAGTTTCTGTCCCTGAGTGGCCAGCAGGGGAACCGGGGTCACATTTGTACCCACGCTCCAGAGATTGTAATCGGCCACCGTGTTGGGATCGGGCGAGTGGCCGGTCCAGCCAAAGGGATCGGTCGCCTGCCAGGAAGGGTAGTAGTAGGTGCCAAAGTGCAGATGCGGCCCCGTTGAAGAGCCAGTGGTGCCAGTGGTGCCGATCTGCCACTGCGCGCCCACGCGATCACCCGTGCTGACCGTCAGCGCGCTCAGATGGCCATAGACGTTGACAAAGCCATTCTCGTGATTGATCGCGGCCCACAGACCAAAAGAATCGTTGTGGTTCAGCGGGTTATACCAGCCAGCGTGCACCACCGTACCCGAAGCCGCGCTCAATACCGGTTCAAAATGCATACGCAGATCGTAGCCGTTATGCCCGTCATAGCACGACTTGCCAGCATTACAGTTGACCACGGAGGTACCTTTGCCTTTCCAGTGTCTGCCATCGTAGCGCACAAAAACCCTATCATTCGCATACCAGGGTTTATCGTGGTCGAAATAGGAATTGACGCGTGACAGGAAGTCCACGGAACCGTAGAAGGGGTTGTGCAGAAACGGCACAGGCGCCTGAGTAGCGGTTGCCCGGGTGTGTGGAGGGTGAGCGTGGTCGCTCAGGGGCAGGGCCGCGCGCGCGACTGGCTGGAGGGCCAGCGCGCCGGCGAACAGCAGCGCTGGCAGCCAGTGAGCTGCCAGCGCGCTGCTACAGCGGCGAGCCATGAGTCGAATGCTTTGGAGAGCGTTCATGAGCAACCTGTTCTTTCTCACTCCAGCGCAATCACGTGCATAACGGCCGGTGAGACCTGCGCGAGACTGGGATGAACGCCTGTGGACTGGACCTGCGCGGACCAGTAGTGGACGGTGCCACCGAGGCGGGGATTGAGCGGGTTGTAGGCCGCGAAGGTAATCTGTTTGCCATTTGTGCTCCAGGCCGGGCTGGCATTGATCTGCATACCCGTCTGCGCGGGGCTGGCGAGTTGCGAGACGCGCCCACTTGCGACCTCTACCATGTTGACCGAGCTCTGAAGCGCCTGTACGTTCTGATCCGCGCCATTGGCGCTGGGATTGGCGCGCGCCACGTAGGCAATCTTGCTGCTATCTGGTGACCAGCGCAGCGCGAAGCCATGTCCGCCATCCGCTTGAGCCAGCATGCGCTGGTTGTTGCCCTGGCGATCCATTACCCACAGGCTCGCGGGCAGGAAAGGCGTCGGGCTGTCGTTCAAGCGCTCGTAGGCAATCTTTTTGCCATCTGGCGACCAGCTAAACATACCCGCGATTCTCTGCGCACCATCCGAGAGGTGCATCAGGTGCGCCTGGTGATGTCCATGCAGATCAGTTGTCCAGATATCGCTGCCCTGGCCCAGGCCGCGCGAAGTCGAATAGAGGATCTGCGCGCCATCAGGAGAGGGCAGCGCGTCTACCACCTCTATCGAAGGCAGGCCAATTTCAATATTAGCGAACGTTCCCAGTACCGCATTGCCCACCCACAGACCGGGGTTCCAGTCCACTCCATCCAGAGGCGAGCCTGGTCCCTCCGGGAGAACAGCGCGATACAGGAAGAGGTCGCTGTCATTGGGAAGCCAGTGTAAGAACGTGCCGCTAACGCTGGACGGTTCGCGCTTCAGCGACATTGTTTTGGTGTCGAACATCCAGAGTTGCTCGCCATCGCCATGAGTTCCATCAATCGCCAGATAGTGGTCATCGGGTGAGAGCACGAGCGAGAGTATAGCATCGGTCGGCGTCTCTCCAAAATCATCACCAAACTTTACCAGAATATCCGGGTTGCCAGCCGGCTGATCGTTCGCGTCCTTCCGCGAACGAGCCAGGGAGAAGGAACCACCATCTTTCAGCACAAAATAGAGATACGGGTCGCCATCAATTGTCTCCGTCGCCGGAGCCAAAGTTGGAGCCGGAGCCGTTAGAGTGGCTGGTGCCGGTGCAACCGGGGCTGGGGCTGATGTCACTGGAGCCGTTGGAGCGGCTGGGGCTGGTGCAACCAGAGCAACCGGAGCTGGTGCCGATGTCACCGGGGCCGTTGGAGCGAGTAGCGCTCCATTTGTTGCTCCTGGCCTGGAAATTGAGGTCGAAGTGGGAGTTGACGGCGTTGGTTCAGGCGTCGCCAGCGCGGAAACGTCGGCTGCGCTGGCAGCTTCGTGTCGCGCCAGCAAAAAATGGCCGGACAGCCCTGTCCAGACCATCACGCTCACCAGCACGGCTCCCGCGAGGACGCGTCCTCGACGCGCCTTTCGTGAAACTAATTGTAGATCTTGCCTCTTTCGCATATATAGAAAGCGTCCTTTTCTAGAATGGTCCATCCTATGGATGCCTATTGAATTCTAGCCGGCCTGTATTACATGTTTATGTGTATGTGTGAATGGAAGAAGCAAGCGTTGCCCGTAATATTCTTAAGCATCACATTGTGGTCTATTTTGCGAAGACGCCGGTATACGGTTTACCAGGC
>DASVMX010000607.1:0-10870 GCA_036384215.1 Ktedonobacteraceae bacterium | reverse complement strand
CAGCCTGCTCATCGCACGTGATAGAGCCAGGTGTCTCCCATCTGCTGACTGCCTGTCTAGTTTCTGTTATTGCGCGTAAAATGGCAGCCTCCGTACAATAAAAGTGTTTTCCACCCTGATGCTTTATTAAGGATGAAGGTGGCTCCCAAACACAAGGAGGAGACTCTATGCGACCCCTGACTGCTCGATGGCGCTTGCGCTTCTTTCCTATGCTTCTCTGCACGCTTGTTATTACCGCCCTGGCATTTCTGGGCACAAGCGCGTTTTTCCCCCAACGAGCCGTTCACGCCGCTTCCAGTGGCTTTGTCTATCGTTGTGGCATCCACTTCTGCCTGAACGGCAATTACTACTATTTCGCGGGCACCAACACGTATGATGTGTTTACCTATGGCGATGGAAGTAGCGCCGCAAGCCAGAACGATATTGAGACCAAGTTTATGAACAAATCAGAGATTGATAGCCACATGGCCGCCTTGCAAGCTGACCATGTGAGCGTTCTGCGCCTGTGGATGTTTAATCATCAGACCTGGCACGGCTTTGAAACCGCGAAAGGCGTTTACAACGAGCCGGAATTTGAGGAGTTTGACTACATTATTCAATCGGCCATCGCCCACAATATCAAACTCCTGCCTACGCTTGAAAACTACTGGCCGGATTACGGCGGCATCGACCAGCGCCTGGCCTGGGAAGGTCTGCCCACGGGAGACGCGAATCGCTGGATGTTTTTCAACCAGGCAAAATGTCCCGGCTGCTTTACTCAGTACGAGAATTATGTCAACCATGTGCTCAATCATGTCAACCATTACAGTGGGGTTGCCTACAAAAATGAACCCGGCATCTTCGCCTGGGAATTGATGAACGAGCCGCGCTACCAGAACGCTACCCCCAACGAGAACAGCACGGGGACGACGCTACGCGCCTGGGTGGACACGATGGGCGCGTACATCAAGAGCATTGACTCCAACCATATGGTTGATGCTGGCCTGGAGGGGCATGGTAGCAAATATGGCTTCGGTGGCGATGAGGGAAATCCGTTTGTCTATGTCCAGGAATCGCCCTACATCGACTTCACGTCCGCGCACCCGTATCCCACGGAGAGCTGGGCTAACCTCACCCTGGCGCAGACTGATACGCTGATCGATCAATGGGTCAGCGATGCTCATAACGTGGTCGGCAAGCCGTTTTTCATGGGCGAGTTTAACGTTCTCTCATACGTGGTGGGCTCTAATCGCCCGGCGTGGTGGAGTGGGATGATGGGAGAGATCGAGAAGGACAATGCCGATGGAGATGCTTTCTGGTGGTATGAAACCAACGGCAATGACCCCAACTATGGTGTAGTCCAGGGCGCGCCTGAACTGGCGGTTTTTGACCAGCACTCTCTGAATATGCAGGCCAAAAACGTCCCGGTCAGCGGCACTCCAACGGGCGGACCAACCAGTACGTCCACGAGTATTCCTACCAGCACGCCTACAACGGGACCAACTGTCACCCCCACCACGGTGCCGACAAGCACGCCCACAGCAAAGCCAACGCTCACTCCGACGCCAACGACTACCACTGGCAGCAAGTGCAGCGTGCATTACGCCATCACCAACCAGTGGCAGGGCGGCTTCGGCGTCAGCTTTACCATCACTAACACTGGCATGACCGCTATTAACGGCTGGAGCCTGCAATTCACATTTGCCAATGGCCAGATGATTACACAGATCTGGAATGGCACGTACACACAAAGCGGAGGAGCTGTGACGATCACCAACGTCTCATACAACGGCACAATACCTGCCGGAGGAACGGTCAGTTCGGAGCCTGGCTTCAACGGCTCCTGGTCCGGCACCAATGCCGCGCCAACCACGTTCACCCTCAACGGGACAGCGTGCAGCGTCGTCTAACCCGCCCCTCGCGCAAGCAGAAAGGTTGCTCCGCATAAAGCAACTTTTCTTGTACCACTGTTTAAGATCACGTTGCTCGCGCTAAACGTTCACATACCCAGAACATCAACAGAGCCAGGTCCATTGAGGGGAGTTCGTGAACCCCCTCAATGGACCTGGCTCTGTTCACATCTTCACTCTTCCTTCAATCCAGCCGCGCGTGACGAGCACGGAGCATATCAAAGTGGTGATTTCCCATACCAAATAGCACTTCTCAAGCCTGAGTTGCCAGCTTTCACCTGCTATCCTGATCCCTGTTTCCCTGTGATATAACATTCTTATGGTGGATGAAATGCCTTCTTCCTCTTGAGTTGAGGATAAACTGAAACAGAGAAGTACGAAGAAAGAGAAATCTATGCAAATTGGCGTGACGTTTCCGCAGTACGAGATGAGCGCGGAGCCAGGACCGATCCGCGAGTATGCCCGGACGGTTGAGAGCCTGGGCTATAAACATGTGATTGCCTATGATCATGTGCTGGGGGCCGATCCCGGTCATCGACCGGGTTGGACAGGTTATACGTATAAAAATCTGTTTCACGAGCCGTTTGTGCTGTTTGGCTACCTGGCTGCGCTGACGCAGATGGAGATGGTAACTTCGGTGATTATTCTACCGCAGCGCCAGACCGCTCTGGTGGCCAAGCAGGCGGCGGAAGTGGATGTGTTGAGCGGCGGCAAGTTTCGCCTGGGAGTGGGCATTGGCTGGAATCCGGTGGAATATGAAGCGCTGGGCATGGACTTCCACACGCGTGGGCGGGCCATGGAGGAGCAGATCGAGGTGCTACGCCTGCTCTGGAGCAAAGAGGTCGTCAGTTATCAGGGACGCTTCCACGCGATTGTCGAAGCAGGGCTCAATCCGCTGCCCACGCGGCGGACTATTCCGATCTGGCTGGGCGGCTCCTCGGAAAAAGCATTACAGCGGGTGGCGCGCGTGGCCGATGGCTGGTTTCCACTGGGAGCGCCTGACGAGACGATGCGCTCGACTCTCATACAACTGCGTACCTGGACCGCGGAAGCTGGGCGCGATCCCGCTGCTCTGGGCATTGAGGCGCGCGTCAACGCTGGCAGCGGCGATTCCGGTGAGTGGGTGCGCCAGACCGAAACCTGGCAAGCGCTGGGCGCGACACATATCTCGCTCAACACGATGGGCGCGGGCTTTACTTCGCTTGACCAGCACCTGGAAGCGCTAAGGAAGTATGCCGAGGCTGTACAGCCCTGACAGGCTCAGACCAGGTGAGCGCCGTGTGTCGCGGCGATCTGTTCCCCGCACTCATTTAAAACCAGCACCGGTATTGAACTTTTACGCGTCACCTCATGGGCCACGCCGCCAAAAAGCCAGCGCTTCAGGCCGGTTTCGCCGTGGCTGCACATGACGATCAGGTCGGCGTGTTCCGCGAGCGCAGTGGCGCAAATGGCATCGGGCGCCAGGCCAGAGGCGACGCCTATATTGGTGGTGAGACCCGCGAGATCGATGGCGTAGTTGAGCAGCACACCCACCAGGTAACTGACCGCCCTGGCGCGCTCGGCCTCAAGCGCGGGCCGTTCCCACATGCGCGAAAAATGGATCGTCGGCTTCCCCAGATCTACTGGCGGAAAGACAACCCGCACAAAAAGCAGTGAGCCCCCGGCGTTCCGCGCCACACGCGCGGCAACCGGGATGGCTCGTTCCGCGCCCCTGGAACCGTCTAGAGGAACTATTATACGCTGGAACATTGGTTGCTCCTTTCACTTCATTCTTACGCTCTATCTTCCTTATACACTATAGATCAACGCGACCCTCTCTACATCACCCATTCAGGTGAATTGAAATCACCAAATTCTATCAATCATGATCTCATCCTTTCGAGTGAGAGCGGTGCCAACCTTTTGCACGAATTAGTTCCGCCAGAAGATGACATGGAATGCCTGGCACAACGCTTTACCTCATAATTATTGCTACTAGCCAAAGAAACGGCTCAGATGTATAATGATCCGGCAACTCAACTATAACAAAGATATGATTGTAGAATATTCCACATTTTCGTCAAAAGCGTATGCCAAAGGAAAATATGAATCCAACCATGACGGTTACTCAGAAACAGCTTTCTGAAGTTCTACTCAATGTGGCCCTGGTGCGCCCGGTCTTTATCTGGGGCGCGCCGGGCATCGGGAAATCGGCGCTTGTGCAACAATTCGCAGAACGTTTGGGGTTGCCATGTGTTTCGCTGCTTGGCAGTCAGCTTGCGCCAGAGGATTTGATCGGCGTGCCGCAGATTATTGATGGCACCAGCCGCTTCTGTCCACCGCGTCTGATCGCGCGCTCGGAGCCGTATTGCCTCTTCCTTGATGAATTGAATGCCTGCTCGCACGAGGTCCAGAAGGCTTTTTATAGCCTGATCCACGAGCGCCGCATCGGCGAATATAGTCTGCCACGGGGCTCGATTGTGATTGGCGCGGGCAACCGCGCCCAGGATAGCGCGATAGTTAAACCTATGTCGAGCGCGCTGCTCAATCGTATGGTGCATATCCACCTGCGCGTCTCGCACCGCGACTGGCTGGAGTGGGCGTACGAGCACGAGCTTCACCCCAAAGTGGTAGAGTATATTCAGAACCGGCCCGATCACCTGTGGAGTCAGCCACCCAAGCACGAGGAACCGTTCTCATCTCCGCGCTCCTGGCATATGCTCAGCGACGCGCTGCACGAATATGGCGAGCAGATCGGCGACGAGACGCTGGGGGTGCTGGCCTTTAGTTGCCTTTCGCCCCATCACGCCAGCCAGTTTCAGGCCTTTAACAAACAACTGCGCAGCAAATACCAGCTCATGTCAATTATCAAAGGCGACATGGGCTGGCCGCGCCAGCCAGAGGATCGCGATGTGCTCTACTTCCTGGTTCAGTCATTCCGGGCCTACCTGACGAAGGAATTACCCGCCCAGAAAGAGAGCGTCAAAGGCGTCCATCGCGAGCTGGCTTACCAGGCCAAGGGACTCCTCAAAGAGCTGGCCAGTATCAGCCTGGAAATGGCTCAGATGGCTGTCATGAAAGACGACGAGGGACATACACTGCCTGACTGGTTCCTGGTTGAAGTGGTGCGCGATCTCCCGCGCCTGATTGAAAAAACGGATAAGAAAAATGGCAAATAAGGGACGTCACGGGCAATCTGAACAGGAGAAGCTGACACACAAAAACCGCGCCGAAGGGAGCTGGCTGGTCGGACGCCACCCGATCTTTAGCCCCCTTTATCGTTACGCGTCCATCACCAGCCACGAGCCGCGCCACGGCTGGGCGCTGGTGACCAGCACTGGACAGCTTTATCTGCACCAGCAACGGCGCGGCTCGCCGGAAGAGTGGGCTTATGTGGTCGCGCATTGTCTGTTACACCTGGGCTTTGGCCATTTCCAGGGGATGCAACAGCGCCGCGAACTGGAGTGGAATATCGCCTGCGATTGTATCATCGCGAAATTTTTGTTTGATCTCAAATTTGGCCAGCCACCACCCGAACTCAACGGACTGGCACAAGAGGTACAAAGTCTGCCGGGCTACAGCCTGCGCTCTGAAGAGCAGCTCTACGAGGATTTATGCGCACGCGGCATCCCGGCGAGCTTGATGTCGATAACCGGCACAGCGGATAGGGATAGGGATATGCTGCTCAGCGAGATGCGCAAAGAGACAGACAGCAAGCCAACAGACTGGGCAGCACTGCTCAGCGAGGGTCTGATATATGCGGTCCACAAGGCGGTCGATGTCGCGGGCGGCGTACGCGAGTCACTGGATGGCTATCAGACAGTTGAACACCAGACCGAGGCGCAGCAGGCACGGGCCTGGTTTATCAATCATTTTCCCCTGTTAGGCGCACTGGCTTCCAGGTTCACAATTATCGAAGATCAGCTCATCTGTCATCGTCAGGGCATCTCGGTAGCCGCGATCGACTGCGAGGCGCGAGAAATCTATATCAACCCGGCCTCCGGCCTGACCCGGCCAGAGTTTCGCGAGGAATGTCGCTTTGTGATGGCTCACGAATTGCTACACGCTGGTCTACGCCATGATGTGCGTTGCCAGGGACGCGATCCCTATCTCTGGAATGTGGCCTGCGATTACATCATCAATGGCTGGCTGATTGAGATGGGAGTGGGTGAAATTCCCAGATTCGGCCTGCTCCATGATCCCGACTTGAAAGGCCAGTCCGCCGAGGCAATCTATGATATGATCGTCACGGATATGCGCCGTTTTCGCAAGCTGGCGACCCTGCGCGGCGTTGGTCTGAGTGATATTCTGGAACCACAACATCCCGGCTGGTGGGAGAATGGCGCGGGCGTAGATCTGGATGAGTTCTATCGCCGCAGCCTGAGCCAGGGTCTGGAGTATCACCAGGAACAGGGGCGAGGTCTGTTGCCCGCAGGCCTGGTTGAGGAGATTCGCGCGCTCAGCCAACCGTCGATTCCCTGGGACGTGGAGTTAGCACAGTGGTTCGACAACCATTTTCCGCCACTGGAAAAGGTTCGCACCTACGCACGCGCCAGCCGTCGCCAATCAGCAACCCCGGATATCCCGCGCCCGCTCTGGGTGCCGCCGCCAACCACAGAGCTGGGCCGCACCTTTGGCGTGTTGCTGGATACATCAGGCTCTATGGACACCAAACTGCTGGCCAAAGCACTGGGCACAATCGCCAGCTATAGTATTGCCCGCGATGTCCCGGCAGTACGCGTGGTCTTCTGCGACGCCGCCACCTATGACCAGGGCTACATACCGCCCGAAGCCATCGCCACAAGCGTCAAAGTACGCGGGCGCGGCGGCACAATTCTCCAGCCCGGCGTGGATCTGCTGGAAAAAGCCAAAGATTTCCCCCCCCGCGGGCCACTGCTGATTATCACTGATGGCTATTGCGATAAGCTCCACATCCGACGCGAGCACGCCTTCCTGGTGCCTGCGGGCAATCATCTGCCATTTATCCCCAAAGGGCCGGTTTTCAGAGTAAAATAGCACTATCCGCGGATAGACGCGTGAAAACGCCAAATGATTTCATGGTTTTCCTTCTGTACGATCAAACACATGTGTGTGCAAATAGAGTAAGAGCACATCCAGCAGGCGGCGAAAGGTCTCATCCACATCCAGCGGTAGCGCGAAGCCTCCAGCGTTGCGCAGAGAAACCCAGCCGTGGACGATGCTGCGAATGATGCGGATGGCGTGTAAAGCATCGGTAAGCTCCAGGTTATAGGAGGAGAGCGCGCGCAAGCCGATATCCACCGTGTCACGCCCCGCTGCCTGCCACTCTGGGTCTTCTCCCTCTGGCGAGCGCGCCGTGGCTTCGTAGAGCCCCGGATGCTCAAACGCGAAGTCCCTCAAAGCGGTAGCAAGCGCGATGACGGCACTGTCACCCGACTTGCCCATTACTGCTCGCCCCAGGCAACTGGCCATCTCGCGCAAACCCTGGAGCGCCAGTAAACGCCGGATGCCCCCCAGGCCGTCGAAATAGTGATAGAGCGTCGGCGGGCGCACCTTCAACCGGGCTGCCAGGGTCGCTATAGTAAGTTGCTCCAGTCCGTGCTCATCTATGAGCTTCGCTGCCGCCTGTAAAATGACTTCGCGATCTAAACCAGCATGTGCCGCCATCTTTTCCCTTTCAGGCTATATGTCAGACTATCAAACGTTCTACTACGCCATTGTACCCGCTCTTGCCTGCTCCAGGAAGATTGCAGATCGCGAAAGGCCAGATATAGAGCCACTTTACCCGAAACCTGGGAGCGGTCTCTACTTACGCTTTGCCGGAAGCGACCTGTCCCGCCTGTCCCAACCTGCGAGCTGCGACCTCGATGGCGTGATCCATAGCCGCCAATGGCTGCTCAAGTACGCGGCCATGCCCCACAGCCAGGCGGCTCGGCTCAAACCCGCGCAGTTTGCGCGCGCTCTCCAGAGCCAATCCCTTGTGCCAGGTGGCAAAAGCTGGCAGAGGGAAAATCGTCACGGTACCCGAAACCGCGACCGCTCCCATGGTCTGGTAAGCATCCCCCGCGATCAATGCGCGATCGCGCGTGTCCAGAAAAGAGGCGTGTCCAGGGGTGTGACCCGGCGAAGTAATCACCTGGAGCGAACCAACACGGTCGCCCTCATTCACAAGGCGCGTGGGCACGGTTTTGCAGATCACCCAACCGCCGCGCAGCTTGTCCTGCGGCTCATTGGCGTCCAGGCTCGTATCTCCGGCCATAAAGCGCGCGTCGCGCGCGGGCATGATCAACTCCGCGTTCGGCACCAGCGCGTGCAGCGCGTCCACTCCACCAATATGATCGGTGTGTGCGTGCGTCGGCAGGATGCGCACAATCGGCAGATCCGCCTTTTGTGCGGCCTCCACAATCTTCTGCGCGCACGCCTGTAGCCCGGTATCGATCACCGTAAAGCCATCGTCCTCGCGCACCAGGTAGACGTTAACAAAACCGTAGAAGGTCAACTGGATCAGATTATTCCCATGTCTGGTCGTTTTCATCGGAAATGCGTCCTTTCAAATAAACTCTGCATCAAACTGCAATGCTATGCCTGTCTATGACTCTTAACAAAAAGACTAACACAACTTCATTTTAGTCTAATAACATTAGATTGTCAAGAGGTAATTGTTGGTGGAACCTCCTATAAAATTGGCTATAAAATGATCTACGCGTGATATGATATGCTATCTATGATTATCGTCGTTCTATTTGCTGGATAGATGACCAGGAAGCGCAAACCGGGCGCATCTATCCCGATCCATGGCAGCAGCGCAGTTCTCCGAAAAGCGCTGGCAAGCAAGCGAAAAGAGCCGGATCATTCTACGAGCCACGGGCGCCTGACAGGCAACTGGCAGTGGGGATGAGAACCAGTTGCGGCTGGCCTGGCTCTGACAAAGGAAGGAAATTACATGGCGGCAACGAAGATCAGCTATGCAACCTGTCCCCTCTGTGAAGCAACCTGCGGATTGGCTATTGAAACGTGCGGCCAGGAGATTATTTCTATTCGCGGAGACGCGCAAGACGTTCTCAGCCACGGCTACATCTGCCCCAAAGCCCATGGTCTCAAAGAATTGCACTCGGACCCTGATCGCCTGCGCGAACCGCTGGTGCGCAGGGGTGAGCGCTGGCTCCCGGTCAGTTGGGAAGACGCTTTTGCCGAAGTTGAGCAAGGGTTGATGCCTGTGGTACAGAAGTATGGCCATGACGCGCTCGCCTGTTACATCGGTAACCCGAATGCCCATAACCTGGCCAATCTGCTCTACCTGCCGGTCTTCATTCGCGCCGCCGGCACGCACAATGTTTTCTCAGCCTCGACGCTTGATCAGATGCCCAAGCAACTCAGCGCGGGCCTGATGTTCGGAGCTGCGCTCTCTGTGCCAGTACCTGATCTGGAGCGCGCTGATTATCTGTTGCTGCTTGGCGCGAATCCGCTGGTCTCGAATGGCAGCCTGATGACCGCGCCAGATATGCGCGGGCGCCTGCGGGCTCTGCGCCAGCGCGGGGGCAAGGTGGTGGTCATCGATCCTTATCGCACGCGCACAGCCCAGGAGGCCGACGAGCACCATTTTATCCGTCCTGGCTCTGATGCTCCCTTCCTCTTCGCGCTTGTACATACGCTTTTCGTGGAAGGGCTAGTCGCGCCTGGAAGGCTGGCCGAGCATACCACGGGCATTGAAGAGGTACGCGCACTGGCCCAAGCCTTCGCGCCTGAGCAGGTAGCCGAAGTCTGTGGCATCACGGCTGCGGAGATCCGCGCGCTGGCTCGCGAGCTGGCCACCACCCCACGCGCTGCAGTCTATGGCCGCATAGGCACCTGTACTCAGACCTTTGGCACGCTGACGAGCTGGTTGATCGATGTGCTGAATGTGCTGACCGGCAACCTCGACCGGGAAGGTGGGGCGATGTTCCCCAAAGCCGCCGCCGCGGCACGCAATACAAACGGTCTGCCCGGACGCGGGCGCGGGGTACAGGTGGGACGCTGGAAAAGCCGCGTGCGCGGCCTGTCCGAATACCTGGGCGAGCTGCCAGCAGTCTGCCTGACCGAGGAGATTGAGACGCCGGGCACGGGCCAGGTCAAAGCGCTGATTACCCTGGCGGGCAATCCGGTGCTGAGTTCCCCCAACAGCCAGCGCCTGCAACAGGCGCTCGGCACGCTCCAGTTTATGGCAAGCGTGGATATCTATCTCAACGAAACTACGCGCCACGCGCATGTAATTCTGCCACCGCCGCACGCGCTGGCCCGCTCGCACTATGATATCGCGCTCTACCAGTTTGCAGTCCACAATGTCGCGCACTACTCTCCTGCTGTGCTGGAAGCCGAAACCGGAGCTTTGGATGAGTGGAAGATATTCCTGCGCCTGGCAGGCATTCTCGCGGGACAGGGCGCACACGCTGATCTGCGCGTGCTGGATGATTTCACTGCCACCACACTTGTCCAACGCGAAGTCGCGCTTCCCGGCTCGCGCGTTGAAGGGCGCGATCCCCAGGAACTGCTGCACGCGCTCTCCCCGCGCCAGGGACCAGAACGCTTGCTGGACTTTTATCTGCGCAGTGGTCCCTACGGTGACGCGTTCCAGGCTCAGGATGGCTTAAACCTGGAAAAATTAGAGCTTGAGCCGCACGGCGTCGATCTGGGCGCTCTTCAACCGCGCATCCCGGAGGTCTTGCGTACCCCCTCTGGCAAAATCGAGCTCGCGCCCTCACTGCTGGTGGAAGATGTCGCGCGCCTGCAAAAATCGCTGGCCAGAACCCACCAGCCTGGAGAGATGCTTCTGATTGGCCGGCGCGACCTGCGCTCAAATAACTCCTGGATGCACAACCTCCACGTCCTGACAAAGGGGAAAGCGCGCTGTACCCTGCACCTGCATCCAGATGACGCCGCGCGCCTCGATCTGGCCGAAGGAGAACTGGCCACCGTCGCCTCGCGCGTTGGCTCCGTCGAGATAGCTGTTGAAATCACTGACGCCATCATGCCCGGCGTAGTCAGCA
>DASVMX010000606.1:0-10191 GCA_036384215.1 Ktedonobacteraceae bacterium | reverse complement strand
AGGGAAGCTTGTCTCTGTGTGTTATTCCTTGATGCCCAGGATGTTCGCCATTTGTTTGAGATCTTTAGCGGCCTGGTGCAGATCGACGCGCGCGTTTTTCAGTGCAGTGTCCAACGCGAGCCGGGTTGACTCGTAAGAGGAGCGGTTCTGGTTAAAGTTTTCAGGCGTCATCGCGGGAAAATCGTGCTGGGCAATGTCGAGCTGAGATTCAGCCGCGGCGACCTGTTTCTGGTAGTCATCGTACAGCGAATTGAGCTTTGCCTGCTTGCCCGCAGGAGCGGAGCTGATCGCTTTTTTGATGGTGGGCGCGACGCCTTGCATGACGCCTTTGGCGTTGATCTCAATATCCATCTCAAGACGGCGATAGTCGCGCGGAAGAACCACGGCGTAGATGCGGAACTGCGTAAAAATGCTGGCCGCATCCTGGCGAGCATTTTTTGCGACGGTTTCCGCGTCAAGTTTGGTTTTCAAATTGTTCAGGCCAGTCTGATTGGTTGAAACGTCCGAGTGGAGCGCGCTGGCCTGGTCGCTGGTAATTTTGTGGTTGCTCAGGTCAGTAGAAATTTTGCCATTCAGGGTATTGAGGGAGGTCAGGCGGTTTGAGATCAGGGTATCCCCGAGCGTAATCACGCATTTTGTGTCGGTCGCGGCACATTTCGCCTGCGGTTGATTACTCGCAGCGAAAGCCGTGGCGGGGATCAGCGCGCCGAGGGCCAGCAGGGCAATGGCGCTTACAATTGCGAAGCGTTTCGGCGTAAGGCGGAAGTGAAGTTTTTTCATGATATACAATCCTCCAGAAACAGTTTTATCCTTGCAACACATTTTCTCAGGGCTGCTGGCCGTCGTCGTTGTTGCTTGACGAATCGGCGTTATTGACATCGTTGTGCGCGCCATCCACGGCGGAAACAGCGGTCTGTACCTGCTGGTTCGCTCCTTGCAGGCCGCCAGAGTTATTTGTTTGCTGAGTTGTGCCCGCTGTTGAAATGTTCGAGCCGTTCGAACTGCTCGAATGGGCGCCGGAACCGCAGGCGATCAGCAGGAGCGAGACAGCCAGCAGCGTGACCACCAGTAACAGGGTCAGTACTCTGCGCGGCGCTTTCTTCTTCATCCGGGTCATAACATCTCCTTTTTGTCATACCAGTGCTCAAACCAGTCATCGTCTACCAGTAAGCCAGGCCAGGTGTTCTTGCTTCCTGGTCTCTTTCCCTCTACAGAAATAGAGGATACCAGCCAAACCTCAAGAATCTCTCAAGGTGAACTCAATTTCTGGTCTTTTTCTTGCTAGCTCTAGCGCGCTGGAGGCAAGCTCCGTTTGTTCAGGAGAAAACGGAGCTTGCCTCCAGCTATCTATTTAGCGTGTCCAGACGCCGTGCGGATCGCTGGCGCGGATGATGTCGAGTTCAGCGGCGGTGGGGGGAACAGTTGCGGCGCAGTCAGGAGCGAGGCGCAAGGGCCAGCCGGTGTTTGCTTGTACTTCCGCGATGCTGCTGCCGGGATGGTAGGATTGCAGCAGAGCTTCGCCGGTCGCGGGATCAAAGGTGAAGACGGCCAGGGTGGTGATCAGCGCAGACGGGCCGCCGCGGGGGAGTCCCTGGCGTGCTCGCCAGGAGCTGCCGGCGGGTCCTTTGGCGTCGGGATAGCCGTAGCCGGGGCTGGTGACAAAATCGACGCGCTCGCGCAGGCGGTGGCGTTCGTGAGGCATGATGATGGCCAGGCGTCTGGCCAGAGAGGCGATATCCGCGCCCCCTCCGCTGCCGGGCAGGCGCACGGTGGGATGTTCCCAGTCGCCGATCAGCGTGGTGTTCAGATTACCATAGTGATCAATCTCCGCGCCGCCGATGAAGCCCAGGTCAATCTCGCCGGAGGCCATCAGGCCAATGACATTCAGGGTGCTGGTGGCCCAGAGGCTATCAGTGATGTTGGGCGCGTCGCTCATGGTGTAGAGCAGTTCGGCGGAAGGGGCGTCGCGCAGCGTCCCGGACTCGAAGAGGCCGGCGCAGTGAGGTGCGTGCGCGCGTCTGGCCAGGGCGAAAGCCAGCAGCGGCAGGCGCATGCCCACGAAGACTCGCTCGTAGTCGCGAATCTGGCGCGCCGCGCAGACGACCATCAGTTCTCTCGCGGTGTATTCCACAACGGGCTCCTCTCGTTAATAGCCATAATCGACAGCCGCGGCGTAGCGGTGCTCCGTGACGCGCAGACTCTGCCAGCGCTCCTCGCCCAGTTTTGCCAGGTATGCTGTACGGTCTGGTACACCCAGCACCCATTCGTCCAGCCAGGTCTGGTAGCCCTCCGGCGTGCGCGTGGCTGTGTGATAGGCGTGATAGAAGGCGTGATCGCGATTATAATAGCCCTGTACAGCGGCTGGATGGGCGCCTCCTGGTTCGTGCACGACCGCTCGGACCTTGAAGAAGGGTCCGGGAACGCGGTTGGGATCGCTGGCGATGACCTGGTGGGCCACGATCTCCTCTGTTATCAGAATCACATCGCGCGCGGCTAGCATGGCCTCCTGAGCCACGCCAGTATTGCCCCAGAGGTGGGCATTGCCTTCTTCATCACAGCGTTGCACGTGGAGAATGGCTACGTCGGGTTGAATGGCGGGCACCAGCAGCACCGGCGAGTCGTCCAGCGGCGAACTTTCCAGGCGCAGCGTGGGGTTCAGGCGCGGAATATCGCTACCCAATAGGGAGCGTGTTGGGATATAGGGTGAGCCCATAGCCGCGGCGAAGAGTGCCAGCCCGATTGTGAAATTACTGTGGGCCTCGGTGATCAGCGAACGGGGCAGCGCTCGCTCGCTCGCGCGCCGGTAACAGTGTCCCAGCCCCTCGCTGACATTGCCCACCCAGGCGGCCTGTACCTTCGCGACGCAGCCCGCGCCAATCAACTGGTCAAAGAGAATATCCGAAATAGGGCCAATCAGCGTCAGATTCTGGCGGCGCTGGCGAATCATCTCGTGAGCAGCCGCGTGAGGAATCAGTGCTTCAAGAGCCAGCCCGATAGCCACAGCTGCGCCATCCGACACATAGCGAGCGATTGCCTCAGACATCGTCATAAGTTTACCCATGCAATTCTCGTTTCCATGCTTTTGCATACAAAGACATCTCTGCTTCAACGTCTTGAAAGAATTGTACCATTCAGACGGCGTTTTCATGCGGATGCGCCATTCGCACCGGATCAGTGCATCCGGTGTGGCCTTCAGGCTACAGGCGTGTATTCGACGATTTTGTTGGCGAAGTCGTCGGAGAGGTAGATGTTGTCGCGGTTATCTATCAGGAGACCCTGCGGTTCGATGAGGCCGCGGTTGGCGAGAATTTCGCGCTTGCCGGTGAGGCGGCGGATGCGGACCAGGGCGTGGATGGTGGCTTTGAGATCGGTAACCAGGAGGTTGCCGTGGTGGTCGCAGGCAACGTCGTCGAGCATGCCAAAGCCGCCGATGCGCGTGATTCTGCCCGCGGGCGTGATTTGCCAGAGCGCGCCTCCGCACTCGTCGGCCACAAAGATATTGCCTTGAGAATCGACGGTCGCGCCCACGGGTCGGGAAATACGCGTGGCCAGCAGAGTGAGCCTTTTGCCATCCAGGCTCATACGATAGACATTCCCGGTCGGACTATCGGGGATAATCAAGGTATTGGTTGTCGGGTCCAGTGCTATGCCGTCGACGCCGTTTTTACAGGTCATGTTGCCTGGCCGGCCAGGCAGGACGCGCAGTACGGTCAGGGATGAGTTCACCGCGGAGTATGCCAGAATGCGATTTGTTTGCTGCTCGGCGATAATCAGCGTGCCATTGCGCAGGTAGACCAGCCCTTCGGGCTCGGCCAGCCCTTCGACCAGCGTTGTCACCGAGCCATCGGCATTGAGACGCGCAACCACGCCGCGGAATACATCGCTAAAGACCAGGTGTCCAGAAGGATCAAATGCCAGGTCATCGGGCCGAAACCTGCCTACGAGCAGAAGGCGCGTTTTATAGTGCGTAGGAGTCGAGTCGAGCCTTGCATTGGTGGTAGCGGAGGGTGCTGGCGTCATTTGCACAGCGCCGGAAGGACTGGCGGTAGAAGTTGGCGTACTCGTTGCATGTTGCCCCTGGCCTGGCCCTGGTGTGGGGGGAGTCGCCGAAGCAGTGGATTTCGCGCACGCAACCGTAAAAAACGCACAAAGCAACACAATACTAATTATGTTACTTATACGTTTTGCGAACATAGAGTGTTCCTTCCAAATAACGCCACGTTTTATATTTTTAACGTTGATGGACCAGAAATAGTCGCGCGCCCAGCCTGAATGGGAGAATTGTGAGGCAATCTGGCGTTCACGAAAGGGGGAAAATTGCGCGCCAATTTTCCCCCTTTCGTGGACGCCAGACTGCCTCACAATTCATTTTTCAACAGGCGCGGGTTCGCGCTCATCCAGCAGGTGGTGGATGGAGCTGAGAGGCGCTCCGCTGGCCTGGCGGCGCTGCATGACGATTTCGGCGGCGATGCTGAGCGCGATCTCGTCGGGTGTTTCCGCGCCGATGTCCAGGCCGATGGGCGCGTGAACGCGAGCCAGGGTTTCGCGCGAGAAGCCCTGCTGGAGCAGTGCTTTGAAAATATTCTTGACTTTGCTGGGACTGCCGATCATGCCCACGTAGACCGCTCGAGTCTCCAGGGCTGCGCGCAGAACGCTTTCGTCCAGGTGGTGACCGCGGGTGACGACGACGACAAAACTGCTCTCGTCTGGTTCCAATTCGCGCAGAGTTTCAGGAATATCACCAAAGGTCAGTTGCGCGGTTTCGCCAAAGACCGCGGGATCGGCGAGGTCGCGGCGATCATCGATCACGATGGTACGCAAGTCGAGGTGAAGTGCCAGGCGAGCCAGCGCCTGGGCCACATAGCCAGCTCCG
Source organism: Ktedonobacteraceae bacterium (assembly GCA_036384215.1). Lineage (GTDB taxonomy): Bacteria > Chloroflexota > Ktedonobacteria > Ktedonobacterales > Ktedonobacteraceae > Paraktedonobacter. The sequence continues at coordinate 5,318 of DASVMX010000606.1, read as the reverse complement.
GCCACAATCAGACGCGGTTCCGGGCGCAGCGCCTCGAAAAAGACTTCCAGGGTAGCGCCGCAGCTACCTACAGCCTCACCCTTATCTGCGTCAAGATGGATATGGGTCAAAAATGAATGCCCATCGCGTTGGACCTGGAGGGCGGCTTCAACTATTTTGCCGTCCGTCAGCGGTCCCGCGAAACTGCCAACCGTCGCGCCATCCGCGCGCACCAGCATCTTTGTGCCCACGCCACACGGAGCCGCACCCGCTGTTTTTACCACCGTCGCAACTACTACCTGCTCGCCTCGCTTCAAAGATGCCTGAACTTCATTGTAAAGCGCAATACTATTCATTAGTTTCCCCCGGCATGTTGCCTGCTCAGCGAATGAGTATTCTGAGTTTGTATAACTACAGTGTACAACATTGCGCCGGGAAAGATTATTTCAGGCAAGGCTTCCTCTGTTAAGACTCGCCGCCTGCGGCGGCTCGCAAAGAGAGAAGGAGGGTTTTGCGGGGACACCCCGTACCCCGGCAGAGGGCAGCCGCCCTCTGCACACCCGCTTTGAGAAAGGAAGTGGTGCGGGAACACCCCGTCGCTTTTCGTCCTCCGCACACCCCGCGCCTCGGCAGAGGGCAGCCGCAACCGGGGGATGAAACAGGCAGCCGATCTCTGCACTCCTGCTTTTATGAGCAGGGCAGGCGGATCAGGAAGGTACTGCCCTGGTCCGGTGTGCTTTCGACGTTGATCTGGCCGTGATGCTCGTGGATGATGCTGGAGGCTATGGCCAGGCCGAGTCCGCTGCCGCCCTGGTCGCGCGAGTGGGCCTGGTCGGCGCGATAGAAGCGCTCGAAGATGTGAGGTAGATCCTCTGGCGCGATACCGATGCCGGTGTCGCGGACTGTGAGAACGGCTTCCTCTGACTCGGCGCTCAGATCCAGGATGACTGAGCCCGCGGCGGGTGTGTATTTGAGCGCGTTATCGACCAGCGCGACAATGGCCTGTTTGAGCTGGTCGGCTGAGCCGTGCACTCGCGCTGGTGTGATGTTCTGAAGGGTCAGGCGTGGCCTTTCGCGCTTGACTTCATCTGTTCCTGTCTCTCGGTACTGGCGGAAGACCTCCAGTACCAGGCTGTCCAGGTCGATCCAGGTTTGCGGCTGCGCGCTCGCGTCTGTGCCTGGAGCGGCAGTTTGTGGTTCCTCGCGGATGGTCGCGATCTCATCGGCGCGGGCCAGGGTGAGCAGATTGTTGACAAGCCGGCTCATGCGGTCAGCCTCGGCTCTGGCGTCAGCCAGGGCTGTCGTCTTTTCTTCATCTGGCAGATCCGAGACGCGAGCCAGCAGATCCAGGTTGCAGCGAATCGAGGTCACAGGCGCGCGCAACTCGTGCGAGGCATCAGCGACGAAGCGCTTTTGCTGTTGATACGAGGCCTCCAGGTTGGCGAGCATGGCGTTAAACGTCTCGGCGAGGGTCGTGATTTCGTCGCGGGTCAGGCCAGGTCTCAGGGGCACACGCCGGTGGAAGTCCTGAGAAATGCTGATTTCGCGCGCGGTGCGTGTGACGCGTCTGAGCGCTGCCAGGGTACTCCAGGTCAGGCCCAGCCCGCCCGCCAGCGCCAGCACAAGTCCCAGCAACCCGCCGGTCAGCAGGGTCTGGCGCAACTGCTCTAATGATTGCTTTGTGCCCAGTTCCGAGCGAGCGGTCTGAATAATCTGAGGCATTCCCAGAGGGTTATTAGCGGTTGTATAGACGCGCACAGATTGACCTTCATAGAGAACGGTGCTGTAGATGCCATTAAACGTGGAATCGGGATGATAGATGAAATACGAGTTCACGCGAGCAATTTGCGCGAGGAGCTGGTGCGCGGCCTGTGCATCCCAGGGGATCTTGCTGGGATTGGTATTCATAGAGGTGGTAAGAATATCGTCAGGAGACGATACGTCCGAGGTTGTAGCCAGCAGTTTGAGGTTGGTATCAAAAATCTCGACCGCCACGCCGTCCGCGCCCAGTTCGTTGACGCCAGGCAGCTTGAACGGCTGGCCGGCGTTCGCGTTGGCGAACAGGTCTTTGCCCATTTTCACGCTGGCGGCGCGGGTTTTGAGCAGGCTATCGAGATCGTGGTAGGCGCGCTGCTGAGCCTGGTAGTAGACCAGCCAGCCAAAGCCAGCCAGGCAGAGTCCCAGGAGCAGGGTATAAAACAGCGCCAGGCGCAGGGGTAACGGCAGGGACATAGCGGCAGACATCCTTTCTCGCGTGTTGCTCACCCGGCTTTTTCCAGAGTGCGCAGGACATAACCCGCGCCGCGCACGGTCTGGATCAGGCGCGCTTCGCCTTGCTGCTCCAGTTTAGCGCGCAGGTGCCCGATATAGACCTCCAGGACATTGGGCCCGCCAGTAAAATCCACGCCCCAGATGCGGTCCATTAGCAGCGTGCGTGTCAGCACGATTCTAGGGTTGCGCAGGAACATGGCCAGCAACTCGTATTCAGTCGTGCTCAGCTCGATCACGCGCTCGCCCCGCCTGGCCTGGCGCGTCGAGATATCCAGTTCCAGATCGGCGTAATGGAGAATTTCGCGGGCCACCTCTGGCGGATTGCTGCGGCGTAACAGCACTTTGATCCTGGCCAGCAGCTCTTCCGAGGCAAAAGGTTTCACCAGGTAGTCGTCCGCGCCCGTTTCCAGGCCGATCACGCGATCCATCACCGTATCGCGGGCCGTCAGCATAAGGATTGGCATCTGCTCACCCGCGTCGCGCAGGCGGCGGCAGACCTCTAACCCATCCATACCTGGCAGCATCAGATCAAGGATCACCAGGTCCGGCGGCTTCAAGCGAACCTGCGTCAACGCGCCCTCACCATGTGCCGCGCTCGAAACCTGGTAGCCCTCGTAAGAGAGCGTCCGCCGCAGAGCGCTGGTCAGCCGCGCATCATCATCAATCACAAGGATATGCGTGCTCATATCGCGCCAGCCCTTTCGCACTCCCCATCAGTAAACAGGGGATTCTTCATGATGCTACTTGAGGTTATAGCTGGAAAAGCTGAATTGTAGCTGAATTGCCTTAACAAAAGTGACCAGAGAGAGTAAAATGGGCCAGGATGAAAAATCGAAAATTTTTCATCCTGGCCCATTTTACTCTCTCTGGTCACTTTTGTTAAGGCAATAACTAGCGACCTGCTGAGCGTCTCGCGGGCTTATTGCCGTTGGCCCGGTTGGGGGTTGCGAGGGTGGCGGCTTTGCGCTTGGCGAAGCCGGACGGCTTGCCTGCTCCGGGACGTTTGCCGGAGGTGGGGCGCTCGGTGATGGCGAAGTCGTTGGCTTGCCACGCGGATGGGCGAGCGGGCCGCTGCGGGGTTGCTGCTTCGTAACGGCCTGTGCCAGGACGAGGCGATCTGCGCCGCTCTTGCTCGCCCGCGACAGGTGTGCGGCGGCGCGTAGGCCGGAAATCGCCGTATTGCTCATATTCTTGCTCGGTCGCGGCGGGTCTGAAGCCGCGCGGTGGGAGCTGCTCGTTCTGCATTTCGCGCCCGCGTGCGGCGGGTTTGCGGGAACGGGCTGGCCGCTGCTCGCGGTATGGCTCGTCCTCTGTAAACTCGCTGTTCACGACCTGGAGGTCGCGTTTTGGCCAGAGCACACGATATGGCTCTCGCTCGGGATCAGCAGCGAAAGATCTGCGCCCGCGCGAGGACTCTGAGTCGTTGTACGCCGGGCGTTCCCGAGTGGACGCGTCGTTCTGGCGAGTTCGCGGCGCTCTGGGAGCGCGCTCCTGCGGAGCCGCGAACTCAAGCAGCGCGGGCGCGCTGGCGGTGGCGGACTGTGGGACCACAGCGGCATTTTCATCGATGGTCAGCTTGTGCAGAAGGACATCCTGGCCCAGGCTGCGCGCCATGCGCCGCCATTTGGAGACATCAGCGGGCGCCAGCAGGGTGATAGCCTTGCCCTGGCGTCCCATTCTGCCGGTTCGGCCAATGCGGTGGGTAAACAGCTCGCTGGACTCGGGCAGCTCGTAGTTAATCACCTGGTAGATGCCCTGGATGTCCAGCCCGCGCGCGGCCACGTTGGTGGCGAGCAGGGTCTGAACGTGTCCGCGGCGAAAAGCGGCAAGCACGTCTTCGCGCGCGCGCTGGCTTTTATTGCCGTGCAGCGTGCCAACCGTAAAGCCCAATTTGCTGAGCTGCTGGCCCAGCTTCTCAACCCCGAATTTCGTGCGGCCAAAGATCAGTGTGCTTTCGCCTTCCGCGGACTGCAATAGCGTGCAGAGCGCGGCCATTTTCTGGGCCTGGGGTACCTGGTAAGCAATCTGCTCAATCGTGCTCTGCCCGCCGGTGGCCGGGGTAATCACCACTTTCACCGGGTCAGTGAGAAACTTTTGCTCCAGCTTTGCTACCCAGTCTGGCATCGTGGCCGAGAACAGCGCCATCTGGCGCGTTTCTGGCGCGGCTGCCAGGATCTCCTCAATCACAGGCGCGAAGCCAATGTCCAGCATCTGGTCTGCTTCATCCAGCACGCAGACACGCGTTTGATGCAGCGTGAGACTGCCGTGATCCAGCAGATCTTTCACGCGTCCGGGCGTACCCACAACAATTTGCGCCCCGAAACGGAGCGCGGCAATTTGCTTGCCATAGGCTTTACCGCCGACCAGCAGCGCAGTCGTCATGCGCCGGGTCGCGGCCAGTTTGCTCAGAACAGCGTTTACCTGTGTGGCGAGTTCGCGCGTTGGCACGAGTACCAGCGCCTGAACCGCGCGTTTATTGCTGGCCAGGCGTTCTACCAGCGGGATACCATAAGCCAGGGTTTTGCCAGAGCCGGTGGCGGATTGCCCCACCAGGTCGTTGCCGGCCAGCAGAGCCGGGATAGCTTCGGCCTGGATAGGCGTCGGCTCAGCTATATTCATCTGTGCCAGCAGCGCAAGCGTTGCTGGTTGCAGCGAAAAGTCATGAAAAGATGGCATGAAAAAAAAATCCTTTCGGCCAATATGCCCCTTGCGGGCGTAGGAGAAGTTTCCCCGGGACACAGCGCCGCCAGGGGTACCAGGAGCAGGCCGTAGGGTACGGGAGCAATGCTGCTAGCTGATATCAGATACGAACTTGCGTGCAGGAAGAGAAAATTCTATAGAGGATTGCTCAGAGCTCTTTAGCGTCTTTACCGGGGAGCAGGATGTATCAGCCGCCTGTCCCATGCCTTGCAAACAATCATAACATGTGCATTATATCTGTTCGATGCTGAAACGTCAAGGTTTTTTTCTGATAGTTCCAGGGCTATATACTTCTCCCTCCTTATAAAAGCCAGACCCCATCCCAAAGATTTAAAAGTGGTTTTTCGTGCAGGGGTGCGCAGCATCCC
>DASVMX010000605.1:0-29208 GCA_036384215.1 Ktedonobacteraceae bacterium | reverse complement strand
TGGGCGGCCACGGGCCGCCCAACTCGCCATCTCTTCTGGGAAAAAGAGCGCCGCGCAGCGGCGCAAGGGGTTTACCAACGATATCTTCTGAGGTCATATTTAACCTCATACGGAGTGGTGCGCTTCCAGCGCATGACGTTTCAAAGAAAGGATGACTCACAGGCCTATATACATTCGTGTATATCTACTTATTAGGCAAGGAAAGAAACAACTATTTACATACGGTCAGGGGAGAGCACATAAAAAATAGGAAAAACAGGGGGGTCTGATACAAAAATTTTTATTTTTGGAGAAGGTGATGTACACTAGTGTAGGAGTTTTCTGCATATTCTTATTCCCGAATTAACGCGTTTAGAAAACGTACGAGTAGCAACGGAATTATTGTGCCGCCTGAGAAGGGACGTCATTCGACATGTTGAAACTTATCTCTAGCTACCCGATTTCGCGCCGTCTCATCATAGCGTTTGCCCTGGCGGCCATACTTCCCAGTGTGATGATTGCCGTCATGGGTATTTATTACGTCAATCAGTTGAGCAGCCACCGGACAGCATCAAGTATTATCGCCAGTGTGCAGGACAGCACAAACAACTGGTCGCACTCATTGCAGCGCTTGTACACACAGACAAAAGCCGAGGAAAGCCAGGTCCTGTCTGTTGTACTCTCACCTGACCCGGTAAACCATGCCAAAGTGAAAGGGTCTCTCCAGCAGGCCACGACACTGATATTACAAAACTCCGGGCTTCAGGAAAAAAACCTGATGGACTACAAAAGTCAATACGACCCACTGACAGGCCAGCTTATGCCATCAGTGATCAGCGTCGTGAGCATGGTTGCCCCTAATGATAGCACTTCCGAGGATGGGAGCGCTCTGCTCAAGGATATTTCGGAATCTGGCTGGTCTGATTTTAAAAAAGCCCAGGCAGCTGAGCTGAAACAACTGAACGATATTATGGCAGGCTCTGTACAGATCAAAGATGCCGCTGGCACTGCCAACAAAATTTCCTCTGCCGCAGCCGACCTGGATGCCGCCTATGACGACGTCAGCACCGACTGGATCTTGCTCAGCCAGGACGTCGCCACAATCGCCAAACACGTAAATGGAGATACCAACGAGGCGCAGCCCATCATCTACGGCACCGCTGGCGCGTTCCTGCTGACGCTGTTCGTGGTCACTATCGCCGGTATCCTGGTCCATCGTTCGATCTCTGGTCCGCTGGACGAACTGGTGCTCTTGACCAGGCGTATCTCAAAAGGCGACCGGCTTGCCCGCGCGCATATTAACAGCCATGACGAAATCGCCATTGTGGCGACCGCGATGAACAATATGCTTGACAATATCGTCCACCTGGTCCACGAAACCCAGTCTCAGCGCGATCTCTTGCAAGGGCAGGTGGAAAAACTGGTCAGCGAGGTCAGCGGCGTTGGCGATGGAGATCTGAGCGTCAGCGCCGAAGTAACCGCCGACGCGCTGGGCGTTCTGGCGGATTCCTTCAACTATATGGTCGAGGAACTGAGCAGCCTGGTGGTGCGCGTGAAAAAGGTCGCGCATGAAGTGCAAGAATCGACCAGCCTTACTACAGATCGCATGGCCGAGCTGGTTGAAACTTCAGACCGGCAAATCCAGGAAATTGCTCACGCGGCCATGGAAATTGAGCGCATGGCCAACAATAGCCAGCAAGTCGCTAACCGGGCAATGGCTCTGGCCAGCAGCGCGCGCGAAGCACGCATCAGCGCCCAGGGTGGACGCCAGGCTGTGCAGCAGACCATCGAGGGCATGGGGCGCATTCAGAACAATGTGCAGCAGACATCCGGCAAGGTGCAGACGCTGGGTGAGCGCTCGCGCGAAATCAATAACATCGTGGAAGCCATCTCCAACATCGCCCACCAGACCAACCGCCTGGCCCTGGATGCGGCTATTCAGGCCGCGATGGCCGGCGAAAACGGCAAGGGCTTCGGCGCGGTCGCAGCTGACATCCGGCGCCTGGCCGAGCGCGCCAAAGAACTGGCCAGTTCCGTGGGACGCATCGTACGCAGCGTACGCGATGAAATCGGCGCGGTCGCCATCTCTATGAACGATACAGAGCGAGAAACCTCAACCGGAAGCATACTCGCCGCGGAAGCCGGTACTTCCCTGGAATCCATCGTGGCCGTCATCGAACGCCAGGCCGACGAAATTGAGCGCATTAACCAGATGGCTGTGCAGCAACGGCAATCCTCAAACGACGTGGTGCAAATGATGCAGCACGTCTCGGAGACCACCGAACAAAGCACTGCCAGCACACGCGATGCCGCACAAAATATCGAGCGCGTAGATCGCCTGGCAGAGCAGTTGCTCGTCTCAGTGGAAGCCTTTAAACTGCGCGATAATCAGAACTACGTGACGCCAGACGGCCGCCCCTACGACGAAAATCTGGATGGCCTGCTCACTCCCGCCGGTTCCTTCCGCAAAGTGACCGCCACTGCCCAGCCTGTCAACAATGGCAATGGCTACAACAACACACCGTCTTTGCCCGGCGTGGAAGGGTTCTTCCCACAGTTCCCACAGTTCTCGCCTTCCCTGCAATCCCCCAGGAATGTCACCGGGCCCTTCACGCAGCCTCCACAGTGGGGAGAAGGGCAGCGGATGCCATCTACGCCTCCACACCCTGGCCAGCAATCCCTTCCAGCATGGCCCAATGGCAATAACCAGCAGTCCCTTCCGGCATGGCCCAATGGCAATAACCAGCAATCCCTTCTCGCCTGGTCCGGCAACAATAATCCGCAGCCTTCTCCGGCTCAGAATAACTGGCCACCGGAAGCATACCCGCGCCCAGGAGGCACACAACCGCTTCCACCAGGCACACAACCGCGGCCCGCTGACCCACAAGCGCGCCCTGCATTGAATGATTGGCAAACAGGAAATCGAAACCAGTCGAACTGGTAAAGAGCACACAAACAGAGGCCAGAGCCCTGCCAGAGAAGAGAAAGCCGAGCATTTTCTCTTCTCTGGCAGGGCTCTGGCCTCTGTTTGTGTGCATAACTATTGCGTTATGTATAGCATCGATAACCCCTATCTCAATCCATGGACTTTCAACCTGGCTGGCTGTTAGACTTGAAGGAGAGATAAATGTCATTCCCAAAAGTGCTTATGACTCATGGATGGGATAGATCTGACCGAGGAGAAATCATCATGATCGCACAGAGACATACCAGCTATAATCCAATGGAGATTAATCAGGAAGGCACCATGCATACCATCATGGCCTTGCTTCACCAACGGTCACGGGTCAACCTTTCACGCTGGGATTGCGATGTCTGCGGCATGATCCATATGGGACAGGCACCTCTGACCTGCGATAGCTGCGGCAGCGAATTGCTCAGCCAGCAAGCTGATATCCATGTCGAGATGAACAACCACTGGTAGAGTCAGACCGACCACCGGTCGTCTTGCCAGAGATAATTCAGTCCACCAACTCAGCGCCCGCGGCGCTTCACATAACTGAAGTGCCGCAGGCGCTGAGCTTATTACGTTAGCAAGGAGCCTGGCTGCAAAAATCAGGCGTTGCGGAGCTGGCGCGCGGACTCGAAGAGAAGTATGCCAGTCGCCATAGCCGCGTTGAGTGACTCTACTTGATTGGCCAGAGGGATGCTGAGCGCCCGCGTGGCCAGCGCGCGGGCCTGGGGTGAAAGTCCGTGCGCTTCGTTGCCAATGATCAGGGCGAAGGGCTGGCGCAAATCTTCCGCGTCATAGATCTGCAAGCCGCTGGCCTCGGCAATAAAGACGCGCCGCCTGGCTGCTCCACAGTGATTGACGATCCTCTCCTCGACCGCGGGCCACTCCAGGTTGGTCCAGACCGGCAGCGCGACATGCGCGCCAGCGGCTGAGCGCACCACCTTGGGGCTATAACAATCCACGCAGCGGGGGGTCAGCAACACCTCCTGCACGTCGGCGGCCAGGGCTGTACGCAGAATCGTGCCCATGTTGCCCGGATCAGCCAGGTCGTCCAATACCAGCAGAGCCGGGCGCGCGGTCTGTGGACGACGCGCCAGCAGGCGTTCAGGCTGAAAAAGCTGCTGGGACAGAACAGCGTGAACGCCCTGCGAGGTCTGCGCGTCGCTCAAAGTCTCCGACACCTGCTGGCTAACCTCGTAGAGTGCCAACCCGGACCAGGGCACAGGGGGATGCAGCAGACGAGCCAGCAGCGCGCGCCCTTCAGGCGTGCGCCGGAGCAACTCCGGCTGATAGTAGATTTCACGCGGCAACATCTCTGCCAATAGCAAAGCATCGAGCAGATGCGGCCCTTCCATCAACAAAAGGCCGCTTTTTTTGCGGCCTTTTGTTGTATGCAGGTCTCGCACCTGCGTAACGTGTGGATTGGCGAGACTGGTAATCAGTGTCATATTTATACCAACACGGCTGGCTGGCAAAGTTACTTCACTACGGCCAGCGCCGACTCCACCAGGGCGGTGAAAGCGGCCTCGTCATTGACTGCCATCTCAGCCAGGATCTTGCGGTCCACGCCGATATTGGCAGTATGAATGGCGTGCATCAACTTGCTATAGCTCACGCCATGCATGCGAGCTGCGGCGTTAATACGCGTGATCCACAGAGCGCGCATATCGCGCTTGCGCACGCGCCTGTCGCGGTACATATACGCCATCGAGTGCATGATCTGTTCATGTGCGGGACGGTAAAGGCGCTTGCGCGTGCCACGATTGCCTTCGGCAAGTTGTAACAGCTTCTTATGTTTCTTATGTGCGGGTACGCCACGTTTTACTCTTGGCATGCTTTTTAATCCTCCATTCGATCCTGAAAACTCAGCCTACAGAGAGTAGGGCAACAAGCGTTTCATCCGGCGCGTATCGCTGGTAGCAAGTTCAAAGCGCTTATCCATCGAACGGATGGAGTTAGGAGACTTATTGCGGCGCAGGTGGCTGGATGCGACCTTGCGGCGCATAATTTTGCCAGAGCCAGTGATCTTAACCCGCTTGGCCATGGCGGTATGCGTTTTCAATTTCTGCTTCATGTTCTTTTCTTTCTATTCCAGGCGAGGTCAAATACAACATCTGGCAACTGGTCGTCTCTCGGTGCACAATCACATACAAAAAGAGGCAATATCAGTTTTTGGAGATTGATGTGTAGTAACAGAACAACCTGTTTAATCCCACAACAGCCCCATCGAAGGCGCAGAGAAGCCTGTTTCAGGAGCGAACCCCGCGTGCAGGTGGCATTATAACACAGGTTGTACGGATGCGCAACTATTCATTTTTCTGTTGTTCCCCGAAGGGGGCTGGATGAGTTGAGCGCCTGACGCTCAACTCATCCAGCCCCCTTCGGGGAACAACAGAAAAACCTTTATGGCCGGCGCCAGCCGGGGCGGGACGAGGGCCAGGCTGAGGGTCGCGAGGGCCAGGAGGGGCGCGAGATGCTCAGGCGTTTGCGCGCCGGCTGCGCCTCGTCATCGTCATCTTTGTGCGTCATCTGCCAGGTAGAGAGAAAAAAGAGCGTCCAACCCCAGACCAGTGCCGCCAGGCCAATCGTCGCCAGTGCCTGGCCATCCCAGTGGCCGGGCCAGTAAGCCAGGCAGTAGGCCACCAGCGCCCCCACGGTCAGCAGGTGCGCCAGTAACGCTGTGCGGCGGCTGGAACTGGCCAGCGCCAGGCCCAGCGGCAGCAGGATCAACCAGGGAGTATTGACTGGCAAAAGGAGAAAAAGGACCAGGAAAATCCAGCTACTAAACAGCAGAGCCAGTTCCAGGGTATCGATGATCCAGATTCCCAGTAAAAGCAGCCCACCTGTAATCATCGCCGGCAGCAGCAGCCAGTGATGAGGAGTCAGCAGCCAGGCCGCGGGCGGCCAGGAGACAAAAGGCAACTTACTCAAGGCAGCCAGGAGCGAGGCCTGCGCGCCATCCTGCCAGAAAACCACTCGCAGGCGCTGCGCGATTCCATCCAGGCCCAGACCAGACCAGTAAGGGGCATAGGCCAGTCCTACCACCAGGGCAAAGATCAGCACGCACAGCAGCCACCAGAAAGCCCTCCTCCCACGTCCCGCCAGGTGAAGTTCCCTGGTCAGCGCCCGCAGGAAAAGCGGCAACAGCAGCAAGCAGAGCGGATTAATCAGAGTCGCCAGCACAAAACAGGCCCAACTGAGCAACAGCGAACGGCGTTGTAGCAAAAACACCCCCAGCAGTAGGAAAAAGAGCGCCGCCAGGTGCTGGGGCGTCTCTACAATTCCCAGCAGCAAAAACGCCGGATTCCAGGCGTAGAAAATCGTCCCGGCTAAACGCACCTCTGGCTTCAATTTGCTCAGAATTCCCCAGATTAGCAGCGCATTCAACAGATGCAGGATCAAACCCGCCACGCGAAATGCCAGCAGCGTCTTCAAAGGGCCAGCCTGCGCCACCCAGGCCGGCAACACCGTCAGATCCAGCCAGAGCGGACCCGCCTGGGGCGAGACAAACGCCGCGGGCGCCAGGGCGTGATACAACGGATCATGCGCGAGTGCACTGGCGGACGCCAGGTACGGATTCGTGTGGTAGACCAGGATCAGGCGTCCATACAGACCCGCCAGCAGCGTCTCCTTTCCCAGCCCGCCAGGCAACAAGGCACAAAGCACAGCGAACAACGCCGCGAACAGCCAGACCACGGCCAACAACACACGCAGCGGCCCCTGTTGGAGCTGATTCTGCGCTGCCTGCCGTCCCGCGCGCGCCGCCAGGAGCAGCAACAAACCCACCAGACCCAGCACCAGCAGCGCCAGGTTAGCCGTTCCCACCGCGGGCGAGTTCAACCAGGGCACACGCGACAACAACATCACCAGCCCCGGCCAGCGCCTCGTCCACAACAGCTGCGCCAGCCAGGGAAAAGCACGCGGCAGATCGCGTGCAGCCACCGTATCAGGCAAAGTCGCGCCCAGCAGTGGATAGAGCAAAAGCCAGCACCCCCCCAGCAAAAAGCCCAGCAGCACCAGCTGCCATACAACGCGGCGCAGTGTCGAAGTACGTTTACCAGCAGCCAGGCGCGGCCAGCGCTGGCGCGGGGCCGCGGGAACATACACTGGAGTCGTTGGCAAACGCGCGCCCGGCAAAGCCGGATTCGTGCGCCCGGCGCGCAAAGAGCGAGTGGATTGTTGAGGGGGGTGCTGCATATGTACATCCTAAAACAAGTTTGTCATAGATCAAAACAGTTACCTATAACCATTAACGATCTAATCAACGAAAAAAACACCTTCATTATCACACGCACACAACAAAAATCGTTGAAGTAGATGGCTGTGAGCCAGAGGAGAGAAAATTTGGTTGGACCAAATTTTCTCTCCTCTGGCTCACAGCCATCTACTTCAACAGAATCTCAAGGACGGGGGCGAGGAAAAAGGCCAGCGCAGAGGTTCATATCAGTGGATGTATTGATATAGCAGAGAGAAGCGGAAAATTCGTCCAAAAATGATTCACCTTTTCCACTTCACAGGCGCATTATAAGAATAGGACTATTGAACACTGGTAATCGCGCGGAAATTTCATTCTGAAATTGTCAGGCCCGCATCGTCAGACAGGGAAGGAGAGATCCCGCGATTGCCAGACCGATTTGAAGATTGGGCCAGTCATATTGTCAGGTATAGGGAAGGATGCTATAATGGCGAGGTGCAAAAACCATCTCCCGGCATACAAATGTAAGGAGAGGATGCACATGTAACAATAAAACACTTGTGCATCGTTTATGCAATGATGCATCGCCTGCTCTGGAAGCCGCGCTTGCTCAGCGCGAGTCTTATTCCAGAAGCATGCCCAGAGGAAGGAGGTGGCTTCGTGACCAGAGATTATGAACTGGGTTTCATACTCAATCCCGAAGTCAATGAAGAGCAGACGCGCGCCATTCTGGAGCGTGTCGAACAGATCGCCACAAATTTTGGTGGCCAGGTCGTGAGAGTAAACCAGTGGGGGCGCCGCCGCCTGGCTTACCCAATCGAGCACCATCGTGACGGTTTCTACGTGTTTGTGGATATGATCCTGACCCCTGAGACAGTAAGGGAGCTCGACCGGACGCTGAAGGTTTCTGAGGAAGTCATCCGTCATCTCATCAAACTGCGCGATCCCAAGACCGTGCAGAAGGAGCGCGAAGCTCGCGCGAACGCTGCGGCCCAGGCTGCTGCCGCGCCAGAGGGCGAGGCTCCTGCTGAGGAGAGCACCGAGGAGCAGCAGGAAGTTGTCGCGGGCGGAGAAAGCGACGCGCAGATCACGCTCACAGCCGACGAGGACGATTATGTTCCCCCGGCCATTGAAGAAGAAACCATTGAAGCGTAGGTAAGAGAAGATTTGTCTGAGTCAACTTATTCGGTCTCACGGGCAGAGAGGTTTTGTATTACCGCAACGTCTATTACGTTGAAAGGACATCAACCATGTTAAATAAAATCATGTTGATCGGGCATCTGGGTCGTGACCCTGAATTGCAATTAACCGCTAACCAGGGCACACCAGTCACAAAATTCTCTCTCGCTGTCAGCCGCACGTATACGGTGCGGGGAGAGCGCAAAGAAGAGACCGAGTGGTTCAACATCATCACCTGGAACAAGCTCGCTGAGACCTGCGAGAAGTACCTGCACAAGGGTTCAAAGGTCTATATCGAGGGTCGCCTGACCACGCGCAAATACACCGATAAAGAAGGTATTCAGCGCACGGCCATCGAGGTGATTGCCAATGAGATGCAGATGCTCGATCCGAAATCTGCTTCCGGCGGCTCTGGCAGCTATGCCCCGGCCAGTGCTGGCGGCTATAGCTCCGGCTCCTCAAGCTATGAGAGCACGCCCGCAGGTGACGAATTTGATCCTTTCCTTGACGCGGACGATCTTCCTTAAATTTCCTGAGCAACATCTGTTGCGGGGAATAAAGGAGAAATTTCGTGCATAGACGATCTGAAGGGGGACCGCGCCGCGAAAGAGGCGGGCGCGGTGAGCGCGGCGGACGCCGCAAAATTTGCCAGTTTTGCCATGACCATGTGCGTGAGATCGATTACAAGGAAGCCAGCCGCTTCATGAAGCGCTACATCTCCGATCGTGGCAAGATCGAGCCGCGCCGGAAAACCGGGACGTGCGCGAAGCACCAGCGCCGCTTGAGTGTTGCGCTGAAACAGGCTCGCCATATGGCATTACTGCCCTACACTGCGGAGCACATGCGCGGCATGTAGAGGGAACGCTTATGCATCGCACAGTAAAGATGACGGCGGCTTCGAGGATACGATGCCTTGCTTCTCATCTTTGCTGTGCTCATGTTATATAAACGCCAACCATGACCTTACATGGACCTTAGCAGAAGGGGAGTTCCTATGAACACTCAAACCGAGCGTTCCGCTCACAAACCCTCGAACCAGCGCAATAAAACGGGTAAGAGCGCGAAACGCTACTATAAGCAAACAGCGCACGTGGAAGCACGACGCGATGGCAAACCTCTCATTTTTGGTTGGGGTAAGCACCTTTCACACACCGAGAAGGTTCGAGTTCAGCGCCGCGCCACCTGGGGGCTCGCGGCTCTTATCGTTCTCCTTCTCGCGTCGGTAATCGTTAGCTCCTGGATTAATTTCAATATCATTGTCCCCGGTCAGGCTATCACTACCGTAAATGGTCACTCCATCCCCCAATCGGTCTACCGCCAGATGGTCGGCGTGAAAACACAGCTTGAATTGAATAAGCTGTATGGTCCCAGTGGTCTGACCACACAACTCACAGACCTGGAGCGCCAGTACGCCCAGGCGAATAGCGATGCCACCAAGACCACAGATTCGATCAATGCGCTCAATGATCAGATCAAAAAGCTAAAGCCCACCGATACTGCGAAGAAAACGAACCTTCAGAAACAGGTCACTGACCTGACAAAGACACAAACAGCTCAGCAAAAAAAAGCTCAGGATCTGGGTACGAAGATCCAAAACCTGAACCAGAATACGATCCCGGCTGAGAAACAGGGTTTTACGCAGGACCAGATCGGCAATGATAGCGCGACCTGGCTACAGGATGACGAGCTTATCCGCGAATGGCTGACAACTCAGAATTCCGCGTTCCAGGCAAAGATTAATCCAACCGCGCACCAGGTAAACTCGGATTTTAACAGTCTGAAGGCGAACATGCCGAAATCCAATGGCTATAATACGTTCCTGAGCCAGATGGGTATCAGCGATGATCAGATCCGTGCGATGTTGACCATTCTCGCACGACGTAATAACGCTCAGACGTACTTCGCGTCGCTGCTGACTTCTCCGTCCTACCAGGTGCTGGCGCGCCAGATCGTGCTGCCCACGCAGCAGAAGGCTAACCAGGTTCTCCAGGAACTGCAAAAAGGCCAGGACTTCGGCAAGCTGGCCAAGCAGAACTCTCAGGATACCAACACCAACCAGAAGGGTGGCAGCATCGGCTGGCTGACGTACAACCAGTACATCGACGCCTCGGGCTTCAATGGGAATGCCAGCGCGGTGGAAAACTGGCTCTTTGATCGCAACCTGCATCTAAACGAGCTCAGCCCGGTCATCAGCACCTATAGCGCGTACTATATTGTGCAGATCATGAACATCGATCCCTCCAGGGATGTGGACGCGACCCTGCTCAAGGCACTGAAAAATAACGCGCTGATCAACTGGTTGAAGGATCGCCGAGCGCTCCACGGCCAGAATATCACGTCAGTGGACCAGACAATGCTGATCGATTCTAATAACCTGCCGCCGAACAACATCCTGCCGGTCAGCGCGCCCGCGCAGGCGACTCCGCAAGCCTGAACAGCTCTTGCGCGAAACAGACAACAGGAGCGTGCTCTCACGCTCCTGTTCCTGCTTTTTACCCTGGTTACTCGCGCAGTCCTACCCGCCGCGACACACGGCGAAATACCCATCCATGTGGGCGAGTTTGTGGTATAGTGAGTGAGATACAGTTAACTAATGGGAACAGCTATGACTACCAGCACATTAAATCAGGCACTAATGGATATGCAACCTATCTCGGAGTTATTGCAAACCGCTTCTCTTTATCTTCATATTCCTTTTTGTCATACACGCTGCCACTATTGCGATTTTAATACCTATGCAGGGATTCTCCCGCTGCGCGAACCCTATGTCCGGGCACTGCTCCAGGAGATTGCCCTGACCGGGGAGATGGCGCGCGTGCCAGATGGCTCCCCGCGCCGCTCGCGCACTATCTTCTTCGGCGGCGGTACACCCAGCTTGATAAGCGTTGAACAGATCTCGCGCGTGCTGGCGGCCTGTCGCTCGGCATTCGCGGTTGACGAGGGCGCGGAGGTTACGCTGGAGGCCAATCCTGGCACACTCAGCCAGGAACAGCTCCAGGGTCTGCGCACGTCGGGGGTCAATCGCCTGAGCCTGGGCTCTCAGAGCTTTGACGCAGGCCTGCTACGCTCACTGGGCCGGATTCATTCGCCAAAAGAGATCACCCAGGCGGTGCAGTTCGCGCGACAAGCTAGTTTTTCTTCCATTAACCTGGACTTTATGTTCGGCCTGCCCGACCAGAGTATGCGCCAGTGGCAGGAGACGCTGGACCAGGCGCTGGATCTGCGCCCCGAACACCTCTCGCTCTACTCGCTAATTATTGAAGAGGGCACGCCTTTTAAAACCTGGACCGACGAGGGGCGCATCACCCCGGGTGACGAGGATCTCTGCGCTGACATGTACGAGTATGCCGAGGAGCGCCTGCGCGCGGCGGGTTATATCAATTACGAGATTTCGAACTGGTCGCTGCCCGGTCACCAGTGCCAGCATAACCTGACCTACTGGTGGAACCTGCCCTATATTGGCATGGGAGCGGGCGCGCACTCGTTTTTCGCGGGCAGGCGCTTCTCCGACGTGCTCGATCCCCAGGAATACATTCGCCAGCTCAAGGCCGGGCAGATGCCAGTGGCCGAAAGCACGGAGGTCTCGCGCCTCGCAGAGATGACCGAAACCTCGTTCCTGGGTCTGCGCACCGCCATGGGCCTGCATCTGCCGACATTCGCCCGGCGCTTCGGCGAAACATTTGATCAGTTCGTCGGCGAACGCCTGCGCGCGGTCGAGGAAGCCGGTCTGCTAGAACACGAGCGCGACTGGCTGCGCCTGAGCGAGCGAGGCCGCCTGCTCGGCAACGAAGTCTTCTTCAGGCTGCTGCCAGATTAGGGCTTCAATTCCAACGATTTTTCGCGAAAGGAATAAGTTGTGGGATCATCTTCAGCACCGGTTCAATGGGCTATCTATGAAAGCTTAAAACAGATACCCGATCCAGAGCAGGAGGCCGCTGCTGGCAAGACGCTCTACGATAAGTATCACAAAACTGGCATTGGCGATTTACATGCCCAATTGTTCTATAATCGCGGCTTTCGCGATCCAGAGGAGATGCGCGCGTTTCTGACTGGCAGTCTGGAAACGCTCTTTGATCCCGCCGGGCTGACCGATATGCACCTGGCCGTCCCGCGCATCCAGCGCGCTATTCAGAAGCGGGAGCATATCACAGTCTTCGGCGATTTCGATGCAGATGGCGTGACCTCGGCTTCTCTGTTGACCCGCGCCCTGCGCCGCCTGGGCCAGCCCGCAGAACGGCTCTCAGCCTATATCCCCAGCCGCCTTCACGGTCCACGCGGCATGAGCAAAGAGGCTATCGCTCAACTTCACGAGCGCGGCACGACACTGATTATTACCAGCGACTGCGGCACCTCAGACGTAGACGAGGTCAACTACGCGCAGCAGGAGCTGGGCATTGATGTGATCATCACCGATCATCACCATCCGCCCGCACAGTTGCCCCAGGCGCTGGCTCTGATCAACAACTGGCGGCCCGATTCGACCTACAGCGAACGCTATCTCTGCGGAGTGGGCACTGCTTTTAAGCTGGCACAGGCGCTCTATAGCGCGGCTGGCTATCCACCGACAGAGGCCTGGGATCTGCTCGACCTGGTGGCAATCGGCACGGTCGGCGACGTTGTGCCGCTGTTGGGCGAAAACCATATCCTGGTACACGAAGGACTGAAAAGACTGAACGGGACCAAAAATCCAGGCCTGCGAGCGCTCATCCAGGTGGCAAAGCCCAAAGCTGGCGAGATTCGCGAGCGCGATATCTCCTTCGCCCTGGCCCCCAGAATCAACGCCGCCGGGCGCATGAAGGACGCGAAACTGGCTTTCGAACTGCTGACCACGGACAATGAGGCACAGGCGGCGGCCCTGGCCGCGGAACTGGAACAGCTCAACGCCTCGCGCCAACTCCAGACTGAAGATCTAATGAAGCTGGTGCGTGAACAGGCCCGGCAGCAGGCCGACAAACAGGTCATCCTGGTCAAAGGCGCGAAAGAGCAGTGGCCCGAGGGCATTATCGGGCTGGTCGCGGGCAAGCTGGCCGAGGAGACTGGCCGCCCGGTCTTTGTACTCAGCCAGGACGAGGAGGTCAGTCGCGGCTCGGCACGCGGACCGGAGCATTTCAACATTATCCTGGCCCTGCAAGCCGCGCGCCCGCAACTCTTCGAGCGCTTCGGCGGTCACGCCCAGGCGGCAGGTTTCACCATCGCCAACCTGCATATCGACGAACTGCTTGAACACCTGCTAGGCTGGCGCGGAGAAGCGCAGAACGGTCTGGCCCCCGCCCTCATCGCGGCAGCTTCCGCTTCAGCAGAGCCTGTCGAGATCAACAACCTCGCCAGCGAACCCGATCCTGCTCCCGCCAACCGCAAAGTCGATCTGGTCATCTCCAAGCCGGAGCGGATTAACTATGACATGTTGCAAAAAATCAATCAACTCAGCCCCTTTGGAGCCGGCAATCCTGAGCCCGTCTTTCAACTCAATAACGTGCTCATTCAGGATTTCTGGACCATTGGCCCTGAAGGACGTCACCTGCGTATGCGCCTGATCGCTCATAATCAACCATTTGAAGGCACGTTCCTGCGCGGTGGAGCGCGAGCAGCAACCCTGAAACTGGCCTCGTCGGTGCACATCATTTTTTCACTCGAACAGGCCTGGAGCAAATACGGTGAGTCCTCCAAAAAGGTCTCCCTTAAAATTCTGGATATTCTTCCACAGCAATGATTGACGTTTTTGCAAGGGTGGGGAAAAGTCATCAATGAAGGAGTGTCTTTATGGTCTTGAGCAAAGGGTCGCTCAACGCAATATTGACCGACGAAGAGGTTGAACAACTGCTGGCACAGGCGTGCGCCGAACTGGCGGTCACGAATAAACGCGTGCTGGTAATCATTCCCGATGGCACGCGCACCAGCCCGCTGCCCCAGATGTTCCGCCTTCTGCATAAACATCTGGGCGAGCGCGCCAGGCAAATCGATTACCTAGTGGCTCTGGGCACCCACCAGCCTATGTCCGCGGAAGCTTTGAGCAAGCTGATCGGCACGTCTGTGACGGAACAGGGCGAGATTCCTGACTATCCCAACACTCATATCTTCAATCATCACTGGTCCGATCCACGGGCGCTCCAGACCATCGGCGTCATCACGCGCGAGGAGGCCGCGGAACTCACTGGCGGTCTGCTGGCCAGCGATATCCCGGTGACGCTCAACCGCATGATCTTCGAGTACGACCAGTTAATAATCTGCGGCCCGGTCTTCCCGCACGAGGTCGCAGGCTTTTCGGGCGGCGCGAAATATCTCTTCCCCGGCATCGCTGGCGCAGAAATCATTAATTTCACCCACTGGCTGGGCGCGCTTGTCACCAACATCCAAACCATCGGCGTTAAGCAGACACCGGTCAGGCGTGTGATCCAGCGCGCCGCCGAATTTGTCACTCAACCGCTCTACTGTATCGCTATGGTCCTGCGCGGCCATGACCTGCACGGCGTCTACTGCGGTTCGCAGAGCGAAGCCTGGAGCGAGGCCGCGGACCTTTCAGAACGCTTAAATATTGTTCACACGGGCAAGGCTATGCGCAGCGTTTTAGCGATGCCTTCTACCATGTACGACGATCTGTGGACCGCTGGCAAGGCCATGTACAAAACTGAGGGCACAATCGCGGATGGTGGCGAGGTCATTATCTACGCCCCTCACCTGACCGAAGTCTCGTACACCCACGGCCACCTGCTCGACCAGATCGGCTACCATGTGCGCGACTACTTCACAAAGCAATGGGAACGCTTTCAGCACGTCCCCGGCGGCGTCCTGGCTCACAGTACGCACGTCAAGGGTCTGGGCAGCTATGACACAGCCAGCGGGCTTGAAAGCCCGCGCATCCAGGTCATCCTGGCCACTTCGATTCCCCCGGAACGTTGTCGCCTGATCAACCTGGGCTACCGCGATTACCACACCATCGACCCTCAGACATGGGCCGGGCGCGAAGAAGAAGGCTACCTGCTCGTACTGCACGCTGGAGAAGTGCTGTATCGAATGTAATAAACAGCCTGGGGAGTGGGCGTCGTTTAAAACGTCGCCCACTCCCCAGGCTGTTTATTACATTCGAAAGAGGGCGATAAGCAGCCTGGAGCCAGGCTCCAGGCTGCTTATCGCCCTCTTTCGTAAGAAATCTATTCTTTACGGATAGACTCCGCGCGATTCGGTTGCATTGGCCACGCTGTCCACGGCCAGTAGATAAGCGCCCATGCGCAGGTTGGTGTCGTGCTCGGCGGCGTGCTGCACCACCGAGCGGTACGAGCGCTTCATGATGGTCTCCAGGCGATCGTTAATCTCGTTTTCGGCCCAGAAGAAGCGCTGCAAGTCCTGCACCCATTCAAAGTAGCTGACCGTGACGCCACCAGCGTTGGCCAGAATATCAGGCACCACGGTAATGCCAGCATCGTTCAAGATGCGATCGGCCTCGGGATCAGTCGGACCATTGGCGGCCTCGATGATCAGCCGCGCTTTGACGCGGGCGGCGTTTCTGCCAGTCAACTGGTTTTCCAGCGCGGCGGGTACCAGCACATCGCAGGGCAGTTCCAGCAGTTGCGCATTCGTCACTGGCTCGCTGTCCGGCAAACCCTGGAGTGAACCATGCTCCTTGGAGTAACGCAGAGCGCGGTGGATGTCGATGCCTCTGGGATTGTAGACTCCGCCAGAGATATCGCTCAAGCCTACGACTTTGCAGCGCAAATCATCGTGCAACAAACGCGCGGTAATGCTGCCAACGTTGCCAAAGCCCTGCACGACCACGGAGCACTCCTCAGGGTTCATGTTTTTGTCAAGCAGCGCCTCGCGCGTGACCACCATCACGCCGCGCGCCGTCGCCTCCATACGCCCTTCGCTGCCGCCAATGCCAATCGGCTTGCCGGTAATCACCGCGGGCACAGAATAGCCCTTGTGCATCGAATAGGTGTCCATAATCCAGGCCATCACCTGGGGATTGGTGTTCATGTCGGGCGCGGGGATATCGCTATCAGGCCCGATGAGCAGCGAAATCTCGGTCGCGTAGCGCCGGGTCAGGCGCTCTAACTCGCCGGGCGACATTTTATGGGGATCACAGATCACTCCGCCCTTGGCGCCACCAAAGGGGATGCCGACAACCGCGCATTTCCAGGTCATCCACATAGCCAACGCGCGCACCTCGTCTAGCGAAACTTCCGGGCTAAAACGAATGCCGCCCTTGGCGGGGCCGCGGTTGATATTATGCTGGACACGATAACCGGTGAACATCTCGACATCGCCGTTATCCATGCGCACAGGAAAATTGACAATGAGTTCGCGCTTGGGCAAGCGCAAGATCGCGCGCATCGCCTGGGATAAGCCAAGACGATCAGCCGCCTCGTCGAATTGGGTAACCGCTACTTCATAGGGGTTCATCAAGTCGATAGCCATGAATACATTCCTCCTCACTTGTGGCCCTCACAGGCCACGGATGCTGCATTACATAGAGAAGCGCCATTGCTTCACAGTTCTCTCTGCCTTATATAACGTTCGCCACGCGACATTCACTCACATTGCATAGAGCCTGCACGATGCGACGTATGAAGGCCCGCCATTTCTTTTCGGCGGGCCCGCGACGAGTCCTGTCTGTCCCAACTATACACCTAACCTCTGTTAGTTTCAACCCCCTGACACGAATTCAATTCCAGAAGCGAAGACAATGGAATGGATTTTAGTAAATCCATCAATTCGTGTTTAAAATCTCTACGCATGATTTCCCTTATAGTCCTGTGAATTGCTGATCTGATAACCCGGTTGGCAGTCGCTTCACAATCTCTTTTTCGCGTGAGTTCAGGAGATCGGGTGAGATCGTTTTTCCTTTCATGAGCCCATTCCCTACAAGATGAGGAGACGTATGAATACCACGTCTCGATCACAACCATTCTTTTCTCCACCCGAAAGAATGGAGACGTTCGCCCTCATTTTCCTTATGCTTAGGAAAGCGAAAGTGAGAAAAGATCCGGCAGAACGAATGAGGAGCAGAAAGTCGTGATGCATTCCTTGTTCTCCGGTGAACTTTCGTGGCTTGCCATACAGAGTAGAAAGGAAAAGAACCATGTCAACACAAAACAGCGAACCAGCGAAGAGCGCAACCCAGCTTGTGGCCCAGGCGCGTCAAAGTATCCCAGAAATCACGGTTGTGCAGGCTAGAGAGGAGCTCTCTCAGGGACACGTTGGTCTGCTACTCGATGTCAGGGAACCTGCCGAGTGGGAAAAGGGACATATTCCAGAAGCAGTGCTGGCGCCTCGCGGCATGCTGGAGTGGTATGCCGATCCAACAACGCCATATGCTAAAGCAGAACTCACCACGAAGAAGGATACTCGTATCATCGTGGCATGCGCATCTGGTGGGCGCTCGCTGCTGGCAGCGCAGACACTGCTGGCAATGGGCTACCACGATGTCGTGAGCATGGCTGGCGGCTTCAATGAGTGGAGTAAACAGAGCTTTCCAGTCGAGGAGGAAGAGCAGACCCGTTGACATACTTCAGAAAGGCGGAGGGGCCATGCATGCGATTACCTTAATACAGACGCAACTCAATGGAATCCACCAACTCTTTCATGAGTGCGCCGATGATCTGACCGAGGCAGAATGGACAAAGCCTGTCCTTCTACAGACCAATCTGCTCGGCTTCACACTCTGGCACATGGTGCGAACACGGGACTGGGCGGTTCAGACAGCCATCCGGGGTGTCCCTGAAGTGATTGCGGATGAGCGCTGGGCTGGTTGGAGCGGATTGGCCCATGCTGGAATCGGAGCAGGGATCTCCTTGAATCAAGCCAAGGAGATAGCTCATCTGGCCTCGCGAACCGACGTCCTTGCCTATGCCGACACTGTTCACTCCACCATCGGGAACTGGCTCAGTCGCCTGAGCGATGACGATCTCGACACGGTTCCCGAGATGGAAGCCCATATGGCCACCTATTCAGCCTATCAACAGCCAGACTTTCGGGCGGAGATTGCTGGTTTGTTTGGCCAGCCCATTTGGAGGCTGCTCTCCGGGCCATGTAGCGGGCACCAGCGCGAGCATTTGGGAGAGCTGAACCTGTTGAAGCAGATCTTGCGAGGGAGCCTGGGACGGGCCTAAGCTCCGGGTGGATGGGGAATACGTTGTAAGACGAGGGCAGAAGCCTCCCACCATCGAGAACTTCGGCCCTCTCTATTTGTCGCTCATTTTGACGAGAACGCGACCCTGTGTCTGCCCGCCCAACATGGCTTCTGTCACCCGTGGGATGTCCTCCAGCATGACTTCAGATGCGGCGAATGTCTCTGTCCGAAAGAATGGTAAAAAGATGGAGCAAACCGTAGCAGAGACAGTGACCTTACGTCGCCAATTGGCCTATCAGTGCGAAGCTGACGCAAAGTTCAGTTGTACCATGTAGCTGAACTTTGCGTCAGCTTCGCACTGATAGGGCCAGCTAAGCTTCGGCGATGAGCGCGATAGAAATCTTCATTCCTTTCGGATGGATAGGAAGTTTCGCTCCCTGGCGGGCTGGCGGATCTTCGGGAAACCATTTCTCCCACTCTTCGTTCATTCCAGCGAAGTCACTTTCCTCGCCTAAGATGAAGGTCGCGCTTACCGCTTTCTCAAGGGAACTATTCGCCGCTTGCAGTATAGCTGCGATATTCTTCAAGCATTGAGCCGTCTGTTCCTGGACGGTGGTTCCAACAACCTCACCCGTCCTGGCATCAAAGGGTCCTTGACCAGCGACAAAGACCAATCCTGCCGACTTCACCGCCTGGCTATATCCAGCCATGGATTTCGGCGCTTCATCAGTGTGTACGATGACTTTCGCCATTTCATTTTCCTCTGTTACTCGGCGTGATATTCTGATTCACATGGAACAGATTGCTCGGATCATATGTTGCTTTCATCTGTGCCAGTCGGGCATAATTGTCGCGGTAGGCCGCCTTTACGTTCTCTGCACCCTCGTCCATCATCATGTTAATATAGCCCCCTCCCGCCGAATAGGGATGCAAGGCCGTCCAATAGTCCCTGGCCCACTGGATCATGCGCTCGTTGTTGGCCGGGTCGGGATCGACCCCGACGATTACCTCGGCGAAGTTGGCGTCACGGAAGCTGAAGGCGGTATCGCCTGTGCTGACCCGATGGACCGCGCCGTTGATCGGATAGAGGTGCATGGTCGAATGCATCGTCGGCAGTTGCGTGCCGTACTTCACATGCAAATCAATCGCCTTGTCATTCAGATCAGTGAAGAAATCGGTCTTCCAGTACCACTGCAGGCCAGCCGGATAGAGCGCATCGAAGAGGCTCTGTAGCACCGGCCACGGGATAGGCCCGGCGAAATCCATGGCAGGGGTGCCAAAGGCCCGAATTGGCTTGAAAAGTTCTTCGGCCTGCGATTGTGCTGCGGTGCAGCACCACACGATGACACACATCTTCTGCAAGTGGAACTGTTCTGGGAAGAGTGGAACGGGTGGCACCGTGACAAATCCGAACCAACCATTGATCTCCTCTGGAGCGTTCAAGATGAAGTCGCGCCAGAACGTGAGCAGATCAGTTGCCTGGGAGAGCGGCCAGAAGATTGGCCCGCCATAGACAGTGCTGATGGGGTGCAATTGGAACAGGAACGAGGTGACGACCCCGAAGTTGCCGCCCCCACCGCGTATTGCCCAGAACAGATCGGCATGCTTCTCAGTGCTGGCTGTGACAAAGCTGCCATCGGCAAGGACCATATCAACGCTGAGCAAGTTGTCGAGGGTCAGACCCAGGGTCCGCGAGAGGTAGCCGATGCCTCCACCCAAGGTCAGTCCACCGACGCCGGTGGTGGAAATGAAGCCATTGGGCGTAGCCAGCCCGAAAGGATGAGTGGCATGGTCCACCTCGGCCCAGGTGCAGCCACCTTCGACGCGAACCGTGCGTGCAGAGGGATCAACGCGTATCCCCTTCATGCCCGAGAGGTCGATGACCAGGCCATCATCGCAGGTACCCAGACCCGGACCGTTGTGTCCGCCACCTCGCACGGCTAATGGCAATTGGTGCTCGCGAGCGAAGTTGACCGCTGCGATCACATCGGCCACATCCACGCAGCGAGCGATTAGCGCAGGGTGCTTGTCGATCATGCCGTTGTGGACTCGCCGTGCCTCCTCGTAGCCAGCATTGCCGGGACGCAGCAGTGAGCCGCGCAGGCGCGCTGCAAACTCTTGAATCGCCGTTTCCTCCAGAGTAACGCTCATTTTTTGCTGTTTAGTCATAGTTCTTCCTTATCTGTTGATTGGTATTCTGTGTAGACATCGGTTCTTGTTTCCTTCTACTCGCTCTGACAGGTAGCAGGGCAGTCGAGAGCGTATTGTATAAGGCTAATGATACGAGGGTTGTGCATACTTTTTTGTAGGATACTTGATACCCTACAGCATTGCTTCAGCCTTCCTAAGCATAAGATGAACCAGGTTGAATGTCTCCATTAGAAAGGATGGAGATAAGAATGGAAAAAGTGAACAAATACCTGGATAAGTTCGGCAAAGTTGCGTAGAATGGTTGTGGTCGTGATAATGTGTATTCTTACGTCTCCTCATTCTTTGGGAGTGGACTTATGAAAGGGCAAGCAGCGTCACCAGATCTGCTGAATAAGCGCGAAAAAGAGATTCTGAAGCGGCTGGCAACCGGATTATCAGATCAACAAATTGCCGACGAACTTTTTCTGAGTCTACATACCGTCAAGTGGTACAACCGCCAGATTTATAACAAACTGGGGATAGGAAGCAGGACTCAGGCCATTGCATGCGTGCAAGGTTCCGGTTTGCTAGAGGGCGGCCTTTCGAAGGCGTTGTCTCTGGAATCCAGTAACAATCTTCCCACGCAGACGCCCCTCTTTATCGGGCGTAGCCGTGAAATTGCTGAAGTGAAGCAACTGCTACCCACATCCCGCCTGCTGACGCTCACAGGCGCTGGAGGAACTGGCAAAACGCAGTTGGCGTTGCGGGTAGTGGCAGAGGCAGCTTCAGCGTACGCTGATGGTGCTTGCTTCGTTGATCTTTCCCCCCTTTCAGATCACACCCTGGTGGCAAAAGCCATTGCCTCCGCGCTCGGTGCGGTTGAACATCCTACGGAACCCCTGCCAGATACTCTGAAACGAGCTCTCGTTGGGAGAGAGCTGTTGCTGCTGATTGACAACTTTGAGCATGTGATCAAGGCCGCTCCACTGGTATCCTGGTTACTGGCGTCTTCACGCCTGAAAGTCCTTGTGACCAGCCGGGAGCCATTGCGCATCAATGGGGAGCAGGAATATCTCGTCCCGCCGCTTTCACTCCCTCCCGCTGAGACAACTTCCGTTCAGAGCCTCACCGAATCTGAAGCAGGGCTGTTCTTCGTTCGATGCACACAGATGATCTTACCCCACTTTAAGCCCAGCGAGGCTACAGCTCCGATGATTGGGCGCATCTGTACCCGTCTCGATGGGTTACCCCTCGCTATTGAACTGGCTGCTGCACGTTGCAAGCTGTTCACCCCGCAAGCCTTGCTGGAGCGGTTGGAAGAGACGAGGGAGCACTCGCCTTTGCGCCTGCTCGCAGGTGGTTCACGTGACGCCCCACCGCGTCAGCGAACCCTGCGCGACTCCATTGAATGGAGCTATAACTTGCTTGATGAGGATGAGAAACTGCTGCTGGCGCGACTGGCAGTTTTTCGCGGAGGCCGTTCGCTCTCCGCCATCGAGAGTATCTGCGGAGAAGACCTGTCTATCGATGTGTTAGACGGTTTGGCATCTCTAGTTGATAAACATCTCGTGCAGCAAAAAGAGACCCCGGACAGTGAGCCGCGTTTCGTCATGCTGGAAATGATCCAGGAGTATATGCGTGAGCGACTGCAAACGAGCGGTGAAGAGGAAACAATGCGGGGACGACACGCCGTGTATTTCGTCGAGCAGGCAGAACGCGCCGAGTCAGAGTTCCGGCTGGCAGGCTTCAAGCAGTGGTCTGGGCGGCTCGAACAGGATCTGGAGAATATTCGCACGGTGCTCTCCTGGTCCTTGAGCGGTGGAAATGTCGAGACGGGCATACGCTTAGCGGGCGCCCTCTGCCTGTTCTGGTACGGCAATGGGCATCATGTAGAAGGCCGCCGATGGACCCAACAACTCTTCAAGCGACTTGATGAAGTATCTCCGGTGTACCATCCGAAATTCCTGATCAGCGCCGGACATCTCGCCTTTCTGTACGATCTCGATACAGCAAAGCCCTTGTTCAGAAGAGCGCTTGAGGTCTCCCGTAATGTAGGGGATCGGCTCCAGATGGCCTGGGCGCTCGCTCTGCTGGGCTACACGATGTTGCGCGATCGCTCTGCGGCCATGCCTCTCGTTGAGGAAAGCCTGGCATTGTTCCGCGAACTTTCTCATCAACCGGGGATTGCGCAGGCGCTCAACATCATGGGGGAAATAGCTCGTTACAGTGGCGATGATGACTATGCCAGGCACACTTACGAGGAATGCCTCGGCGTCTGCCAGCAGACGGGAGAAACACGCCGGATCAACTTTATGTACAATAACCTCGCCTTCATCGCCCTGCATGGAGGTGAGGCTGAGCGTGCCAGAAACCTGGGACGCCAGGGGCTACAGCTCGCCCGCACAATGAACAATCGACTCGATATGGCAAAGGATCTGGCGCTCCTCGCAGGTGCTCTTGGTGCGTTGGGCCAGCCCGAGCCCGCGGCACGTTTGCTCGGCACTTCAGAAAGAGTCATGGAGGGATTGGGAGCCTTTCACCAACCAAGTGATAAACGGGAAATAGATGACATCATAGCCGCTGTGCGCGCTCAACTCGACGATGCGACCTTCCAGGCTACCTGGACCCAGGGACGTGAGCTGACACTCGAACAAGCCGTGGCCCAGGCGCTTAATGAGTGAGATGTCTCAATTTCAGGCGATTTGTCGTAGGATCTTCGGCCATAAGAGGGTCACGACATGTTTCCCTCCCATTTTTCCCCAGAAGCAACAGGGGATTCGTGCAAGAGATGTAAGATAAGCATCTATGCAGGTTTTTAGAAGTTGGTTGTAGGGTTAGGCCTATCAGCGAAGCATCGCTGCATTGGCCTCTGAACAATTACGCCCAGAGGCCACTGACTTGCAAATTGGCAACTTGATTGTCCGTCTATACCGAAATGGGAACGACTTTATTTTCGTTCCACAAAAGCAATAGCTCGCTCTAAGCTGATTACTCAACTGTGACAGATTTTGCGAGATTCCTGGGCTGATCCACGTTGCAACCGCGCGCGACTGCTGTGTGATAGGCGAAGAGTTGCAACGGAATGATGGCCAGCAGAGGGCTGAGAACCTCCAGGGTGACAGGAACGTAGAAAATGTCGTCGGCGTGCAGGCGAATGGCGTCGTCGCCTTCGGTGGCGACGGCGACGACGCGGGCGTCACGGGCGCGCACTTCCTGAATGTTGCTGACGACTTTGTCATAAACACGCGACCTGGTGGCGATGGCGATGAGCGGCGTCTGCGGATCGAGCAGGGCGATGGAGCCGTGTTTGAGTTCGCCAGCCGGCAAACCTTCGGCGTGAATGTAGGAGATCTCTTTGAGCTTGAGCGCTCCCTCCATGGCGATGGGATAGCCGATGCCACGCCCGATGAACATGGCACTGTTGACGCTGGCGAGCTGGTTGGCCAGCGGGGCAATCGTGTCTTCGGGTCCAGCAGCCCGCTCCAGAATCTGCCGAATCTTTTCTGGCAGTTCTTCCAGGGCATTGAGCACCTGGCTGACCTGCTCGGGGCTGATATGTTCACGCGACTGCGCCAGGTAGAGGCCCAGCAGGTAGAGCACGACCGCCGAGTTGACGAAGGTCTTGGTCGCGACGACGCAAATTTCGGGACCCGCTTGCAGGTAGAGCACGGCATCCGCGAGGCGCGTGATAGCGCTGGCGACAACGTTGGTGATCGCGATGACCGGCGCACCCTGTTCGTGGGCCTGGCGAACGCCGACCAGCGTGTCGGCAGTCTCGCCGGACTGAGTGACCGCGATGCACAGGGTTTCTGGCCCGACAATGGGATCGCTATAGCGGAACTCTGCGGCGGTGACGACCTCGACCGGGATACGCGCCCACTGCTCGATGGCGTATTTAGCGACCAGTCCGGCGTGGTACGAGGTACCACAGGCAACGACGACGATGCGCTGGAGCCTGTCGAGCCGGCCAGCGGCGCGCATCTGCTCCAGTTCCGCCAGGTGTAATTGGCCCTGGCGCACACGACCCGTCAGGGCACGGGCCAGCGCCTCCGGCTGCTCGTGGATCTCTTTCAACGCGAAATGCGGATAGCCGCCTTTCTCGGCAGCCTCGGCGTCCCATTCGATGAGCATTGGCTCGCGCTCAATCGGCGTGCCATCCAGCCTGGTGAGCCTGACCCCCTCTGGCCGCAGCACAGCTACTTCACCCTCGTCGAGGATCAGCACGCGGCGAGTGTGCTTGAGTAGAGCAGGAATATCCGAAGCCAGGTATTGCTGGTTTTCGCCCACGCCAACGATCAGGGGACCGCCTCCAAAGCGCGCGCCTATCAGTAAATCAGGCTGCTCTGAACTGATCACCGCGATAGCATAGGAGCCGGTCACGCATCCCAGCGCCCGGCGCACAGCCAGTTCCAGGTCGCGCTGTGCCACGCCAAAGTATTCGCGTTCGATCAGGTGGGAGAGTACTTCAGTATCGGTCTCGGAGAGAAAGATATGGCCCTCTCCGCCCAGTTCCGCGCGCAGCTCGGCGTAATTCTCGATGATCCCATTGTGCACCACGGTCAGCAGACCGCTGCAATCGGGATGAGGGTGCGCGTTTGTATCGTTTGGACGCCCGTGCGTGGCCCAGCGCGTGTGGCCGATGCCCAGCGGGCCCGGCTCAGGCAGCTCGGCCTCCGCGACGGCAGTTTTCAGGTTGGTGATTTTGCCAGCTCGACGATGGAGCGCCAGGGTGCCATTGGAGGTCAGAACCGCGATCCCGGCTGAATCGTAGCCGCGATATTCGAGTCTGGTCAGAGCGTCAAGCAAAATGGTAGTGACATCGGAGCCCTGGGGGCCGACGTAGCCTATGATACCGCACATGGAGGTACCCTTTCTGTTTTTGGGCATGACGAGATGCCGTGATGAAAGTTATCCTTTTTCATCAACTTCTTCACTGAGAGCGTATTGGCCCAACCGTTACCGGCTGGATTTGTCGGCTCTCTTGGCAGGATGGTGAAGCACCCTGGAGGCTCCCCGCTGATACGATCCGAACAGCCTCCACCTCGTCAACCGTGGCCCCTCCTGCGGCCAGGTCCGTGCGCTACTATTGGTAAATGCCAACTTTATGAAGGTAGTATACCATATCTGAACCAAATGACGCTATGAATCAGGTCACTATAGGTGCGGTTCATTTTTCTACACCGATTCGCGATAGCGATTGGTAATCGGCAATCTGCGGTCGCGGCCAAAGGCGCGGGTGGTGATTTTGACGCCGGGAGGCGCCTGGCGGCGTTTGTATTCGCTGAGATCGACGAGGCGCATGATGCGCTGGACAATGGCGGCGTCGAAGCCCATGGCGATGATTTCGTCGATGCTGCGGTCCTGTTCAACGTAGGCGCGCAAGATGGGATCGAGCACGTCGTAGGGTGGCAGGCTATCGGTGTCCTTCTGGTCTGGACGCAGTTCAGCGGAGGGCGGCTTGTCGATGACGGCATGCGGAATAACGGCCTTGGGACCAAGACTGTTGCGATAGACACACAGTTCGTAGACCAGGGTTTTGAGCACGTCTTTGATTACAGCGTAACCGCCCGCCATATCGCCGTACAGTGTACAGTAGCCAACCGCCATTTCGGATTTGTTGCCAGTGGTGAGCACGATTGGCCCCAGTTTGTTCGAGATGGTCATGAGAATATTGCCGCGAATGCGCGCCTGGAGATTTTCGCCGGCCAGCCCTGCGTCTCCTTCTCCGATAGCTGGCGCGAGCATTTTCAGCGAGGCGCGGAAGGTCTCTTCGATGGGAATGGTCATAAATTGCATCCCCAGGTTCTCGGCCAGTTCCTGCGCGTCGCTTTTGCTGCCCTCGGACGAGTAGCCAGAAGGCATCGAGACGCCCAGCACGTTTTCTGCTCCCAACGCGTCCACGGCTATCGCGGCAACCAGCGAGGAGTCGATGCCGCCTGAGAGGCCGATCAGCGCCTTCTGGAAGCCCGTCTTGCGTACATAATCGCGCGTGCCCAGAACCAGCGCTTTGTAGATCTCTTCCAGTTTGTTCAACTGCGGTTCGACACGTTGGGGCGCGCCAATGACAACAGGCCGTTTGCTGGCCAGCATCGGCACGGGCGCCTGTGGCTGGCTGCTGATGACGTACAGAGGCACGTCCTCCGGCTCAACCTGGAAACGCTCCTGGCGGCGGCGCGGATCGTGCAGGCGTGCGCGGAAGACCGAGGCAGCGTCGAGGTCGACGATTAGCAGGTCTTCCTCGAAGCGCTTCGCGCGGGCGACCAGACTGCCCTGCGCATCAAAAACCATGCTGCCGCCGTCAAAGACCACCTCGTCCTGTCCACCGACCATATTCAGGTAGACCACAATCACGCCATTATCGACCGCGCGCGTGGCCATCATATCCTCTCGGAACTGATCCTTCAGGGTGTGAAAGGGCGAACCATTGATGTTGATAATCACTTCCGCACCCGCGTGCGCCTGCATGGTCACCGGCCCGGTCGGATACCAGATGTCCTCGCAGATATTCACGCCCACGTGTATGCCATTGATCAGGAAAAGCGGAGCCTTGTGCCCTGCCTGGAAGAGACGGTAATCGTCGAAAACGCCGTAGTTGGGCAGGTAGTGCTTGTGATACGTGCTGATGAGCTGTCCCTCGTAGACAATCGCGGCGGCGTTGTATATGTCGTGCAGGCGATCGACAAAACCAATGATCGAGGTCAATCCCGGCAAATCGCGGCTGGCTTCTATCAACTCGTGTAATGCAGCCAGGTTGGCGGCCACAAACCCCGGTTTCAGCACCAGGTCCTCAGGCATATAGCCCGTCAGGGCCAGTTCGGGAAAACATACAATATGCGCGCCAGCGGTATAAGCCTGGCGCATGGCCTGGAGAAGCCTGGCTTTATTCCCCTGTAAGTCACCCACCGTCACATTCACTTGAGCTAAGGCCACACGAAGCGGTATGATATTCATATAGAAAACCTTTCTGGAACAAACCTTTCTGCTGAAAATAAAGGAGCCTTCTCGATGGATATGCGAGCGTTTGCCGTACTTGTGGTACCGGTAATTATTCTTTTTTACGGGATATTTATCCTTTTTATGCATCCGCCCGTCAAGGTCATTCAGGCCTCACTGGCTGGTGGGCTGGTCATGGCGCTACTCAACATAGCCGGCGATGTCACCGCTATTCATACCTCTCAATGGTATTATAACGCGAGCGGGCTGGTGGGAGAGTTACCTCTTCCTCTTTATACCACATCGTTCTTGATTACTGGCGGTCTGGCCTATCTCCTGATCTGGCGTTTCTGGCGTGGTCATTACCACTGGTTAGCCCTGCTCCTGCTGGTTGGAGTCCCCGTCCTTGGCTATCTGCGCGATTTCTGGCAGGCCGGCCTGGCAACCAGCATGCTGATCTGGCAGGGTCAACTGGCCTGGGCCGGCGACCTCGCGCTCTGGCTGGTCATGTTCTTCGCCGGTTACCTCGTCTTCCGCGCCATTGCCCCCGCGCGCGCAGAAAAAGCCCAACAAGATGCCACAGTGCAGGCGGTCAGCGGGAAAGAAGGGTAAAATTGCCTGGCAGTTTTACCCTTCTTTCCCGCTGACCGCCTGCACTGCAAATTCCTCGGCCTGGGCGCCCATTTCAGCTGCGCGTGCGGTGGCGCTCTGAACGATCTGGATCAGCAGTCGATAGACGCCACCCTGTTCCAGACCCTGTTTAAAAATCTCTTTTTAAACAGGGTCTGGAACTATTTTTCTTCCACAGGAAATGGCAGTACAAACGTGGGTGGGACGCGACCCTGGCGCCTGGCGGCAGCAGCTTTCAGGCGCTCGACGGCCTCAGTGGGCACGTAGCGGCCACCTAATGGGGTGGGATGGATGCCAGGGCCGTGGAAGTCGGTGCCGCCGGTCGGGATCAGGTTGTATTCTTCCGCCAGGCCGCGCAATACACGCTCGTCTTCCTGCGTATAAGGGCCGTAGTAGGTCTCCAGGCCAACCATGCCAGCCGCGCAGAGTTCTGGCAGCCACGCGCGCAGGGTGGCCAGACCGGGCAGATCGAGCGGATGGGCGATCACCGGCAGGCCGTTGGCGCTATCAACCAGGTGGGTAGCATCGAGCGGGCTGAGGTGGTAGCGCTGGACATAGCCCACGCGGCCTTTGCCAATATACTTGTCAAAGGCCTCGGGCACATTCTGGACGTAACCAGCCTCCATCAGCGCCCTGGCAACGTGCGGGCGCCCCACTGTCCCCTGCGCAATTTCACGCACGCGCTCCCAGGAAATCTTGATTCCATTTTCGTTCAGCAACTCCACCATACGTTGTCCACGCCGCTCGCGCGCGTCGCGCAGAGTAGTAAGCACAGCCTGGAAAGCTGGCTGTTCCACATCTGGAAAATAGCCCAGCACATGAACCTCACCCCCGCCGGTATCGGTATTGATCTCAATGCCAGGAATAAAATCTATGCCCAGCTCGCGCGCGGTCCGAGCCGCCTCCGCGATGCCATTGGTGGTATCATGATCGGTCAGGGCCAGCACGCGTAGCCCGGCCTCTTTCGCCCTGTGCAAAAGCTCATCTGGCGCATACACCCCATCCGAAGCGGTTGAATGGGTGTGCAGATCAATGTAATTAGCCATACATCTCTCACGTTTCCATAAGCCATTCTGACTCATGTCTCAGGACTCCTCAGCGCCTGCGGCGCTTCGCCAGGGGTCAGGATAGAACGTTCTATCC
>DASVMX010000604.1:0-7905 GCA_036384215.1 Ktedonobacteraceae bacterium | reverse complement strand
ACTGGCCTACCTCCAGCGGAAAAGTGCCATAGCGATAATCCAAGGCCCAACGAACCTGATTCCCGCTACACGTCACCGTCCATAAGCAGTTTCCTGCGACCAGGGCTGGCGACGATGAACTGTCAGGTATTGGCTGATTGTCGTCCCTGAGCCTATCAGAGGCGACTGGCTCGGCTGAGGTCTCTCCCATTTCGCGACAGGCTGATTGGTCGGCGCGTTGCAAGCGGTTCATCTCGTAGAGCTTGCTCCGCACTGAGGTTTCCGGCCAGCGATGGAGGGCTGCAATCTCTCTCGCGCGCTCGATCACGGTGGTTCCGATGCAGGTCTTTAACGCTTCCTCAAGCATCAGACGACGCTCTGGTGTCCAGGAAAACTGCTTCGATTCAGACGCTTCACGGCTTTCAACAGCCTCTGGCGCTGCCGATACGAGTGCAGGCAATGGTTCGGTCTCCGCCTCCCTGGGTGGCTCCTCAACCGCTTTAGACAGTGCAGGAATCTCCAGGCCGAGCTGCCGCGCCCACTGGAGAATAGTCGCAGGCTCCTGTTGCAGGATACGGGCCAGCATATTCGTCGTGGCATCTGAGCCATCGTAGGCGCTCATCGCCTGACGGGCAAGAGGATCAAGGCGCGTCGTCAGCCAGGCCGAAGAAGGGATCTCCGCCGGAAAAGCAGTTGTCCTGGTGAGCACAGCCAGAACATCACGCAAGCCCGCACCCATGCGCTGAATAATCACCTGGCGCATCAGGCACTCGGCCAGCAAGAGGCCAGCTTCCTGTGCAGAGAGTTCTGGTCCTGCGATGTCGTGCCAGAACGGTGCCAGTTCACAGGTCACGGCCTCGCCGGTCTGCAACTCGAACTGGATGGATTGTTCCGTTGCCTGGGCGCCAATGCATCGCACACTGTCCACCTGCACGGCATCGAGATCCAGGGTATGTGGCTGCTTCATCTGATCAGTAAAGGTGCGAATCATCCGGCCACCTCCACCTTCTGCTTCTGGATCACGGCGTTGACCACGCGCATACAGGGGCACAGTCCACACCGGCTCCCATCACTCAGTTGGATATAATCGCCCTGACTGCCCGACTGAATGATCCCTGTCAGCCGACGGCCTGCGACCAACACGGTGAGCGGGTCACCAGGATGCAGGGGACAGCCATCCGGCGAACCGAGAGCATAATGCCCCTGCTGACCAGTTGGAAAGATCTTGACCCAGTTGCGCGGAATCGCCGCTCCAAGTGTCAGATTCACAGCAGTGCTTGCAAGCCACAGCATATGCGTGCGCACCTTACTCCCCATCACGCACCTCCGCTTCTAGCATCTGATACGTCTCGGCAAAAATGGCGCGGGTGATCACGCGCATCTGGAGCGCGTCGCCGATCTCGCCATTCCAGGTGATGACGCCACCATCCTCCTGGCTCGTCCAGGTCTCCCCGTGGGTTTCCAACACGAATGGTTCCGTCAGCACCGTCACCAGGACCGGCTTGGGATCGCGCTGGCGATACCAGCGAAAACCATCAGCGTCAGGCTCACTGACTGATACCCGCTGTTGCATGCTATTCGCTGAGCAGGTCCAGCGCTCACCCTGGCTCCCCACACACAGATAGCGGCCCACCTCGACGCGCTGCACCCGGTTCTCCAGGTCGCGGAATGTCGCGCCAAGCATGATCACATCTTGTTCGGTCAGTTCGCGGATCTGCGTGAGTGCCGTCTTGATTGCTGGCTGAAAAACTGAGCGTTCAAGCACATCTTCAACAGTCAGGTGGCAAGGAACGGGCATCGTGGGCGCGGCCGCTACGATTGGCGCCTGGAGCGCGATATCGGGACAAGAGAGCACCTGGACCCGGCGATCGGCATCGCACAGATCAGCCAGGAATGCGCCATCAGCGTCCAGCAGGGTGATCCACGCGCCGTTTTCTCCGGCTATCGCATAGGCCGTGCGCGCAAAATGATTGCAGTGAGTGCAAGTGAGATCCACCCGAAGCGCGGGCAGACCATCGGGCAACAAAACCACCGGGACAAGCTGACCATACCAATCGGCCAGCAAGAGTCGGTCTTCCAGCCACTCCAGTTGCTCCGCGGTGAACGTGGCCAGCAGTTCATTCAAATCCCCCAGAGAAAGGGTGTTGTGAAAGAAGTGCTCTGCCTCCGGGCCAATCGTCTGGCAGCGCGGGCAATCCATGGACCAGTCTTCCAGCCACGTAATCGGTTTGCGCTGGTTGTAGGCCGCGCACAGTTCGTGCAGGGTACGCGCATCGATGTGACCGGCCAGGTTCAGCACCAGGACTTCGTCAGCGATCTCAAGCGCGGATTGATGGAGCGCGGGGAGATCCGCGCACAGCGACATGACAATCGTGGCCGAGGTGGACTCGGCAATGGCCTGGTGGCTGGCCCACGCGAACGTGTGATGCAGGTGCATCGGGCCAATGTGGGCTGCGACTGTGCGACGGTCAAGTGAGGTGATGGAGGCAGCCGCCTGTGCGGTTTCGCGGGCGCGCTGCTGCTGGATCGTGCTAGTGGTCATGGTTTTGCTCCTGTTCTGCTGCTTTGGAAGGACGTTTGTGTTTTTCAAGGCCGAGACGAAGTTGATAGAGTGCGCACCCGGCGGCGCGAGCGGCGGTGGTGGCGTGACCACCCAGGCCGAGATGAGGCAGCGACCAGTGATACCCATCGCTTTCCTCGGTAATCTCAATGCCAGCGTCCCGGATCTCCACCAAGAGCGAATCCGTGGTCGTGATGCGGTAGCCACGCCGCCGCTGCGATACACGGTCTTGTGCCTCTAATGCTCGGTCCATCTTGAGATGGTGCGCAGGGCACAGGCAAGCCAGCTCTGGGTTCAGGTCATCGGGGCCTGCATTGCCCACATGCGCGGCGTGCAAGTAGACAATGTACTTGCGGCCACTGTGGCGGCTCTTGCGCAGTTCGCCGTCAGTGCGGGCGCAGCGTTTGCCATTGGGATGCAGAAACTCGCACTGCTTGTTCGCGCGCTCCAGGCACGCCTCGCGCAGTTCACGCCAGATGCGAGCGTCGGGATAGGCAGCCTTGTGCTTCATGCCGCCACCTCCAGTTCCACCTGGTTACTCCGGCGAACTGGACCCCGCTGCGCGATCTGCACAGCCAGGTGTTCACCCACCAGGCGCTGGATGACATCCTCTAACAATACCTCTGAACCAAATTCGGCCTCAACGCAGGCCAACACATCAGCCACATCGGAGAGCGTGGCCGAGACGGTCAACAGTCGTTGCAACTGCTGGAGCACCTGGATCGTGTGCTTCAAGCGATCCTGCGTGCCAGGGAATACCATCATGGTGTTTCCTCCGCAGCGGAGGGCCAACTATGGTATACTGATACCCATAGCGGTTTCCTCCGCTGAGCTTGAGCGCTTCTCTCTGCATTGGTCCTGAGAAAACTGTTAGCAGAGGTCAGGCGCTCTTGTGATTTCTGGCTACGAACACGCATTACAGTTTTGTGCGCTACTGGTGCGCTACCTTGCCAGCTCCGTTGAACTGGCCATTGCCTGCTGGGAGTTGAACCGCCAGAGTCTCTTGCGAGACTGTTCCACCAGGCTCTCCTTGTTTAGCGTTCGCGGTAGTGCTTGAGCGCGAGACTGGTAAGCACCAGGGCTGCGCAATCGATCGCCATGAGCACAACAAACAGGATCATGGATACCAGGCTGATGGGAGTAGAGAAAAATCGTGCCAGGCCGATAAGCATCGCGAGAATCTCGCTGGCCAGGAACACGCCTTTTGCCGGAAGCTCAAGGCGATAGTGCCTCACTTGAAAGTGGCGACGACGCCAGCGTTCCCATCCGTCATAGCCGCCGAGCAGATCGTCTTCCAGTTGCCGCAAATATGCGGCAATCTGGCCAATTTTCAGATCGTGCTGACCCCAGATGAGGCTGAGAAACAAAGCCAGGATTGGATAGCAAAGCACGGTCACCGCATTGGCCCAGCTCTGCAATCCAAGACCAAAGAGAGATGCCGCGACCAGCAGCGTAAAAGTCACGATCGTTTGCCGCAATTCCAGGCGCTGATTAATCTCGCTGTGCAATTGCTCGTACATTGCATGCGCTAGAGCAAGGTCCATGCTTGGTCTGTCAGTTGGGATCCTTCGTTCAGTTGTTGTCATTTACTCCTCCCGCGTAGTCCGCCATGGTACAATATCTCCCGGCGGTCCTCCGCTCAGCTTGGGCGCTTGCCTCTGCCAGTGTCCTGAGAAAACGATTGGCAGAGGTCAGGCGCTCTGACTCCTTTTAGCTACTGATTTCGCATTACGATGGTCGTATCGCACCAGTGCGCTCCCTGTGCCGCACCAGTGCCGCACCAGTGCTTTCCCTCATTGGTTCTCCGTGCTAACTGGTTGACTCAACAGTAAAATCGTAGCAGTTGTTACCAGCCTGGTTTTCACAACCGCTATTGTCGTCTGGTCTGAGCGGTCTACTTCCGTCTGCGCATTCCGAGCACTTTGCGAGCCGCTCGGTCGCATTTTTCCAGTACAATGAACAGACATGCTGTTTTCGTGGCTCTTGCGATGAAAGGAGGTAGCAGAGCACTCTGGCCTGTTCCGGTGGCGATAGTTTCTTCATTTGTTCCTCACCTTTCTGTATGAGTTCTTCGTGACAAAAGTTGCATATTGTTGAGTCAACCAGTTAGCACGGAGAACCCCCCCATTGCCAGTCTTTTCAAACTGGCCACAGCCCGCCAGCGTATCGAACACTGGGATCTCTCGCGAGATCGTCCCAACCAGGTTCCTTACTATCCCTACCAGAAAGGCCACCAGCGTTTCTTCATCTTTGGCAGCCGCTTCTTTGGCTGCGTGACGCTTTTCGTGTTTGCCGTGGTCGTTTTCCTGGCACGGTTCTGGCGTGTAGATTGCTTCTTGCGTGCCGGCTTCTTCTGAGCCTTCGGTTCGTCATATTTGGCTTTGTACTTGATTGCTGACATCTCCCGCCTGGTCGACTTCGGTGCGGTCGATGGGGTGGTCTTCAATCCCCAGCGGCCATGACCCAGGTAGTCCATACTCTGCTCTCGCTTTCTGGCTCTTCTTCATCGCGACAGGGCTATTACATTTGCTTTCTTTCGTGAAAACAGGTGACTGTGGTCAAACCATGGCTATGGCTGCTCGTGTACAGCGCTCGGAACGTCCACACGAGCCTGTTTTACCCGCCTGGCTATGGATGAGGGGGAAGAACACCTCCATGAGCATAGACATAGCCATTGACAGCCCCACAAATGATTAACGCGGCCAGAAAATGCCATCCCGTTTGTTGGCTCGCCTCCGCTGAACTGATGCCCTTGCTCCCGTCTCGGGGCTTGACCATGTCCGCCCAGCGAGCAATAGGCGGCAAAAACGCTGCTAGGACGCATAGAAGCCCAAAAACCGGATAGCCTATGCCAAAGCCCAGCGTGTGCTCCAGAAATCGGCTCATCTGGACAAAGCCGTTGAGAATGGACTGGCCAGCGGCCAGCAGTTGAGACAATAATTCGGTGAGTTGCTTTGTAGACATTGGTCTTCTCCTTCGTTGGATAAGTGACTACTGTTTGTGGTTCTCCTGGCTTGTGCAGGCGGTTCGATGTGTCCGCACAAGCCGGGATTTAGACAATTAACGACGATTCCGCTCTGCGATTTGTGCGCGGCGTGCTTCCTGATCCTCTGGATAATCGTCAGGATCGACAAAGCCGGGCATGTTCCATTCGTCAATCGGCCCCATGCCGCACCTATCTCGAATGCCCTGGACAATGGCCGCGGTCTGCTCATCGTTCAGAGAAACGCCAGTATGACGCGCAATGCTATCTGTTACCTCTTCAATTGCATAGTGGCGGTAGAGGCAAGATTGTTCCTCGATAAATGCCTCTGCCGTGGAAATGGTTATCTCTTCCTTTTTGCTAAACCAACCCATGTGTGTTCTCTCTTTCTGGCTAAAACCGCTACTAATGCGCCCGACCTATCTTCTGCCACCAGTGCAGGTTGCTCCATTCAAGATCACCCCAGAATTCCATTGTCTCTCGCCTGTCTTGCGCGAGAGCTTCATGTAACGGGAGGCATTCCTCCTCAAACTTAGCCTTTAACCGTGCCTTTTCAGTGAAGAGAGTTTCTTCTTCTTCCTCCGAGCGAATGGCGTAACCAGTACTGTCTACGATGATAGGTTTGCTTTGCTTGTGTGCCATGATGGTTTCCTTTCTGGCTTATTGCCGTTTCCCCTGACGCTGTTTGAGTGAAACAGAAGCTGGCATGCGCCGACGGCGTGCGCTCAACATGCCGTATGAGGCGAGTACGATCGCGCCGCAGACACCGATAATCAGAAACCAGTGCTCCAGGTCGGGAATGTTTCCATCACTGCGCACGCATGCGACAAGCAACGCCCAGCCAATAAGCATGTAGAGAAAACCGAGGAGGCTACCAGAGAAGCGTATCCAGAGGATAAGCAGAATGGCACATCCTACGAATGCCAGGACGTGTGCAAGAGGGGTTGAGTCGATAATCATGGTTGTGTTTCCTTTCTGGCTGATGGCCGTTTTATCTACAATGGCTGTGTTTCACTTTGGGAAGCGGTGAAGTTCCCTCTTTCTCTCTCTTGTTTTTGTCCAGATAGATGAGCGTGCCTTTTCCCTCGCTTATCAGAGGCACTCTTTCGGACGTTCCTTGGACGTGGCGTCCAATGCGCCTACAAGCAGCCTCATGGCCTTTCACAAGAGCGACCCGGACGTTTTTTTGCTTTCTCTTTCGCCCGCTCAAAATGGCTCTGTACACGTTTTTTGGGGCGTCCCGGTCGTCGGTCAAACATAGCCTCGTCCCGCTCTCTGTGCGGCGTCCCACAACGTCCGACAAACGTCCAGTATCAGTCCCGCCCATTTTCACTAGCTCCGTTTGAACTGGTTATGGTCTGTTGGCGGATCGAACGCCACCATCTCTTTCGAGATCGTCCCAACCAGGTCGTTCTGCCCTCCTTTCTCCACCTCATTTTTGCCTCATTCCCTGCCATCCCTACCCCATTGTTCTGCCTCACTTGTTCGGGCAAGGCAGTCGTTTTTGCCTCATTGGCACTGCCTCATTCCTTCATACCCCACCATCCCCTGCCTCATTTTTCTGCCTCATTTTCCCAAAGTGAGGCAGTGTTCTGTGCCCCATTTTTGCCTCACTTTGGGAAAATGAGGCAGTTGGTTGCCTCACTGCGCCGCCTCACTTTCCTCGTCCTCTGCCTCATTATTTGCGTCATCTCGGTTTTTCAACCAGCGCTGGATCGTACTGGCAGGCTTGTTCACCTTTCTCCCGATCTCGTACGTCGAGAGCTTTTCGACATCGGCCAGGCGGTAGACCTCGGCCAGCAGTTCCTTCTTTGAGGCAAACGCACCGCTGAAATTGATCACCTTGGAATCTGCCTCATGTTCGGCAGGTGAGGCAGGATTCGTTGCCTCATTTTTTGCCCCACCGCGTTGCCTCATTGCCTCATTTTTTGCCTCACCGCGTTGCCTCACTGCCTCATTTTTGAGTGCGCTCTGCATGCTAGCCACCTCACGCTGCTTCGCATTCAACTGCGTTTGCAGGTCTTCCACACGCAGTTTCGCGACGTTGAGTTCCCGGCGCAGCTCGACCACATTGGAAAGATCACGCTGCATTTCCGCAAGTTCGCGCGTCTTCGCATCCAGTCGGATCTGCAAGCTCTCAGCACTGGTGCGAGCCGCCACCAGATCCCGCCGCAGCGTGGACGAATCGCCCTGTCCACTCAGCAACTCATTCTCCAGACTGGACGCCCGCTGCTGTTCAGCCTCCAGCCTCCGCTGTCCACTGGATACCTCCTGGTTAGCCCTGTCCAGCTGCTCTCGCAAACCAGACACTTCTCTCTGGGCCATGGACCATTGCGACTGGACGCCGGACACCTCTTGTTGCTTGGTGCGCACCTGCTGCTGG
>DASVMX010000603.1:0-6060 GCA_036384215.1 Ktedonobacteraceae bacterium | reverse complement strand
GCAAACGGGGGCCAGGACAAAATTTTTGTACAAAAATTTTGTCCTGGCCCCCGTTTGCTTGATCGGGCTAGCATTTCTCAATTCAGGAAAGAGGAAGATGGAGGGGAGATGGGGCAAACTGTATCAATCTATACTCATAGCAGGTAAGTCGCTCAGTCAGTCGCCGGGTACCTCCTTTCCTTTCTGGCAAAGAGAACGCGGTCGAGCGTTCGCCAGAAAGGGGTAAGAGGGTACCTCCTTTCCTTTCTGGCAAAGAGAACGCGGTCGAGCGTTCGCCAGAAAGGGATAAGAGGGTACCTCCTTTCCTTTCTGGCAAAAGCTCGCCAGAAGGAAGAAGAGGGCGCTCATCTCCTTTCTCCTCGAGTAACAGGCTTGGTGGCAGCGAACGCCTGAGACATGGCGGGTGTCTCACAGCACTCGCCATGCAATATTCGCTCTGATTGGAGTTTATTCTGGTAGATGGTGCAACATGTGCCAATGTCCGGGAAACATCCGGGCAGCGGACCTATCGGGCCCTTCCGCGGGACACGGAACAGGCCGAAGGAAGGAACACACGGCCATGAGTTGTGTGGCGATTATTGACGATTCAATCGTGGTACGGAAGATTGTTGAAACAAGCATGAGCCGCGCGGGTGTACAGTGCCTGAGCTTCCGCGATGGCTACGAGGCTCTGCGCGCGTTTAAGACCGAATTGAAACAGCCACCCGATCTGATTTTTCTGGACATCAATCTCCCCCGTATTGATGGTTTCGATCTGCTCCACCTTCTCAAAAGTCACTCGTATTTTGATCAAATGCCCGTGATTATTCTCTCCTCGCGCGATAGCGTGCTTGACCGTGTGAAATGCCGCCTGGCAGGCGCTCGCGGCTACCTGGTCAAGCCATTTCGCACCCAGGAACTGCTGGCCATGGCTTCCCACTATCTGCCAGATCTTGCCGCCAGCACCCACGAGCACTCACTATCAGCCCATGGCACTTTTTCTTCTGCCATCTGAATTCTTTGTGGTCTTCTGTTAGCAGAGGCTGATCGGCACCAAGCGCCGATCAGCCTCTGATAACAGAAGACCACAAAGAATTCAGAAGACCGGTATAAGACATTCTTATTCCAGTGGGCCAGCGATGGAGATTGTAGTATCAACTTATTGGGCTTTGATAGCCATCTTAGGCGAGATCAAAATCAGATTGGGAAGACGCGTAGGATATCATACAAAGTTTTTTGACTATACTTGTGAGCGAAGGGTGAAGGTACACCGGCCCCGGCGGGTATCTTCCAGTCCTTGTAATAATGCTCGCGTAGGGGCTTACAACTTCTTCTCAACAGGAAGATTGATTCATTGCAATTGATCTGTCTTGTT
Source organism: Ktedonobacteraceae bacterium (assembly GCA_036384215.1). Lineage (GTDB taxonomy): Bacteria > Chloroflexota > Ktedonobacteria > Ktedonobacterales > Ktedonobacteraceae > Paraktedonobacter. The sequence continues at coordinate 4,706 of DASVMX010000603.1, read as the reverse complement.
TGGAAAGGGAGTGACCCGGCTTCGTAGGTGCTGGTCGCTTGTAGGACGGATAGTATGTCCTGAACACAGCACTGGCAGGTATGTGCCTGCTGGAAGGACCACCTGCAATGCAGATTGTTGAATGCAATCAGAGCGAGATCGCTCAACTGCGCCAGCAGATCGAGTCTCAACTGGTGGCGATGAGGCGCGGCCTTTCCGGGCTTTCGTCCGGCAATGCCCGCCACGCCTTCATTACCGCGCGCATGGAGCGCATTGGCGCCTATCAGGATGGCCTGGCCAGGCAGGTGGGCGAGCAAGCGGCTGACATGCTGGTCTACGGGCTCTATAACGCGATTATGGATGCTCCAGAGGTATAGCGAGGCAATCTTGAACCAGATGGGAACACAGAAGACGGAAGCACACATCTGGCACGCCTCCGTCTTCTCTCGTTTGAACGGGCCCAGGAAGGTTGCCCCGGCAGAGTTGAGAGGAGCCCAGGATCTTTGTTTGAACGGGGTCCAGGAAAGTTGTCCAGGTAGAGTTGAGGAACTCAGGATCTCTGTTTGAACGGGGTCCAGGGGCAGCGCCCCTGGCGGGGTTCGGGGTGTTCCCAAAAGAACCTCTTTTTTAAGCGCCGCAGCAGGCGGCGCGTGAAGAAAAGTTTTTGTACAGGCTTTTGCGAAGGAGTTGGTATGCCCAGTCTGCGTCGTTCTTTGCTACGCCGCTACCGGCTTTTCGCCCCGTATCTGCTTCGGCACGGACTGGTGCTGCTTCTGCTGTTGCTGGTCGGCGATGCATTCTCGGTCTTCTACTTTCCACAACTGAAGACCGCGCTTTCGCTGAGTACAGCGCCAACGCCCGGACCGACCGCAAGTACTTCCGCGCCCAACCTGGCTGCTATGACAACTGGTCTCGCGACGGATGTGATGGCCAGCGATACATTCCAGCGGCCAGACCAGCATTACTGGGGGCTGGCCTCGGATGGTCATCCCTGGCTGGCCGATGCCCACAGCGAGCGCAACTTTGTTATTTTCGAGCACACGGGGGTGATTGAGGCCACCCCCCAGCACGTTTATTGTAATGCCTTGCTGGGGCCAGCGATGACGAATAGCGAAATCACGTTCACTGCCTCTCTCGGCCATTATGGCCCATCTACGTTGGGCGCGGTCCTGCGCTGGAGCGACGCGCATAATTTTTACGCGCTCACACTTGATGGGCAGAGGCTCTCGCTTGATCGGGTGATGGACGGTATGCAGATTCCGCTGCAAAGCGCGCCGTTTCCCGCCCGCGACGGCGCGCTCTATACCTTTCGTTTCCGCGCCATCGGCGCGCAACTCTTCGCGATGGTCTGGCCCACCGGCCAGCCAGCTCCCGCGACCTGGCAGGTCAGCGCGTCTGATAGCGCGTTTGCCTCGGGGCAGGCGGGGCTGCACGTGCTGGTTCAGCAGAGCACGCAGGCGAGGATAACCGCTTTCGAGGAGGTTCAACTGTGATGTCTTCAAAAATACCCCACATCACGTATCCTGGCGAAATGCCGGATCTCGATCATCAGACGATCTCGCTGCGCGCGCAGTTGCGCCTGAGCTACGAGACTTACGGCTGGCTGCGCTATCTGACCTGGAGCTGTCTGCTGCTCCTGGCTGTGCTGCTGCTCCTTTTCCCAGGTGGCTTTCCTCCCCAGGTGGCTATCCTCTTCTGGCGGACCTTGCTGGTCATCGGACCCCTGGTGCAGATGCATGGGTCTGCCGCGCTGCTCTCGCTCCTCCTGTTGGGTGTGCAGACGCTGACCTGGCTGGTGCTCTGGCTGGTTCTGATTGGAGTAAGCGGCAAGCTGGTGCGCTACACCTGGCAGAAGCGGAGTGCGCAGAAGATCCTGGCCGCTGGCTGGCTCTCCTCGTCGGCGCTCTCGCATGGAGATACACCCATCACGCTCGCCAGGACCACGCCGCTCGAACCGAAAAACTCACCTTACGTTCCCACGCGCTCTCCTCTGCGGGATGCGGCGAAAACTCCCTCGCCGCAGAGTATGCCAGAGCACAGCCCTGCACCGGCTTCGCTCGCGGGCAATTCGCCTGGAGCGCCACTGGTGCGCTCGCTCTCAGAGCCGCCTGGTCTGCCGCGCACTCTCAAACCATCCGAGTCCGCGAGCCAGCCGCAGGCGCGCCAGTTCGCGCAGCCCAGCATGGCCCCGGTTAAACCGCGCCCGGTTATGCCCTCCGGCGAGTTCTCTTTTAACTGGTCGAACCACGTGGTTAGCAGCGGACCCGGCATCGCCTGGGATCGAGGCATCAAACGCAAGGCGCGCCCCAACGAAGATAGCATCCTGACCATGCGCGGCACCAGCAACTTCGCCGAGCGCCTGCTGCCCTTCGAGCTGCATATCGTCGCCGATGGTATGGGCGGACACGCTCAAGGCCGCCTGGCCAGCCACCTGGCCATTCGCAGTATGCTGGAGACCGTCATCCCCGGCCTGGTCGCCTGCAATGAGACCGCCAGCGAGCAGATTGTCGATATCCTGATTGATGGCGTCCACTGGGCCAACCAGGTGATTTATCAGCATGGGCAAGAGCATGACGCGGACATGGGTACCACCATTACCGCCGTTCTCCTGCTCGACGAATCGGCGTATGTTATCAACGTAGGCGACAGCCGCACCTACATCTATCGTCCCGGCGCGGGCCTGACGCAGATCACCCGCGATCACTCGCTGGTGGCTCGTATGGTCGAAACCGGCGCGATTGAACCCGATGAAATCTACACGCATCCAGACCGCAATAAAGTCTATCGCGGTCTGGGCGACAAAACGGACGTCACTGTGGACTGGTTTGTGCTGCCCATACAGTGCAACGACCTGCTCCTGCTCTGTTCCGATGGTCTGTGGGAAATGGTGCGCGATCCCCAGATCGCGGAGATCTTGCAAACCTACGCCAGCTCTCCCAGCCTGGCCAGCAGCGCTCTCCTGCGCGCCGCCCTCCAGGCCGGCGGCAGCGACAACGTCAGTACCCTGGTCGTCCGGGTGGGCTAACACCAAAAAAGCAGACCAGACGCGCCAGGCGCATCGGACCGGCGCGTCTGGTCTGCTCGTGCCTCATATGCACCCGCGTTTGGTGTGCTCTTCAGCGCGCGGTTGGGGACGCGGCTTCCTTCTCCTGGGGTTGTTTTTGGCGCTGCTCGCGTTTGATCTGGAGGCGCGTGCTCCACCAGAGCAGGACGGCCATCATGACCACGACCATGAAAATGCCCAGAAATTTAAATTCCGAGGACAGGAAGAGGGCGCAGGCGCCGAGCAGGGCAGTCGCGCCGTAGAGAACCAGGCAGACCTGGCGGGTTGACAGGCCGCCGAAGAGCAGGCGGTAGTGCAGGTGCGTCTTGCGCGCTTGCAGTGGCAGAACGTCGCGCTGCATGGGGTGCTGGCCGCGCCGGATGCGATTGAGCATCACCCAGGCAATGTCGAGAATGGGGATGCCCAGCACCAGCAGCAGGAGGGCGAACTTGGCGCCGCCAATCACCGCCAGCATGGCCATGCAGAGGCCCAGGAATTGCGCGCCACTATCGCCCATAATCACGCGCGCGGGATTCCAGTTGTGCGGCAGAAAGCCAGCCGTAGCCCCGGTGAAGATTACTGCGAGCATCGCGATGGTGTATTGTTGCTGCTGCCAGCTAATAATTGTAATGAAGAGGCCCGCGATTGCCACGATACCAGCCGCCAGCCCGTCTAACCCATCGATAAAGTTGACCGCGTTCATCATGCCCACAAACCAGAACCACGTAAAAAGCACAGCCGGAATAGCCAGCAACTCAACCGCCGGCTCAACCTGCTGCACAGTTGTATGAATAAACAGGGTTAGTTCTGGCTGAACATACCAGGGCTGCGAGGGATCGTAGGCCAGCAGCTTGTGGCCGGGCAGCGGATTGTGTATACCAAAGAAGAGCACGCCGTGAAAATAATGAAAGCCCGGTCCCATCAGAATCAGGACCGCGACGGTCTGAGCAATGATTTTGGGAAGCGGTTTCAGGCCGCGCACATCGTCGTAGACGTGCACAGCGACAATCAGCGCGGAGGCGATCAGGAAGAGCACATAGATCACCAGCTCTTTGGGATAGGGATGGCCAAATACATATTCAATACAATTTGAGGTACACGCAGCCGTTTGCGTCTGCAGAAAGGGCGCGTAGAGCACCAGCGAAGCTACCACAAAGGCCGCGTAGATCCCCAGTCCGCCCACGCGTGGACGAGTAACCGTGTGGATCTTTCCCTCAACCGGCTTTTCCACCCAGCCCAGTTTTTGTGCCAGCGCGATCACGCCAAAGGTAAACAGATAGGTCAAGAGAAATGCGACCACGCCCCCCACAACCAGGAACGGGATGCTTAAAGTATTCAAAACCGGGGGCGATGATGGCCCCACTGATAATAGTATCAGATTCGAATGTGGCATAGCTTTTGAAAGATCCTTTGGTTTGTGTGCATCGATATCTTCTACCTATGATAACGCCATCTAGCAAGAAGGGGTAACGAAATCACCGTTTTTCTCAGGCGAACGATCTGACGAGCGTTCTGGTCATAGATGAGGGAACCGGGACGGGCCTTACTGCATCCATCGAAATGCCTCCCTGGACATCATTTGTGCCCATTTTTTCTTGAAGAGAGGAAGCTGAACCAGATCAGCCTGTTTTCCTACTCTTCAGTAACGATACACCTTTTGTCAACTTCCGATGCTGGTGAAAAC
>DASVMX010000602.1:0-3908 GCA_036384215.1 Ktedonobacteraceae bacterium | reverse complement strand
GTATGCCAGCGCACGAGACATTGTTAAAGCAGGTTGAGCCTTTGCTGGTGGCCGCGGTTCGCAGGCCTTTGCTGGTGGGAGAAGATCTTTCACCAGAGTATGAACGCATCGCCGCCTATGTCGAGCGGCAGGGCGGCGCGTGTCTTCATCCGAATTTGTTGCTGTGGTATTCACAATTTGAGATGCGCGATGATGGGATGCGCGCGGATATCGAGCTGGCGGTGCCGCTACGCGTCGGCCTGTCCGGGAATGAAGAGATCGGTGTGCGCACACTGCAGGGCGGTTTGATGGCCTGCGTGGTCTATCCCGGCTATCCAGTCTTCCTTGGGCAGGCCTTTGTGGCGCTACGCCGCTGGCTGGCGGAGAACCGCTATCGGATGGTCGGTCCGCCGCGCCAGGTGCATCTCCAGCCCGCGGAACACCCTGACCTTGCTCGCGCGGTAACAGAGCTACAATTCCCGGTAGAAAAGCAAAAATCGTAATGCAAACTGGATGCATAAGATGCCTGAACAACTTATGCATCCAGTTTTTGCTTACACATGTGCCTCTTCCTGCTTCTGCGAGCGGCTGGGCTTCATAATCAGCTTGCCCTTCTGGGCGTCGATTTCCACCGTGTCGCCGCCGCGGATGGTGCCGTCAAGTACCCCGCGGGCGATGCGGTTTTCCACTTCGCGCTGGATCGCGCGCTTGAGGGGGCGCGCTCCGAATTGCCGGTCGTAGCCCATCTCGGCCAGCAAGTCGCGGGCAGCATCCGAGAGCTTGAGCTCGATGTGGCGCTCCTCCAGGCGCGGGCGCAGGCGGTGGAACTGGATGTCGACGATCTCTTTCATCTGTTCGCGCGAGATCGGGTGGAAGATGATAATCTCGTCGATCCGGTTGATGAACTCCGGGCGGAAGCCTTCGCTGCGCAGGCGTTCGCGCACCTGGCGCTGGACCTGGTCTTCGTCTTTGCCCTCGAATTCATACAGCCAGCTGGTGCCCACGTTGCTGGTCATGATAATCACGGTGTTCTTGAAGTCGACCGTGCGCCCCTGACCATCGGTCAGGCGACCATCGTCGAGGATTTGCAGGAGCACATTGAAGATCTCCGGGGCGGCTTTTTCGATTTCGTCGAAAAGCACGACGCTGTAGGGGCGGCGGCGCACCGCTTCGGTCAACTGTCCGCCCTCTTCATAGCCCACGTATCCGGGAGGCGCTCCGATCAGGCGCGCGACGCTGTGCTTCTCCATGTACTCGGACATGTCAATCCGCACGACCGCGTGTTCGTCGTCGAAGAGAAACTCGGCCAGCGCCCGCGCCAGCTCGGTCTTGCCCACGCCTGTTGGTCCCAGGAAGAGGAAACTGGCCAGGGGCCGGTTGGGATCTTGCAGACCAGCCCGCGCGCGCCGGACAGCGTCAGATACGGCTTGCAACGCCAGTTCCTGGCCCACCACGCGCAGGCGCAGGCGATCCTCCATCTTGACCAGCTTCTGAATCTCGGCCTCCATCAACCTTGTGACCGGGATATGGGTCCAGCGGGAGACCATCTCCGCGATATCTTCCGCGTCGACCTCTTCTTTGAGCATGCGCCCGCCCTGGACGTTGCTGCGTGTTGCCTCCAACTCCTGCAACTGGAGGTCCAGTTTGGGGATGGTGCCGTGGCGCAGTTCAGCGGCCTTGCCGAAGTCGTAGGTGCGCTCGGCTTTCTCCAGTTCAACCTGGGCCTGTTCAAGCTCTTTTTTCAACTGCTGCATCTTCTCGACAGGCTCGCGCTCGTGTTCGAGGGCCAGTTTCATGGTGTTGAGCTGCTCCTGGAGATTGGCCAGCTCTTGCTCGACCTTCTCGCGCCGCTCCCGGCTGGCCGCGTCGGTCTCTTTTTTGAGCGCCTCGTGCTCAATCTGGAGACGCCTCACGCGTCGGTCCAGCGCGTCGATCTCCGTGGGGGTGCTGTCCAGTTCCACGCGCAGGCGGCTGGCGGCTTCGTCCACCAGGTCGATAGCCTTGTCGGGCAGGTAGCGGTCGGTGATGTAGCGGTTGGAGAGCGCCGCGGCGGCGACCAGGGCGCCATCGGTAATGCGCACGCCGTGGTGGGTTTCGTAGCGTGGTTTGAGGCCGCGCAGGATACTGATGGTATCCTCCACCGAGGGCTGGTCGACCATGATGGGCTGAAAGCGGCGTTCCAGCGCGGCGTCCTTTTCGATATATTTGCGATACTCGTTCAGGGTGGTCGCGCCGATGCAGTGCAGTTCGCCGCGTGCCAGCATGGGCTTGAGCATGTTGGAGGCATCCATCGCGCCCTCGGTCGCGCCCGCGCCGACGAGGGTATGCAGCTCGTCGATAAAGAGAATGATGTTGCCCTCGGCGCTGGTGACCTCCTTGAGCACGGCTTTGAGGCGTTACTCAAATTCGCCGCGATACTTCGCGCCCGCGACCAGCGCGCTCAGGTCGAGCACGACGACCTGTTTGCCGGCCAGGGTTTTGGGCACGTCACCGCGCACAATGCGCTGGGCCAGCCCCTCGACAATCGCGGTCTTGCCGACGCCTGGCTCGCCGATCAGCACCGGGTTATTCTTGGTGCGGCGACTCAAAACCTGGATCACGCGGCGAATCTCCTCGTCGCGCCCGATCACCGGATCGAGCTTGCCCTGTGAAGCAAGCTGAGTCAGGTTGCGGCCATATTTTTCCAGCGCCTGGTAGGTGCCTTCAGGATTGGCGTTGGTCACGCGCTGGGAGCCGCGAATGGCCGTCAGGGCTTGCATGACCTTTTCGCGCGTCAGTCCGGCGGCCTGCAAGGTCTTTGGCACGGCGCCATCGTGGCTATTCAACAGGGCCAGCAGCAGATGCTCCACGCTTAGATAGTCATCGTGGAAGGTGCCCATTTCGCGCCAGGCATCTTCCAGGAGCTTGCGCAGGCGCGGTGAGATGCTCGGCTCACTGCCGCCGTAGACCTTTGGCAGACGCGCCAGCTCGTCGTCAATCGTCTTCTGCGCGGCGGCGAGGTGGCCATTGGCCCTGGAGATCACCTGTTGCACCACACCGCCATCCTGGGCGAGCAGAGCCGCGAGCAGGTGCTCGATGTCGATCTGGCTATGGTTGTGCTCTCTGGCTCGTTGAGATGCCTCGCTGATCGCCTCGCGCGCTTTGTCGGTAAAATGCTCACTGTTCATGTGTGTTTCGCTCCAGCTCTAACTCCTGGCGTAACGCTTCCACGTGTGCCAGCAAATGCAGAATCACCTCAACGCCCGCCAGGTTGACGCCCAGGTCGTGTTGCAAACGGCGGATCTGGCGCAGTTGCGCGATCTCTTGCTCGCTGTAACGCAGGTGACCGCCGGCTCTCTGGCCCCGTACCAGGCCGCGCGCGTGGAGATAGCGGATGGTGCCCAGTCCCAGGTGGCTGGCCAGCACCGTCTCTTGCTCGCTATAGGTCGCGGAGCTCTGCGAGGGTCGCAGCACAATATGCGTAATAAACGGTTTATCCATGGACCCCTTCTTCTCTCCCGGCTTCCTGAGAAGTCGTGTTGAGTGCTTCAGCAAAGGCTTCAAAGAGACGGCGTTGTTGAGCATTCAAGTGCGTCGGGAGCACGACGTGGACATCGGCATAGAGATCGCCGTGTTTCTCTGACGGTCCCAGCGTGGGCATCCCCTGTCCGCGCAGGCGGAACGCCTTGCCGTTGGCGGTTTCGGCGGGAACGCGCAGGGCCAGGCGGCGTCCATCAGGCGTGGGCACCAGCACCTGACCGCCGAGCAGAGCCGTGGTGAGCGGCACATCCACGCGTGTACGCAGGGTAGTGCCTTCGCGGGTGAACTGCGGGTCAGGCCGCACGTGGACGCGCAGGTAGAGGTCGCCGCGTCCACCGGGACCGCGTGTGCCCTGACCGGCCATGCGGATGCGTGCGCCATCAGTGACGCCAGCGGGGATTTTGACTTCC
>DASVMX010000601.1:0-13221 GCA_036384215.1 Ktedonobacteraceae bacterium | reverse complement strand
CGCCACATCCTGTTGGAAGAATAGCGCCGCGCAGCGGCGCGAGGGGTTTACCAACAGTATCAGAAGTGCGGAAGAACCAGCTTAAGACACCACAAAATGTGCGGATGAGCCCGTTTTTCGATGGTTTCTCACATCGCTTCTTAAGCGTACTCGATGCCCTTTATTTGTCAACAAGCAAGCTGTGTTTTCCCTCGATTCATCAAAATCGCGGAAGAGCCATTAAGTGGGCGGTAAAACAGTTAAAAGATATATCTCCGACACGGAAAAAGAACCTACTCCGCTCTGCTGGCTGTTTCAGGCTCCTAACACTCACCCATTTCATTCTCCAATTTTCGCCCACGAAGCAAAATTATGTATAGTCAAGAGCCTGTAATGCAGAGAGAGCAGCTCCAGCGCGCTGAAGCTGCTCTCTCTAAGGCATGGTACTCTTTTTAAACAGTGCTACTGAATAAATCGACGGATCTTGCCGCAGGCTATGTATGAGTTCCCTCTTGCAGTCGCGATTACCCGATCTACTACGTACAGCACCCCTTCTTCACGTATGTTGCGCGGGAACCATATATTATAGTTCGGGCTGTAGCCGTCGGAGACGGCCCGGATCCACAGCTTCCTGCCTGCGCGGAGACACCGGACAATTACGCGGTTGTCGGCGCTCGTGGTCGTTTCAAGGTCCGCCACAGTGCGGGTCGACACTTTCGCGGCTCGCGGCGGGGCGCTGCGTCTGGCCGGTGTAGCCCCGGACCGGCTGCTGGTACCTTTGTAGAGGTGCTCCTGTCCAGGCAGGGCGAGACGGCGAATCTGGCCACCGGCGCGGTAGAAGGTCCCGTTAGCCGCGAGTTGCAGTGTATCTACAACATAATGTACGCCCTCCTCACGAATAGAGCGGGGAAACTGAATGTTCAGGCTCTGGTCATAACCTTCGGAGGCGACGCGCACACGCAGCTTGCCACCCACGCGGGTACACAGCAGTTCCACTCTCCCCTCGGTTGTGGCGGTCGTCTCCAGATCGGCAGCCGAACCGCCGCCTGTGCCGCGCTGCGCCAGGTCGGCGCGACTGCGCATCCGCGCCTGATACGACTGATCGCGCATCTCTTTGCGGCTGGTGCTGTCAAACTGGCGGCGTTCAATCCGCTCAGCGAAGTGCTCCAGTTGGGCGATCTCTTCGGCGATCTCGAATTGCTCATCCAGACCCTGTTGACACAGGTCGGCGCATATCTGGCGTAGCGTCTGGGCCGCCGTGGTCGTATCACCGCGATCAACCAGCTCAATGGCTGTATCTTTCGCCTTCGCAATGCGGATGCGGCTGATTTGCAAGACGACATCGGTGGCAGGCGTGGCCGTCATCGCCTCCTCGACGGTCATCATGGGCACGGATACCATGAGCGGCGCGTCGCTCACAAAGGATTGGATGGCTCCGTCTGTAACTGCCTCGTACCGGTAGGAGATCGCCAGCAGAGGGAGGCCGGGATTGGTATTCGTCTGGGCGGGGATGGTGAGTTCGAGGGCCAGAAGTTTATCTTCGTTCTCGTAGACATCGCCCATGCTCAGCACCGTGGCGTTATCCCGCGTCTCTGTGCGGTAGTTGCTGTACAGGCCGCGGATCTCGACGCCGCTGTCTGGCACGGGCGAGATCGTCATCTCCAGGTTTTGCGCCACCACTGACGCCAGGCTCTCGATCTCAATCCGAAAGACTTCCTCGGCATCCTCAGGCGTCTGAATAAAGTAGAAGTTTCCGCCTGCCGCCTGCGCCATCTCGATCAAGAGATCTTCGTTAAAGTTCGCTCCGAAGCCGAGGGTGGTCGTGACCACGCCCTCGTCAGCCTTCTGGCGCGCCGTGGCGATCAGTATATCTGGATTTGTAACTCCCACATTGGCCTGCCCATCGGTCAGCAGGAGCACCCGATGGATCATGTCAGTGCCACGCCGGGCGAGAACGTGCTCGCAACCCTTGAGCCACCCACCGCTCAGGTTGGTTGTCCCACCCGTCCGCACTCTGTGAATCGTCTCGCGAATCGCCTGTTTGTCGGTGACATTGTCTGGCGGCAGGATAGTATCGACCGTATTATCATAGACCACCACCGATAACACATCGTCTGGTCCGAGCTGCTCGACCACTGCCTCCGCCGCCTGGAGCGCCTGCTGGAGCGAGCGCCCCGCCATCGAGCCTGAGCGATCGATCACCAGACTGAGATTGAAGGGACGGCGCGGCGCGCGCAGCTCAGCCGGTGGATCGGGACGTAGCGTAATAAGGAGATCAACAGTAGCAGGATGTTCAACCGGGATAGCAGGTGGATTGAGTGCGAAGTTTGTCTGCATAGCAATGGTGTCCTTCCTGGTATATTTTGCATAGTTACTGGAGATCAGAATAACTGCATAGCGAAAGCATGGGACCAATAAAACATGACTCCTGGCTCAATTTCATTCACGATGACAACACAACAATGGAATGTGTTCCTGACGCGTATTTCGCTTCATTGAACTATTCTGAAAGGAGGCGTTAAAAATGGTTGATGTTCACCAACCCCGCGCTGTTTAAGCAATGGTGTTCATCAAACATGAAATTCCTTTCTTTTCGTAGAAAGAAATCTTCTCCCTGACGAGGTAAACTGTGGGAATGAGAACCAACCACATGTACCCAACTGACAAAGGGGTGGGAGAACCCTGATTATGGGCTCTCCCACCCCTTTGCTGATGAAAAGCGGTATTGGATACGTAACTGCTTCCTTCACCAGATGACATCTATTTCCACCTGTTTTAACACCTGTTGTCGCTCAAATATTCCTTTCTCTGTCATCAGGAGAACGGCTGTCCCCACTTGTCACGGTGAGCGACTTCACCCAGGGGTTTGCGTTTCTTGTTCCCTTTGCCAAGCCTTTGAACCGGATAGCCAAAGGGGACTATCGCAAGGACATCGATCTCCTCGGGAATACCCAGCACGGGCTTGACGTGTTCGAGATTGCGGTAGCCTACCCAGTTGGAGCCGATGCCATGAGCCCAGGCGGTGAGAACCATGTCCTGGATGGCCCGGCTCGCATCGGATTCCCCAAGCCGACTATTCTTCTCTATCCCAACCACAAGCGCGAGAGGCGCCTGGGCGATATAGGGACCGGTTGTTGCCAACGTGCCGAGCTGGCGCAGGGTTTCCTTATTTTGCACCACGATGAAATGCCATGGTTGCTGGTTCGAGGCGCTGGCCGTCAGATGTCCCGCCTCGACGATTTGCTTGACGATGGGCTCAGGGATCGGCTGAGCGCGGAATTGGCGGACTGCCAGCACGGTGCGAATTGCGTCAAAGACTTCCAATCTGGACCTCTTTCCTGGTGTTCCTGTCTTCCCGAGGAGCACAATCGGGGGAACCCAAAAGGATTCTCTCTCTGTCTGAATGTCCTTGCAACCTCTTTTATTCCCATCTTGATCAGCAAAAGAGCGGGTGAGCTCCGCCGCGGCTCTTCCGCTCACTTCCTCTGACCGTGGCCATCCGCTTTCACCGCAAGCGGTCAGAGCGCAGGCGTTCCAATCGATCAGACACGATGTGTGCAAGGTGAGCTGAGTAGTCCGCGCATGGTGCGTGATCCTACCGAGGAGGCAAAAAGACGTTTCCAGGTGGCCTGCGTAGAGGATGGTGGAACAGATCGATTGCTCCGTGGCCCTTGAGGTTTCACCCCTGCCCTGCTATACTTGCTGTTAGGGAACTGTTCGGGGGATCCCTAACATCTGTCACTTTCCTCGCGGAGTGCTGTTTCATGGAGAAGATACCGCCAACCGCCGGAGCGGTTTGCAACGGCTGTTTGGTGTATGAACAGCAGGGTCAGAACGTCGTTGTGCTGGTCGATACCCCGTCCTGGTACGCCTGGCTAGAAACGGCCACCACTTTCACCTTTACTGGCGAGGAGGGAACCTTTACCGCGCACAAGGCGCGGGCTGGCAATCGGCGGGGTGGGTGGTACTGGCGAGCCTATCGGCGCAAGCGCGGACGACTCGCGCGCTGTTACCTGGGCGTCTCCAGCAATCTCACGTTCGCGAAACTGCGGGAGGCGGCCCGCCGCCTGGCGGGAGAGGCTGAGGATACGCCACCTCTTGTGCCGGTTCCCATCTCACCTCGAGGACGAACATCGACGGTGATCCTCCAGAGCACCATCACTCCCCCACGTCTGCCAGTGCAGCATGTGGCGCGCCCCCGCCTGCTCGCGCTCTTGGAGCAGGGTCTGCGAGGACCAGTGACGCTGGTCTCGGCTCCTGCTGGCTCTGGCAAAACCACGCTGCTGGCCGAATGGGCTGCCACGGCCACGAAGCCGGTGGCCTGGCTGACCTGCGAGGAGGCAGAGAACGACCCGGCGCGCTTCCTTTCCTCACTCATCGCGGCTTTTGCGCGTGTTGATGCGCACCTGGATAGCGCGACTCAGACGGATCGGCCCTGGCATCCCCACGAGCACGAACAGGTGCTGACTCGTTTCCTCAACGACCTTGAGCGCCTGCTCCAGCACGACACGGTCTTGGTCCTGGATGACATCCACCATCTCACGACCGAGGCGAGTCAGGCCCTGCTGCTGTTTGTGTTGACCCATCTTCCCTCGCGCCTGCATCTGCTGCTCGGTACACGAGTGGACCCGCCGAGGCTTGCACGTTTGCGAGCAGGTCAGCAGATCTGTGAACTGCCCGGAGAGGCTCTGGGGTTTCTCTCCGCCGAAGTTGAGGCGTTTGCGCATGCGATGGGACTCCCGCTCGACTCCGAAGCGATCCGTCTGCTGGAAGAGCGGACTGAGGGCTGGATTGCTGGCATCCAATTGCTGACGCTGGCCCTACGCGGGCACATCGATGCTGCAGAAGTGCTCCACACGACGGGGGTGACTCATCGCTTTCTCCTGGATTATGTGTGTGAAGAAATCCTGCTGCGGCAACCACCGGAGATGCAGCGCTTTTTGCTGCGGACCAGCATCCTGGAGCGACTCACCGGACCGCTCTGCGAGAGCGTTACTGGAGAGTCTGGTGGCCAGCGGAAGCTCGCAACCCTGCTCCAGGAAAACCTCTTCGTCAGTGCGCTGGATGACACCGCTACCTGGTATCGCTATCATCCGCTCTTCGCCGAAACGCTGCGCATCCTGCTCCAGCAGCAGGAGCCAGCGCTTGTGCCGGAGTTCTATCGTCGGGCCGGTCGCTGGTATGAACAGCACGGGTGGACAGAGGACGCCTGTGAATACGCCTTGCGAGCTTCCGACCTCCCCCACGCGGCACGCCTCCTGGAGGAGTTGGTGCCGTCCCTGGTGGAGCAAGGCAAGCTTGTGCGCCTCGGCCGCTGGCTGGATCAACTTCCCCAGGAGGTGATCTCAGCCTCGGCATATCTTTCTCTCGCCTTGATCTGGACCCGGCCCCTGCACACGTCGCAGCCGTCTGATCCGAAGAGGGTCATCGAGCGCCTCACGGTGCTGCTCAAGACGCATGAAAAGGATGATCCTGAGGCACAGGCCGATCTGCAACGGGAACTGGCGCTGCAACAGGCAACATTGGCGCTGGCCCGGGGTGACATCCCGCAGGCGCTGTCCCGCGCTGCGGAGATGACGCGTTCGCTCACGGGACCCGAAACGGCCTGGAGTCGGTTCACCCTCTGGCGTCAGCGCGTGCTTCTCGGGGCCGCCTATCGTTTGAGTGGGGATCTCCTGGCTTCAGAGCAGACCTTGCGACAAGCCTTGCCTGCTGATGGAAGCAGCCCCAATCTCCTGGTCATCATGAGCCTCGATGGTTTGTACGAGGAGCAGGGGCGATTACGTGAGCTGGGCCGGCTCTATGAGGATGTGTTGCACTCGTTGCCTCAACGCCGCAATTCACCACCCCTGCTTCTGGCACAAGCACATTGGCGCTATGGAGTCCTGTTGTACGAGTGGAATCGCCTGCAAGAAGCGGAGGCCTCTGCACAGCACCTCCTTGAACTGGCTCCACGCCTGGATCTTGCTCATCCTACCCCTGAACTGACACTGCTCGGACTCGGGATACAGGCGCGCGTAGCCCTGGCGCAAGGCAACAGCGAGCGGACCAGACAGATCCTGGAGAGCGAAGCCCTGGATGTGGCGCAGTTTCCGATTCCCCAGGCGAGGAAAGCCCCGCTGATTCTGGTTCCAGTCCGCCTTGCCCTCGCCTGCGGTCAACTCGAGCCGGCCTTGCAGTGGGCCTCAACCTGTGGGTTACACTATGACGACCTGCTCACGAGCCCGCTGGGGAAGAGTCGCTACATGGGCTATGTCGCCCTGGCGCGGATCTTGATCGCGCGTGGCCGCGGCCATCCGAATGCTCTGGCGCTCTCTCAGGCACAGATTCTGTTGGACCGTTTGCTGGAGGTCGCTCTGAGGACAGATGCTCATGGTCGGCGCATCGAGATCCAGATGCTGCGTGCGCTGGCGCTCCACGCCCAGGGCAAGACCAGGCAGGCGCTGGCTACCCTGGGGCCAATGCTCGCGGCAGCCGAACCGGAAGGCTATCTGCGCCTGTTTGCCGATGAGGGAGAAGTGATGGCACACCTGCTCGCGCGGATGGCCCCGTTTACCACCGCCTCGCCTGACTACCTTCAGCGAGTCCAGGCAGCGATTGCCCCCGTGCAGCAGAGCCGGCTCGTTGCGACGACGAAACCCGCATCCCTCTCGTCACCCTTTGAGCCGCTGAGCACACGGGAGCGCGAGGTCCTCCAGTTCGTGGCCGAAGGCCTCTCCAACCAGCAGATCGCGCAGCACCTGGTGCTCAGCCTGCACACCGTTAAGCTCCATATCAAACATCTCCTGACCAAACTGGGTGCCACGAATCGCACCCAGGCCGTGGCCCGTGCGCGTGCGTTGCACATCTTCCCTCATGAAGACGACAGGACCCCCTCGAAATAACTCTTTCGAGGGAAGACAGCCTGGTTGTTTTGCGGTAGATTCCTCAACAGAAGGTGCATAACAATCTGTTATATACCTGTTGCAACTAGCAATAGACATGGGGGAAAGGAATTCCTATGCAAGAACAGGGTATGACGCGCCGGGGAGGCACCGCGTTCATCTGGAAATGGGGAGCGATCTGTGGGGTCGTGCTGAGCGTGATCCAGATCACCATTTCACTGCTCTTCCCTGGATCGCTCAAGACGATCCTTGATGTTCTCGTATGGCTGATCGCGTTTTTTGTGATCGGTCTGTTCGCCGCTCGCCAGACTGGCAGAGCAAGGACCGGCGCGCTGGTCGGACTGGTCGCGGGTTTGATCGGAGGTCTGATTGCGGCGATCTTCGCCATCGTTCAAATCGCAACCGATGGGCAGGTCACGCAGGCCCTCCATCAGGCCGAGCAGCGTGGCGGGAATCTCTCGCCAGGTATATTACACACTATCGTTGTCGTTCTCATCGCTCTCAGCCTGATCGTGACCCTCGCCTTAGAGCTTGGTCTGGGAGCGGGCATGGGCGCTCTGGGGGGTCTGGTCGGACGACGTCTTGCCAGGCCAGCCACATCCACCTCCGTTGTCGATCCGCGATGGACCCCACTGTCCCCTCCCTTGCCTCGTTCACCGGCCAGACATCGAGCCTGGGCTTTTCTCCTGAACTTCGCGTTCGCGGTGCTGGGGATTCTCGCGGGAGCAGTGCTGGCCATTCTCACGGCCGGTCTTCTCATTAACGCCCAGGCCGATGCCATGCAAACGACGACCAATGGCTGGAGTATCAGCTTGCAATGTGGCAAGGCCAGCAATGGCATCCTTCTGCAGGCCGCCTGCGCCCAGACCCTCCCAATGGTCAACCTGCCGCAAGAGGCGGTGTACTGGACGGCTACGGTGGATGGGGCGGGTCAGACGCTCACTGGAGGGCATGACTACCTCCTGCACTTCCCGCCGGGAGGGCTGCCACCCAACCAGGCCTTCTGGTCGCTGACCATGACCAACCCGCAGGGCCAGATGGTGGCCAATCCGAGCAATCGCTACAGCGTCAGCGACCGGTCAGGTCTGGTGCATGGCGCCGACGGCTCCATTGACATCTACATCCAGCAGGCCGCCCCGGCTGGTCACGAGTCGAACTGGCTTCCGGTCCCCGGCGGGTACTTCAAGCTCTGGCTCCGGGTCTATCAGCCCGGCACGGCCGTTCTGAGTGGCGCGTACCACGTGCCGCCTATCGTGGAGGTGCACTAATGGCGAACAGGGAAAACAACGAACCGAACAGTCAGTCGAGCGCGTCCGCGTCCGGCTCCTCGCAGGCCCGGACCAGAAGTTGGTGGAAGGTCCCCCTGCTCACCTTCGCCGTGACCGCCCTGGTCGTGTGGGGGGGCGGCGCCTTCGCTTACCCCTACCTCTATACACATCTCATCTACACCGGGTTGGAGAACGCGGTTGTCCAGCACGGCATAAGCGCAGGCAGTTCCTCTGGCATTCCCATCAATACGCTCTATACGGCGCCCACCCTGGCTTCCCCCTCGCAGTCCAACGCCTTGGAGGGCACCGGGAACCACGACACACTCTACACCATTGGTTGGCTCGATCTGAGTAAAGGGCCCGAGGTGTTGCACGTGCCGGACATGGCTGGCCGCTATTACAGCATCCAGTTGACGGACCTATGGGGAACGGATTTCGCCTATGTGGGCCGGCGCACCACCGGGACGCAGGCTAGCAACTATCTCATAAGCGGACCAGGCTGGAAGGGACAGGTGCCGGATGGGGCGAAGCAGATCGTCTCGCCAGACAACACGGTGTTGCTGATCGGACGCACGCTTGTGGAAAGTGACAGCGACCTCGCCACGGCCTATGGGCTGGCGAAGCAGATCCAACTCACCCCGCTGAGCCGCTGGCACCCCGGGGCTCTTGACGACTTCGGGGGCTTAGAGCTCGCTTGCTTGGAGTAGAGTGATAAATCCCACGACTTGCGCAACGAGATGCTGCCTTTCGCTTTCCTGCCGGGCCTGCGATATGGTATCCTGTCATGCGTATTGACGCCACTGGGGAAGCGATGGGGGATGTTCACCTGAGAAACCTTCCCTTGTGCTGAACCACCATCGAGAGAACTCGATCAGGGAGTATTCGTCTCAATATCAAGGCGAGGAAGCCAATGTCTTTTTTGCTCAAGCCGGACACCTATGCGTCCGTCCATTCCCTCTTTGAGGACAGAACCTGCCATCTGGCAGTGGTGACGGTCCTCACTGGAAGCCTGAAAGGCCGGGTCTATGTCGATGATCCTGCCAATCCACGAACGGCCATTTTGATTCCGTCTAACCGGCATCGCGTGTATGTGAGCGGAGAGCCGGACCCACACCTGCTTGCCGATGTCATCCATCTTCTTTCCAAAGAGGTTCGTGAGGAGAGCTATGGATTTGTGATGTACGACAACCCCTCCCATTCCTGGCAGTCAGTTCTGGAGCAGGTGCTGCCCGGCAAACAATTGCTTCGAGAGAAAGACACGCGCAGGTCACCGGAAGAGTACTTTTCCTCCCAGGCCGCCAAGCAAACCGAGGAAGAAGCCGGTAGCCAGGCCTATCCACAAATGAGCAATCATACCCGCGAGATAATCGCCAATAATGTAGGTCTTCAGGTCGGGAAGACCGCTCTGTGCGAACTCGCGGAGCGTCTGGGGATCGGACTGGCCAGTTTGCAAAAGCAGAGTTGAGAAGAGAAAGAAAGCCAGGAAAATCGCGACTGCGCCCAGCATACCCGTGAGCACACCGGCTTGAAGACCTGCTTGAAATTGTCTGGAGCGTACTGCCGCGAGGAAGCTGGCCAGTCCTGGGAGCAGAAAGCCTGTGAAGGCCGAGCCATCGTACAGCACGAGATAGAAGGATCCTCCTCCTGGACGTATCACATTAGCAACCAGCAGTTCGATAACCCATGCCGCTGCACAGAACAAGCCCCACAGCGTTCCCGTTTGCAAAGCAATCTGCGCTGCTCGGGTTGCTGCCCGTGTGTGAAAGAGGGCAAACCAGCTATAGATAAACAGAGCCAGCACAAACAGGATAAGATACACAGTCGCCTGTACACCGGCAGTGGTAATCACAGTTGGGAAAGAGATGACCTCTATGACAACGGTGAGGATCAACAGGAGCAATGCCGTAATCAAGGACCAACGAAGCAGTGTAGAAAGACGAAAAGTCATGAGCCATTCTCCTTGTTGACTTTCTCTGAAATTAGCATTTTATCCGGTAACTCAGCATTTCTCGGCCCTGTTCATCCATCCCCAAAAAACGCGGAGCGAACGGGAAGCCCTGGTCCCCCAAGAACAGCAACCAATCGTGGACAAAGGCTGCGTTATCTTTTGGTGGCCTGCGCGCGGTCGTGCCGACACGCACGATCCCAGGCGTCAGTTGTCCACCCAGCAGGGGAATCTCGGCCAGCGGTTCTCTGTGTAGCTCTGGTTCCATCACTGGTGTCCTCACGCTCCTTGTCGTATGCGGCTCTCCTCTTCGGGTATGTTCTCCTCAAAAATCAGGATATTGCGAAAGGGATCGCAGAGCCAAAATCCTTTCGTCCCCCAGGATGTCGCCTGGAGAGGAGACCGAATCGCGCCCGTTGGCAAGTACTGCTGATACAACGCCTCGATATTGGTGACGCCAATATAACACACTCTGCACCCCTCCTCTGGTGGTTCGTGTGTTGGATCGGAGACATTGAATTGCAAAGCGATCCCATCCCGTTCGAGAATGGCAAACCCCTCGTCGTGGTAGGGGGTCGCAAAGCCGAGTTGCCCATAAAAGGCCAGAGCTTGTTCCATATCTCCGACAAGAAAACGAGGAGCAACCGAATTGAGGGTGGGTTGATGCTCTTGAGATAGTGACATGGGTTTGTTTTCCTCTCTGCTGCAAATACAACGTGTGCGTGTGAAGTCATTCTTCCGAACGCACCGAAAAGCGGCAACACGCTTTCCGAGAGACCACCGTTTCTGGAAGCAGGAAATCAATTACAATACTGCTGTCAGTGCTCGCGCTTCCCCACAGTACTGACGGCAGCGATAGGCTTGTAGAGAGCGGCGGGCGGATTGGCATGAGAGGCTGTTCAAGGCTACTTACTTTAGTTTAGCGCATCCCATACAACTTAGCCAGGTAGTGTATAATTTCTCTGTCGTGTTTTTGCGTGATTCCGGGCGCGGTCCGGGGATCGCGCGTAGCAAGAAAGCAGAAGTTATGGGGACATTACCATCTTTTGAGGCTATCGACCAGGCGGTTGAGCAGGTGCGGCCAACCATTGAGGGGCTGGCCAATGATCTGTGGCAGTTCTCGGAACTCTCTTTGCAGGAAGTGAAATCAATGCGGTTGGTGATGGATATTTTGCAGACCGGGGGCTTTACGATTACCAGCAGGGGAACGGCGAATGTGCCGACCGCGTTTGTGGCGGAATGGGGCGCGGGCTCGCCAGTGCTCGGTGTGCTGGTGGAATACGATGCTCTGCCGGGATTGGGCAACGAGGCGGTGCCATATCGCCAGGCGCGCAAGGACCAGGTGGCCAGCGGCCACGCTTGCGGGCATAATCTGCTCGGTTCCGCGGCTGTCGGGGCGGCGCTGGCTCTGAAAAACTTGATGGTTGAACGACAATTGCCCGGCACGCTGCGAGTGTACGGATGCGCGGCTGAGGAGACCGAGGGCGCCAAGATCTATATGGCGCGCGCGGGCCTGTATGACGAACTGGACGCCGCGTTGCACTGGCATCCAGGCGCGGAGGCAGAGATTAGCAATTATCGCTCGGCGGCCATCAACAATATCAAGATCGAGTTTTTCGGCAAGGCCGCGCACGCTGGCGGCTCGCCCTGGCTGGGTCGCAGCGCGCTGCACGCCACGGAGCTGTGCCTGCACGGCATCAACCTCATGCGCGAACACGTCGAGCCAACGGCGCGCATTCACTATGTCGTTGAATCCGGCGGCCAAGCTCCCAACGTGGTTCCTGACTACGCTCGCGTCCGGCTCTATGTGCGGGATGTCGACCGCGCGCACGTTGAAGCGTCCACAGCCTGGATCAAGCAGATCGTCGAGGGCGCGGCCCTGGCAACCCAGACCAGGGGCCAGGCGCTGGTCTACTCCGGTCTTCACGATCTGCTGCCCAATCAGCCGCTGGCCGAGCGGATGCAGGTGCATCTTGAGCGCGTCGGTGTGCCAGAGTATACCACCGCGGAGGTCGCGTTTGCCGAGGAGATTCAGCGCAATTTTGGCGTGGAACCGCAGGGTATGGCCAGCTCCCCTGAGAATCTGATGCCCGATACCACCACTTTTGGCTTCTCTACAGACGTGGGCGATGTGAGTTGGAATACGCCAACGATGGGCTGCGGTATGCCAACCATGCCGCTGGGCGTCTCTGTACACACCTGGGCTGCGACCGCTTGCCATGGCATGAGCATTGGCCTCAAAGGAGCAGTCCACGCTGCCCGCGTGCTGACTGCCACCGGCATTGACATCCTCACCGATCCCGGACTGCGCCAGTCAGCGCGCGCCGACTTCGAGCGCCGCCGCCAGGGCCACCCCTACGTATCCCCGCTTGGCCCCGACATCAAGCACCCGCTGGAAATTCCCGACTGGGTCCTGCAAGAACTGAGTGTCTAAAAAAGACAGAAGAGTGTTACTGGTATGAGAGCCAGGGTAAATGGCTCTCATACCAGTAACACTCTTCTGTCTTTTTTCGTGAACTGCAAAATTGTTCTTTCAATTTTTTGCGCAGTTTTGCAAGTGACTAAACAAAAGATAGCAAAACCCCTGTATATAATGTAAAATTATAGGTATCTGGAGGAAAAGCGGAAGAGGGGGGAACCTTTTGTCGTAGACACTGAAGTCGTTGAAACACGCACAAGGAGGAACCTCGCGCATGTTCAATCAGGTACTCGATCCCTTCGGCAACCTCGGCCTGACTACATTGGCCGCACTTATCCCCATTATTGTCTTGTTAGTACTCCTGGCGGTATTCCGCCTTTCGGCCTGGCTGGCCACGCTGATTGGCTCGGTTTTGACCCTGCTGGTCGCGCTCTTTTTCTGGCACATGCCGCTCAGCCAGGGGCTACAGTCCTATCTTATCGGCAGCGAAAACGGCGTGTGGGCTGTTGACTGGATTACTTTCTGGGGCCTCGTAATTTTCAATACTCTCAAGCTCACTGGCCTCTTTGACACGCTCAAAAACTGGCTGATCAGGCAGGCGACAGCGGATGTACGCGTGCAGGCGATTTTGCTGGCCTGGGCGCTGGGTGCGCTGCTAGAGGGGCTGGTCGGTTTCGGCTATCCCTGGGCGGTGATCGCGCCGATCCTGGTGGCGCTGGGCGTGCT
>DASVMX010000600.1:0-8082 GCA_036384215.1 Ktedonobacteraceae bacterium | reverse complement strand
CCCACGTCCCTACCTGATGTTTGCCCTGTTCTATTCTGTTTCCCGGCGCGAGCGCCGATACGGCAGCAACAACAGCATCAGTACAGGCGCCAGGCCGAGCACGCCCAGGCCTGCCAGCACGCCGAAACTGGCGGAAACCAGGCCAACTACGCCGGGCAGGACCATCTCAAACGGTGCGCCAAATCCGATGACCACGCGCACCAGGCCAGAACTATCCGGCCTCTGGGCATAAGCCTCGGCCTGGGTCAGCGGATACCAGCCCGCGCAGCAAAAACTGATCACAAACAGCGCTCCAATCGCGACCCAGAGCGCGTGGAAAAGCAACAAAGCTACAACACCCAGTAAGGTCACTACCGACAACCAGAACAGCGCCGGCACTGGCGCGAGCTTGCGCCGCTTGAGCACGCGGTCCAGCAAAAACAGCCCCAGAAAAGAGGCGATCATATGCAGCGTGAGAATGAAGGCGATCATTGCTTCATCCAGGCGCAGCGCGTCGCGCAGGTAGAGCGCGACAAAGCCCAGGAAAACCTCGTCCAGCATATTCGGAATCAGGGTCAGCGCGGACCAGCGCAGCAGCAGGGGATCACGTAGAGCCGCGCGCAGGGCCAGCCATATAGACAGTTTTTCCTCTTCAGTACCTTCCTCGGTCTCCGAACTGGTACGCTGTCCAGGAAAACGCAGCGGCGCGAGAATCATAGCTGCACCAAACCAGCACGCTGCCCCCAGCCAGCACAGTTCAGACCAGCCGAAACCAAGAGCAACAAACGCTGCCACGACCAGTGGCGCAAGAAAATCGCCAACACTGCTCAGCAGGGTCCAACGCGTCATCGTGCGTGCTGCATCTGAGGGCGAAAAATCAATCAACACCGCCTGAGCCAGTCCAACGCCCGCGCCGTTCGCCGGATACCAGACCATAAAAGCCAGCAATAGAAGTGGATAACTCATGAGATGACCCATGAGCAGAGTTGTCAAGGCAATCAGCACCAGTCCACCAAGGACCCAGGGCTTTTTAGAGCCGCGGTCGCTCCACAGATTGACAAACGGATCGATCACCATCCCGGCCAGCACCGCGGCAGTAAAAAGAAATCCCACCTGAGCATAACTCAAGGCCAGGCGATCGCGCAACAGAGGCAAAGCAATAGTAGGGAAACCAGTCAACAACTCATCCAACAACCCCATACACAACAAAACCGGACGAGCCAATGAGCCGGCGCGCAAACGAGCATAAGTGTAGCGCAAAAACATAAAAGATCATATCCTCTCTGAATACATGTGAGCAATCGAGCACAAAATTCAGAGAAGGCGGCGGCCCACGGGCACGAGGAAAAAGACCAGCGCGAACTGGCCGGTAGACAAAGGATTCACCGGAACCGGTAAACCTTTCTATAGCGAGAGGTAAGAGTTAGCAGGGACCACGAATCATGATCAACTTGCTCCCAATCCATTTTTGAGCAGTTTATCTGTATACCACAGTATAACATAAGAAAGCGGCTGGCGAAAACCAGGATGATCGCGAGCATCGTTTCATGAGCGTCAAGATAAGACAGCCATGCTGCCAGAAGCCGTGAATGGAGCGGCGGCCTTCACGGCTTCAAGAGCTATTCATTTTTTAAATGCACTGATACATGTAATGTCGTGGTCTGTTCGCTTAGAAATCGCCGCTGGAGCCGCCGCCAAAATCGCCACCACCGCCGCCGCCAAAATCACCGCTGGAACCGCCACCGAAGTCTCCGCCGAACCCTCCACTGGAACCTCCGCCAAAGTCCCCGCTGGAGCCGCCACCGAAGTTGCCGCCACCGCCATTATAGTAGTCGTCATCTCTGCGAGACTCGCGTTCGCCGGCTTCTTTGCCCAGTTCATAGCCAATCAGGCCGCCAGCGGCGGCTCCCAAGCCACCGGCGGCCCAGGGATTCATGCCGCTGCGCTGTTGGTAACCTGGGCCATAATTCGGGTCGTAGTTCGGCGGATATCCCTGCCCGTAGTTGGGATCAATGTATTGAGGCTGGCGGTTAAAAAAGCCACCGCCACGCCTGCGGGCGCTGCGGGTGATCAGGAAGAAGAGTCCACCCAGCACCAGCAAGCCAATCAGACAACCACCTACGAGGGCAAAGGCGCTAAACCCGCTGCTGGCTGTATTCCCTTCTCCATTTGTGCCAGAACTGGATGATCCGAGCGAACTTTCCAGCGATTGAATGCTGCTGACTGTCGCCGCGGTATAATCTCCAGGATTACTCTTATAGCTGCTGACAAAGGCATTTTTCGCGCTATCAGCGCCCCCGTTCCCTAATGGCACACTTTTTCCATAGACAACAGCCATGTGGTGCAGATTGGTACTGATAGAAATCACAATCAGGTTACTGCTTGTAAGATGGCTGGCTGTACGCTGATCAAAGCTGCTCGTTGAACCACTAAAATTGTTCACGGTATATATATTCAGTGGATATCCTAAAGAAGAGGCGGAGTTACGCACCCTGGCCTGATCCAGAACACCGGCCTGATCCGAGATAGACACTGTACTCGCAAACGTCGGCAAAGCCAAAAGCAGAAACAGACAGAGCGCGCTCAGGCTTGCCAATGCTCCTTGCCGCCACAATTTGCGAGAGATTTGTTTGCTTCGGTTATTCATTATTTTCCTCATTTCCAACCAGAAAGTCTTCCAACTTCTCTACTGTTAATACGTAACAGCCGCTCCAAAGTACAAAATCTTTCTCAGTGAAAATGCCCATATATTCGTTTTTGGCATCCTCAAAAAGACGCTCGCCATTAACTCACTTCTCGCCCCCGAGAAGTGGCGGAACCGCCCACACCTGCTTATTTGGCAATCAGGCAGGAGCAATGCTACAATGGTTGCATATTCAATTGGCGCCTTTGTTTCCGCCATAAAAAGGAGATAAGGGCTATTTTCGCGGCGAGAGGGAACACGCATGCTCGACCTGACCAGTCTTCCGGTGGTAGATAACCACTGCCATCCCATCTTGCGAGAACAACAATTCGATACGCTGCAATATCGCGCGTATTTTACCGAGGCAAGCGCTCCAGCCTTCGCCGAGCAACATGTTGCCTGTAGCGTCTATTATCTCTGGATGCTGCGCCAGCTTGCCATGCACCTTGGCTGTAAGAGTAAAAGCGATGAAGATGAGATCCTCAAAGCCCGGCACAGATTGGACGCAGACACGCTGGTCGAGCATCTCTATCGCGCGGCCAGAATAGATGTGTTGATTCTCGACGAGGCCCACCCGGAGCCAGAGCGCTGCTATACACCAGAGCAGATGGGACAGCTCGGCCATTGCCGGACAGCGCGCATGTTGCGCCTGGAGACGCTGATGCAAAGGCTGGTCGTCGAGTTCGACGATTTTGACGAGCTGGTGACGCGTTATCAACACGAGTTGTCCAATCTACGCATCCACGGTTATGTCGCGCTCAAAAGCATTGTCGCTTATCGCACCGGATTGAACATCCTCCAATGGAGTAAAGACCAGGCGGTGGCCTCGTTTCGCGAAGCGCGCGAGGCTATTCGCGAAGGAAAACTGCGCATTCAGCACAAGCCACTCATCGATTATCTCCTGCATATCGCTTTTCTCCAGGCCACCGAGCAGAATATTCCGGTTCAGTTCCACACTGGCTATGGCGATAGCGACACCGATATGCGCCTGGGCAACCCGCTCCAACTGCGCGAGATGCTGGAAAATAGCGCGTACGAGGGTATGCCAATTGTGCTCCTCCACGAAAGCTATCCTTACACTCAACTGGGTGCCTATCTCGCCTCCGTCTACCCGCAGGTCTATTTTGACCTCTCCTATACCATCCCCTTTGTTGACAGGCTGGAGATGCTGGCCTTCACACGCCAGGCGCTGGGGGTTGCGCCCGCCAGCAAGCTCATGTATAGTTCGGATGGCATCTTCCTGCCAGAAATGCACTGGGCCGCGGCCATTCGCGGGCGCAGCGTTCTGGGCCAGGTACTCGATGAAATGGTTGAGCAAGACGAAATAGACGAACAACAAGCCTACCAGCTTGCCCGCCAGGTGTTACATGATACCGCGTATACTCTCTACAGATTGTAAGCTGAAAGCAACAAAGGAAAAAGTGGTGACAGAACAGGTACAGGACAAGACACACAGCTTTCGCGTTAGCGTCTCCGCGCTGATCTTCGAGGAAGAACGTGTGCTGCTGGCGCATCGCCGCGCCATCGACTGGTGGAATCTGCCGGGCGGAGCCGTTGATCCAGGCGAAACCGTCGCGGAAGGCCTGAGCCGCGAGGTACGCGAAGAGACTGGCCTGGAGATCGAGGTTGGGCAGTTGGTAGGGGTCTACTCCAAGCCCTTGAAAGAGGAGATCGTCCTCGCCTTCCGCTGCCAGATCGTCGGCGGCACACTCGGAGCCGTAGATGACGACGATATCGACGAGAGTCGCTTTTTCCCGGTTCACGATTTGCCGGTCAAGCTACTTCCCAAGCATCTCCAGCGCATTACCGACGCGCTGCTCAACCAGCCACAGGCTCTCTTGCGCGACCAGCGTAGCACCACAGAACAGGACCAGGGGCTGGCCTGATTGAAGCCTGCCCCGCAAGCCGTATCAGGCATCAGGATGGCGCGCGGTAATATGATAGATAAAACAGCGGAAAACAGGTCTTTTCGAGTAAATGGAACGAAGTTATTACTTTTATTTTACTCCAGTTTTGGCAAATTACAATCAATACCGCTGAGTAGCACATCTGCAAGCGCCTGTTCAACTTCCTGGCGTAGGCGGGACTCCAGTTCGCTGGCCCAGGTTTCGTCCCAGGCGTTGAGTTGTTGGAGGAACTGCTGGCAGCGAGTGAGGGGATCGTGAGTGGGAGTGAGGGCAAGGAAAACGGGAGTGGCGCGGGTGACGGTGATTTCGAGCAGGGTGGGACCGTGACCGGCGCGGGCGCGTTGAAGCGCTTCCTGGGTAACGATGTAGACGCCCAGGACATCAGAGCCATCAACGCGTTCGTAGTGCAGGCCCGCTGGCAACGAGAGGGCGCTGAGCGTGGATGGACGATCAGGCGAGCTATCCTGTTCGCAGATAAAAAGCGCGGGGAGCTGATGTTGTGCAGCAAAGGTGATGCCTTCGCGAAAATCAGGCTCGGCGGTCGCACCATCGCCGCAGTACGCGATAGTGACGGCGGATGACTTGCGCAGTTTACAGGCAAAGGCTATGCCCGCGGCGTGCATGATCTGCGTGGCCACAGGCGCTGGCGCGGTGACGAGATTATGTTTATGATAGCCCCAATGCGCGACCGGGCGCGTGGGGTGGCGCGGCTGTTGTTCGTCTTCTGCTTCCTGCTTAGCAGCGGCCTGAAGCGTCTCTTGCTGCACGGCTAAAGTGGATACCTGGCGGGCCTGGAGATAGGTGCGAAAAACCTCCTCAGGCGTCATACCAATGGTTAGCACTACACCAAGGTCGCGATAATAAGGCAGGGTAAAATCCTGACCAACTTCAATGCACAGCGCGCTGCCCACCTGCGCTGCTTCATGCCCACGACAGGACGCGACAAAACCCAGTTGCCCCTGTTGATACGCGGTCCAGGCAGCGGTATCTACCAGGCGCGCGCGCAACATATACGCGTACATCGCTCTGAGCAGATCCTGTTGCTCTCCCGTTGGCGCGCTTTTCTCCAGACGAAATCCCATGTACTCCACAATTCTTCTCGTGAACCGGCCCCGCAATGTCACTTGACCTTTTCGGCGTTCCCATTGTACAATCCCTCAAGGCGCAGGCGACCCGGCAAAACTTGCTGACAATCCGCGTTGAGGACACTGCAAATTATACTATATCATCGGTTGTCAGGATAGGAACAGAGACGCCAGGTCCACCTGGCCAGAGCCCCTGGCGAAAACGACTGCATTGATTTTGGTTAGTCCTGGTTTTATAATGATCTTACATGGATAAGCAACAACTTACAGTTCAACCAACCAGGCCCAACCGGTCAACGCGGACAGAGGGAGGCAGGTATATGACAGTTAATACCCGTACAACGGAAGAGCGTGCCACAGCAGAGCCGCTGGACATGCTCGCGCTTTACCGTACAATGGTGACGGCCCGGGTCATGAATGACGTGTTGAAGACACGCAAAACCCAGGGCCGCTTTCCTTTTTATATCGGCTGCGCAGGGCACGAAACCATGGCCGCTGTCGTGGCAGCACTCCAGCCAGAGGACTGGTTGTCGCTGTATTACCGCGACCTGGCCGCGTGGCTGCAACGCACCAGCGATATCTATGCTCCATTACGCGAGGCGTATTCGCGTACAACCGGGCCAATGAACTCGGGGCGCAATATGCCGTCGCACTATAGCAGCAAAAAGCATCGCATTTTACCAGGAATGAGCGAAGTTGGTGGCCTGGCACCTTTTGCCGGCGGCGTGGCTTTCTCTCTGCAACGTCATAAAGCATCAGAGATCATCCTCTACACTGGCGGGGATGGAGCCGCGGCTACCAACGATTTCTACACGCTCTTCCGCCAGGCTTCTGTCCATCAACTACCCGTGCTGATGGTGATTGAAGACAACGGCTGGGCGATTACTACCTCGTCTGATCACCAGTGGGGTGGCTCGCTAGTCGAATGGGCCAGGGGCGGTGGCATCTATGCCGAGGAAGTCGATGGCACCAATCCGCTGACCGTCTACGAGGCAACGCACAACCTGGCTGAATACGTGCGCGCGGGCAAAGGACCGGCTCTGCTTCATCTGCGCCTGGGTCTGCTCGACCCCCATTCCAGCAGTACGGATATCAAGAGCTATCGCACCAAAGAAGAGATTGAAGCCACCACAGCCACGAAAGATCCCGTGAAAAACTTCGGACGCTGGCTGGTGGAACACGGCTATTTACAGGAAAACGAGATCGAGCGCATCCGCAAAGAGATCAAGGGCCAGATCGAGCGCGCTGAGGCCGAGGTACTGAAAGAGCCGGAGGCCGAGGGCTCGCGAGCCATAGAGCAGGTGATCGAGGTTCCGGTCTGGCAAGAAAATTCGCCGCGCGGGGCGAAGCGCCAGTTACCCATGCTGACCGCGATTAACGAGGCGCTCTTAGAGCTGGCACGACGCGATGAAGGCTTCTTTGTATATGGCCAGGATGTGGGCAGCCCCAAAGGCGGCGTCTTTGGCGCGACCGCCGCTCTGATCAATGAAATCCCCGGGCGCGCGATCAGCAGCCCGCTGAATGAGCAGGTGATCGTGGGTATAGCCGCGGGCGCGGGCCTGGCCGATGGCAAGGCGCGCTGCGCGGAAATCCAGTTTGTCGATTACCATCAATCGGCCACTCAGACCATTCGCCTGGCAGCGCGCATCCTTTACCAGACCTATGGCGGCTGGCATATGCCGTTGATTATCCGCACCAAATCCGGCAGCGGCGGCGGCGGCCCCATCTCCAGCGGCGGCGCTGGCGGCGGCGCTTTTGGCCACTCCAACGCGGGCGAACAATGGTTCACTTCCATCCCAGGCATGATCACCATCTGCCCATCCACGCCTTTCGATGCCAAAGGTTTGCTCCTGGAAGCGAGCAGGGCGCAATCTCCCGTGACCTTTCTGGAGCGCGGGCGCCTCTACCGTTCCGAGCCGCCAAAGGATAGCCAGGGCAATCTGATTCAGGCTATGGCGGAATACTGGTATGTACCAGAAGGATATTATACCCTGCCCATCGGCAAGGCCCGCCGCCTGCGCATTGGCGATGGGCCCAGTCAGCTCGCAATTCTCACCTGGGGCACGATGGTGCTGGAAGCCTGCACCGCCGCAGCCGATATCGTCAATCGCCAGGGGGGCGCAATCGAAATTGTCGACCTGCGCACACTGGCTCCTTTCGACAAGGAGACCGTTCGCGCGGCAGTTCAGGAAGCCAATCGCGTGCTGATCGTCACAGAAGAAATCGACCTGACCAGCTTTGGCCGCCATCTCCACTCGTGGGTTGTCCAGAACTGCTTCTACGACCTGGATAGCACGCCGGCCTTCGTCTCGGCTCTGCCAGCTCCCCCGGCTCCCTACAATGGTCCCGAAGAGCTCGCTTTCTTTCCCACCGCCGAAACCATCGGGGCAAAAATCAACGCAATCCTTCAAGAATAACCTGAGGCAGG
>DASVMX010000599.1:0-3145 GCA_036384215.1 Ktedonobacteraceae bacterium | reverse complement strand
GCTTCCTTTCCGAGCGGGCGAAGAAAGCTGCGATCAAGCAACTTGCCCGCTCGGAACAAGGAGCCAGTCCCCGCTTCTCTCTCCTTTTGGGGTGGGCGGGTGGGGAAGAGAAAGATCTTGCAACAGCCCTGCCGCCGCAGGCGGCGAGAGTGGATTTTTACATCGCCCTGGGTCAAAAGAGAGAAACTTATAGAAGGCTTGTCTGCTATGAGATAATAGGCGGAAAGATCTTGTTTGAAGGAATAGAAATCTTGTGTTAACACCCGTTCATTATCCTACAGCCAGCCTGAAACCAAGAAAAGAGGATAGCCTGCAAAACGGGCACCTCTGGATCTTTTCTGGTGCTCTCCAGCAGCCGCCCCATTGGATCGAGCCCGGTGGGTTGGTAGATGTGAAGTCCGCGACCGGCCAGTTTGTGGCGCGCGGCTACTATAATCCGCGCACCGATATCGCCATTCGGATTTTAACGCGTGATCGCGAAGAAGAGATTGGCGAGGCGTTTCTGGCACGGCGTGTCGCGGAAGCCGCCGCGCTGCGCCAGGTATTTTCCCCTGATGTCACCAACGCTTTCCGCCTGATCAATGCTGAAGGTGATGGCCTGCCTGGTCTGGTGGTTGATCGTTACGCTGAGATACTGGTGGCACAGATTCACACACTGGGCATGGAACGGCTGTGGCCAGCGGTCATCGAGGCGCTGGTGAACGTGACAGGCACGCGCGGCGTTCTTTTGCGCAACGACGGGCAGGCGCGCCAGCGCGAAGGCATGGATGTGGAGGAGCCCGCGGTAGTCGCTGGAGCGGTGCCAACGCAGGTCGCTATTCGCGAAAATAACGTTTTGTTCACTGTTGACCCGTGGGAAGGGCAGAAGACCGGCTTTTTCCTCGACCAGCGCGACAAACGCGAGGCGCTGCGCAAGTATGCCAGGAGCGGGCGCGTGCTCAACTGTTTCAGCTATACCGGCGGCTTCTCGGTGTACGCGGCCCTTAGCGGCAGCCAGGTTACCAGCGTAGACATCTCCGCGCCGGCCATCGAAGCCGCGCGCCAGCACTTCGTTCTCAACGGCCTCGACCCCGGCGCCCACGAATTTCATATAGCCAACGTCTTTGATTATCTGGATGAAGCCGTGCAGCAGGGCCAGCAGTTTGACATAGTTGTGCTCGATCCACCAGCTTTTGCCAAGACTCAGGGCGCGCGCGTGCAGGCGCTCAAAGCTTACCGGCGCCTGAACACCCTTGGCATGCAAGTCTTGCGCCCTGGGGGCATTTTGCTCTCCTGTTCCTGTTCCGGTCCGGTCGGCATGGACGATCTGCTTGGCACCCTGGAACAGAGTTCCCAGCGCCTGGGCCGCCCCGTGCAACTGCTCGAAGCATTCACCCATGGTGTTGACCATCCCATTCATCTCGCCATGCCAGAGACCTCCTACCTGAAAGCCATCTTTTGCCGGGTCAATTAACAACCGTGCTGGAGCCGCAACTCTTGTGTATTCCCTCGATAAACAATCTCACCCATTGTTCATTGAGCCATCTTGAGGCTGCAATTTCCGATTTTCCCATGGAGCATCCATGGAGCAATGGAATACCCCATATTATGCCGGTTATTTCATGTCAGAGAAAGGGAGATTGTCAGAGGATGATTGTGGGCCCACAACCATCCTCTGACAATCTCCCCGTGCCGCCTTTTTGGCGCGATGTTCTGTGATATGATGAAGAGGCAACAGCCCTGTCTGCCGCTGATATTTTCGCCATTGGTAGAGCAAGATAGGTGCTGATTCTTATTTTGCCGCAGATTAATGCCACGGTTACGAAAGGGAGAAGCAGTATGAGCATGGAATTTGCAGGTACTCAGACGATGGCTGCGCCTCTTCAGAAGGTGTGGGAGTTTCTCATGGATGTGAATAATGTCGCGGAATGCGCGCCGGGTTTTCAGAGCCTGGAGGTGCTGGGGGATGAGCATTGGAAGGCGACGGTCAACGTGGGGATTGGTCCGGTGAAGGCCAAATTTGTGCTGGATGTGACGCGCCCAGAAATTCAGGAGCCGGAGCGCATGATGGTCAAGGGGCGTGGGAAGGCGCCGGGCAGCGCGGTTGATTTGAGCGGGGATATGCATCTGACGCCTCTGAGCGAGAACGAGACGCAGATGGACTGGAAGGCCAACGTGGTGGTCAGCGGAACCATAGCCAGCGTGGGTGCGCGCCTGATCAACGGCGCGGCTGATCGTCTGACCGCCCAGTTTTTTGAGACGATGAAGAAAAAGATTCTGGCTTCAAGCGAAGCCTGAGTGGAGCACAATGCAGACAGCCGTAGAACGCTGGCGGGAAATGATTCAGGCGCGCGCGTCGCAGATGGACGCCGCTTACGCGCGCCTGGGCCGGACCAGCGCTGATTTCTGGGATCGGCGCGCGCGCGGTTTTCACCGCGCTACACGTGAGAGTGCGCTCGCTGATCCTTTTTACACCTATCTGAGCGCGCGCATTACGCCACAGGATAGCGTGCTGGACGTTGGCGCGGGTACGGGTCGCTTTGCGCTGGCGCTGGCCCCGCTGGTCCGGCACGTGACCGCGCTCGATCCAAACGCGACGATGTTGCGCTACCTGAGCGAGTCCATCGAGGAGAGCGGCGCGACCAATATCTCCGCCGTGCAATCACGCTGGGAGGACGCGCTGGCCGGGCTGCAAGCCGACGTGGTGATCTGTAGCCATGTCCTCTATCCTATACTGGATATTGTCCCGTTTCTCCAGAAATTGCGCAGCGCTGCCCGGAAAGCCTGCTACCTCTATCTGCGCGCTACACACATCGACACCCTGACAGCTTCACTCTGGCGGCATTTTCATGGAGACGAGCGCCGGCTGCCACCGGGCTATATTCACGCGCTGGACGTACTCTATGAGCTGGGCGTCTACGCGCGGGTCGAGGTAGTGCGCGCTCCATTAGCACTCAAATACCCATCCATGCAGGAGGCCGAAGACGAGTTGATCGAGCAACTAATTCTGGAAGACAGCCCGCGCGTGCGCGCGGAACTGCGAGCACTGCTGGTAAACTGGCTGAGCGAGCAGCCAGATCGCACCTGGAGTTCACCACCTCTGGATACCATCTCGGCCATTCTCTGGTGGCCTGTGGACCTGTAAGCCCTGGTGAAAGAAGGAGGG
>DASVMX010000598.1:0-2852 GCA_036384215.1 Ktedonobacteraceae bacterium | reverse complement strand
TCGCCGTCCCCTGCACCCCTGCTTTTGACGAGAACGCATAAACCCTACCTCGTGTCAGGCAAAGCTTGACTTTTACCCTACCGTATGGTACGTAATAGATAACATAGTTGTATAGAAACGCGATTTTTCATAAAACTATGTAAGCACATTATCTCTTTGCAAGAACCCTTTTCGCGTCTCTTATTGGTCCATTGTATGAGCGAGGGCTATTATGAATGTTGCTCTTGGTGTCATCTTTCTGGGCGTGGAGTTCGCGTGTGTTGCTCTGGTTTTGCTGGCGATTGTGCGGACCGGCCTGGCGCGTCTGGGGAGCGCTGTCGGCATTGCCAGGGATGGTTTTCCGCCGGGGACCGCGGCCCCTGCCTGGAGTTTGCCCGATCTGGAGGGACATCTGCGCGTCACTCCCGCGGGCGATCACTGGCAACTCCTCGTTTTTGCCAATCGGGCGCTGGTCGCTTTTCCTGAACTCATTGAGGGTATGCGTCACCTTGCGCGCGACGCCCAGGATCTGGAAGTCGTCATCCTCTCGGACGAAGACCAGATCAGCAACGCGGTTACAGCGGAGGGACTTGATCTCCAGATACCCATTGTTGCGGTTGACCAGGCTTTTTATCAGCGCTACCGTGTCCGAGTCATGCCTTTTGCTTTCTTCCTTGATCCCTTCGGGGTGGTGCGCTGGGTTGGGCTGGTTAACGCGGAGAGCGAGTTATTTCACGCGTGGCGTATGATTCGGGCGTTTGCGCTGACGCAGGAGGGCTAAACTGATGCAGGATTTTCTCCAGGTTGCAGTTCTC
Source organism: Ktedonobacteraceae bacterium (assembly GCA_036384215.1). GTDB lineage: Bacteria > Chloroflexota > Ktedonobacteria > Ktedonobacterales > Ktedonobacteraceae > Paraktedonobacter. Next base: position 2,058 of record DASVMX010000598.1, on the reverse strand, counting down.
CTGATGCGTGCTGTGCTGGCCGCGGTACTGGTGGCAGCGGGGGCTGCCAAACTGGCCGATACGCGCAGTTTCGCGCTCACTTTGCGAGGCATCGGCTTGCCTGTTCGCCCGCCCTGGCTGGTGCGCGGTCTTGCTCTTGCCACGCCCCTCCTCGAACTGGGATCAGGACTTGCGGCGATTAGCGGTCTCTGGCCGCAGCTTATCAGCGGGGTGATGCTGGTGCTGATGTGCGGCTTCAGTCTGGTGGTTGTGGTTGCCTTGAGCCGGAGGCTGAACGTGACGTGCCGTTGTTTTGGAACCTTGAGTGACTCACAGTTTAGCGGGCGTGGTTTGCTTCGTAGTCTGCTATTGACATTGTGCGCGGCGCTGGTTTTCGTGGGAGAGCAGGCGGGTCTTGCTCGTGTCAACGGAGGAGGGTTGGGGATGAATCTTCTGCTGGTCGCTGGCTTCCTCCTCTTTGCTCTGGCGGCGGCTCAAGCAGCGAAGACCCTGGCCATACTGAAAGAGAGCGCGTCCTGATGAGTACTATTTTTGCTGATATTACGCTTCCCACCTGGCTGGTAGTGAGCCAGTGGGTTCTGCTTTTTGCGCTGGGCTTTCTCATCATTGTGATGTATCGCCAGGTCGGTTATCTACAGCGGCTCAAAGATGCCGGTTCTGAGCGAGAAGGGCTACCTGTTGGGGAGAAAGCGCCAGCTTTCGAGTACACGCGAGTGAATGGCCAGGCCAGCGCCGGGCTTGCAGCTCGCTTTGAGCCACAGGGGAGCTGGTCTCTGCTTGTTTTCGCTGACCCGACCTGCGCCAGTTGTCAGGACACACTGCGCACACTGGAGAAAATGGCCCCGAAGTTGGAGCAGGGCGTGCGAGTCATCGTCGCAACCACGGCTGAGCCAGCACAAATCGCTCTGGCCGAGGCCTTTCAGACTGAAGCTGTCGCCATCAGCAGGGTGCGCATTGATGTGCCAGCGCGGCTCTACCGCACGCGTGTGACGCCCTTTGGATATCTAATTGATCCTGCGGGTAAAGTACGAGCCAGGGAGATTGCTGGTGATGAAGCTGTGCTGCGCAAGATGCTGCGGAAAGTAGATCGTGGTGCTATCGCTGGCGAATCGGTCGTTTTGTAGGAACAGATATTGTAGCACATCCTGGTAAAACAGAATGAAAGCGTCTATTCTCTACTGGGAGGCATAACATGCTGGAGGAATTCGACAAGCGCGTCAGCGTCTGGTCAGAGTCATTCGCGCGTATGCTCAATCGCCGCAAAATGGCGGGGATGGCTGTCAAAGGGATCTTTGCCAGCGTTGCCGCTGCGACCCTTGGTCAGATTGTAGGTGTTGGTGAAGCTCAGGCTTCCTGTCATTGCACCTGCGATGATTGTTGGACGACAGGGCACCATTGTGACCATATTGGCCATCCCTGTCCTCCTCACAACTGTCCTACTAACTGTGTGATCTGTCATAGCGGAGATTGTGGGGGCTGGTGCAATTATAAGACGGGCAAATGGGTCTCCTGTAGTGGTCTGGGCACGTGCGGGAAAGGGTATAGAATTTGTACTGACTGCAAGTGTTTGCACTGTAATCACAAGTGTACCTGCCGCAGTGCCATCATTTGCGCGAACTGTTGTACCGCGGCTGATGTGAAAAACGAAATGGAGCAACTGGCGCGAGCTGGCGTTGGGAACGTTCTGGTATGATTGACGCCTGGGATGCCTGGAGCGCGAAGCGCGCGGTGCGGCTTTTGCTGGCCACGAGCATGCTGGCCGGAGGCTGTGTAGCGACTGTGCTGCTGATCTGGCAGCGACAATTTAGCTTTGTGCCCATTTGCAGTACCATTGGCCTGGCTGCACTGGTAGGGAGCGAAAAGCAGGCAACTCCTTGAGGGTTTAACGCGGCAACCGTTGCCGCGTCGCCCTCCGTGAGAGGGTACGCTTTCAAGACTGCTTTCTCTCTTGGGACCTACGTGCTTCCCGCCGCCCTGGTCTGGGGAGCAATCGGGTTGTTTTTCGGCTTGCTCGGTGGTATTCCCTGGCTTCTTCCTATATTGACCCTGGTCTACGCG
>DASVMX010000597.1:0-4715 GCA_036384215.1 Ktedonobacteraceae bacterium | reverse complement strand
GCTTGCCTCCAGTTTATTCCCATTCGATGGTGGCGGGTGGCTTGGAGGTGATGTCATAGACCACGCGGTTGACGCCGGGGACTTCGTTGACGACGCGGTGAGAGATACGCGCCAGCAGTTCCGAGGGCAGGCGGGCCCAGTCGGCGGTCATGAAGTCGCCGGTGGTGACGGCGCGCACGGCCAGGAGGTTGGCGTAGGTGCGGTAGTCACCCATTACGCCGACGCTCTGCACGGGCGTGAGCACGGCGAAGGCCTGGCCCAGCGTTTTATAAATGCCCGCCTTGCGGATCTCGTCGATGACGATGGTGTCGGCGGCGCGCAGGATGTCCAGGCGCTCTTTGCTGACCGGGCCGATGACGCGGATGGCCAGGCCGGGACCAGGGAAGGGATGGCGCCAGACCCATTCGTCAGGCAGCCCAAGGGCCAGGCCAATTTCGCGTACTTCGTCTTTGAAGAGCATGCGCAGCGGCTCGATCAGTTTGAGGACCATCTCCTCAGGAAGACCGCCGACATTGTGGTGTGTTTTGATGCGCGTGGCCGTAGCGGCGGTGTCGTGGCTGGTGCTCTCGATTACATCGGGGTAGAGCGTGCCCTGAACCAGGAAGTTGATCGGCGCGTCCTCGGCCAGTTGCTCAGCTTCGGACTCGAAGACGCGGATAAACTCTTCACCGATGATTTTGCGTTTCTGTTCGGGATCGCTAACATCTTCCAGGCGCGCCAGGAAGCGGGCACTGGCATCAACCGCGCGCAAGGGGATATGTAGATGGTTGGTGAAGGTCTCGACTACCTGCTCGCGCTCGCCCGCGCGCATACAGCCGTTGTCCACAAAGATACAGGTCAATTGATCGCCCACAGCCTTGTGAACCAGCAGCGCGGCCACGGCGGAATCAACGCCGCCGGAGAGTCCGCAGATTACGCGCTCGGAGCCAACCTGGCGGCGGATCTGTTCCACGGCCTCGTCGATCACCGCGGCGGGCGTCCAGGAGGGCAGGCAGCCGCAGACCAGGGTAAGGAAGTTATTGATCAGTTCTTTGCCCTGCGGAGTGTGTGTGACCTCCGGGTGGAACTGTAGGCCGATCAGGCCATGCTCGTTGGCCATGGCCGTGACAGGATTGCTCTCGCTGCTGGCCAGGACATGGAAGCCTTCCGGCAGGCGATCAACACTATCGCCGTGGCTCATCCACACAGGCAGGCGCAACGGGGTCGCGGGCGGCTCCAGGTACTCGGTCTGGGCAGGGGTCGCGCTGATGCCGTTGAAGACGCGAGCCAGGGCGGGATTGAGCAGCGCCTCTGGCAATACTTCTAGAGTCGCGGGACCATACTCGCGGTGGCCGGTAGTCAGGTGAACATGGCCACCGAGCTGGTGCGCCAGGACCTGCATCCCATAGCAAATGCCCAGTACGGGCAGACCGCTGGCCAGGATCGCGGGATCGCAGGAGGGCGCGTTCTCATCATAAACGCTCGAAGGTCCACCGGAAAGAATAAAGCCTTTGATATCCAGGTGAGTTTTGGTCTGGAGTTGCGCGAGAGTAGTAGTGGCGGGAAGCAATTCGCTATAGACATGACACTCGCGCACGCGGCGGGTGATCAGCCGGCTGTACTGAGAACCATAGTCGAGAACAATGATCGCCTGCCGACGCTCCGGGGCTTGCATAAAGATTGTTTCTCCTCTGAATAAAGATGAAGGATGCCCAATGGTGAACGCGAGCCAGCACATTGCTGCCAGCTCGCCAAAGATTTTTCAGTATATCACATATTTCAATGTGAACGACCTGGGAGGAGGAAAAATCGGGCCATTCACACTGAAATAGATGTGCTTGTTTGGCGGGTGGCTTCCAGACAGGTCACGCCGTGGGGGCCAACATAGGCGCTGTGACGCACATGGGGGGGCAGAACCATACAGTCGCCTGGCGCGAGGTCGACGTTTTGCTGCGCCGCTGGCTGATCTGGCAGCACAAAGCGAATCGAGCCACGCACACAGTAGAGCACCTTCTCATAGCTGTGGCTGTGAACGGCGTAAGTATCGCCAGGCGCGTTGGACCAACTGTAAGGAGATAGGCCGTCCCGCTGCATGCGCCTGCGCAGCTCCTGCTCATCCGGCGTCTCGGTCTCCGACCAGCGAATTATTTGCATGATATGTCTCTTCCGTTTCTTGTAATCTGGCTGAGAAAGGAATATCAGGCGCTCCCGGAGCACCTTTCTGGGTTAGATACATTGTAGCATAGCCGCTTCAGATTAAGAAAGGATCATGAGCAGGCAAAAAGTGTGTTAAGAGGGCTGAGGTTAAGAGAACTACTTGTTGTTAGTGTAACCAGAATTGTACAATGAGAGTTACAGCTAATACATCATCAACACAGCTTTTCGAGAGAGAGAATGCCCGAAACCCGCCAGTACCTTTTCGCCAGAGGTAATCACTACAGGGACGTTCTCATTTGAGAAGTTTTGTTGAGATGGAACACAAAAGCGATGTCGGAAGCTCGAAAGGAGTGCAGTCTAATCGATGGGCACGACACACATTACGGCGGCTCTCTTTCAATTGCAACAGCTCGATCTTGAGGCAGATCGCCTGGTGGCTGAACAGCAGGCGCTGGCCAGTACCTTACAGAGCACAGCTCTTTTGAAAAGGGTACGCGCCGAGGCGCAGAGCGCGCAGCAACAGCTTGCCAGCGGCCTGCAGGCGCAAAAGGATGCCGAGTGGGCGCTGGAAGATGTGGAGCGGCGTTTGAAGCAGCAGGAGCAGCGCCTGTACAATGGGAGCGTGACGAACGCCAAAGAGTTAAACGCTATACAGCAGGAGGTGCAAAATTTGCGGGCGCAGCAGGCCCGCCAGGAAGAAAAAGCCCTGGAAATGATGGAAGCGGCGGAGGATCTGGGCTCGGTAGCTGAACGGAAGGAGCGGGCAGTCAAGGAAGCCGAGCAAGAATGGGAGCTGGCCAACACCGCGGGAGTTGCGCGGCTCGACCAGTTGGAGGAAAAGCTCCAGGAGCTGCGCGGCAAGCGAAACGGATTAACAGCCACCCTGGACAGCGAGCTGGTCAAGCGCTATGAAGGGATGCGCAAAACCAAGCAAGGACGTGTGATCTCCAGGGTCGAACAAAATTCCTGCCAGTGGTGCCGCGTTATCTTAACCCCCAGCGAACTCCAGCGCGTTCGTATCAGCTCAGAATTGCAAACCTGTAGCAATTGCGGGCGTATTCTTTATTACGACCGTTAGACCGTACCAATCCCGTTGAGCAGATCTTCAAGCGGACAGACCGCCCTGCCCGCCCTCTCTGCGCCGAGAATGATCTACTCATGTTTGTTGCACAAGCTTGTATTTCCCTTTTTTAAGAGTGTGCCTGATTCTCAGAATTTCCACTTCCCACGCCGAGAACTCGCACGCAGCTACAATGGAAATCAGACACACTCTAAAACCCTTGTGGATGGATCAGTCGCTCAATTCGGTCAACGGCATTTTTAGCGTCGGCCAGGCCCAGGCCGGTGTACTGGCGATAGATTTTAATGGCCTCAATCTTTTTACCCCGTGTGAGCAGATGCGCAATATCCGCGAGTAGCACACTCTGCGCCCCTTCATCGCCCAGGCCGATCAGCGCGGCAACGTCAGGCTGAATCACCATTGCGCCTGCCAACCCAATGCCCAGTTCTATCTGCTCCAGCGCAAATTTCGCCTCGTTCAGAGAGCTTCCTGTGAGCTGGCGATAAATCTTGATTGCCTCTATTTTCTTGCCGGCCTGTAGCAAACTGGCGATCTCAGCCAGTAACAATTCGCTATTCATATTTTGCATCCTGGCAATTCCCCCTTCTCTCAGCCCTGGCGCGCAGCCAGAACAGTGATAATAGCCATTATACACCGAAAACATTTTCAGATTCTTTTGTATAGACGAAAGTGCCGGGAGCTTTTAGGAGAGCAAATTGGAAGTATATCCATGTTCATCGTAACCCTAAAGATCTTAGCAACCAGTCTCTTTTTATTAACCTGTTCGGGGAGTCTTTAACGCTTTACGGTGTCGAGCAAATGTTGCAAGAGGTTGCGGAACGGGCAAAGCTGACAGGTATCCGGGTTTCTTCTCACGTGTTCCGTCACACCTTCGTCCGTATGTTCTTGGAAAATGGGGTGATGTGTGTACCAGGACTATAAAAAAGACCTTGAAGTGTGTGGATTGTGGTCAGAACCACCCGGCTGCATTGGAGTTTCACCACTTGGACCCGTCACAAAAAGAGGTCAACATTTCTCGCTTAATTGCTGTGAATACCAGTATGCGCAAGCTAAAGGAAGAGATGGCTAAGTGTGTGGTGCTCTGCGCGAACTGCCATAGGATCAGGCATTGGAACGAGCGACAAGGGAACACTGATGAGATTGGGGATGACCTGATAAATTAGGTGCTAGAGATATACGGTTATTAACAAAAAGGCCAGTTCTGAGCTATTCTCGGCGATTACCTGAGACTGCTTAGACTGGCTTTTTACTGCTCTCATAATTCTTGAGAGAAGACTGGAGCCGGTGAAGAGGATCGAACTCTTGACCGACGGTTTACAAAACCGTTGCTCTGCCACTGAGCTACACCGGCACGCTTATTGAACACACTATTGTGTGATCGATAATTTACGATCATAGTGTACCACAGCCTGTCAAGGGCGACAGAGACGCGGGGTAAGGTTTTCTGCAGAGATGAAGCAGAGAGCGCGGCACCCGGAAAAATTGCAATTTTTCCGGG
>DASVMX010000596.1:0-13995 GCA_036384215.1 Ktedonobacteraceae bacterium | reverse complement strand
AATCGGCAGAGTGCCGATTGCGCCCCTTTGCTTGAACCACCGTGAGCTATTTTACGCCTTTAACCTGCCGAATAATGACGGTTCCGAGAACGAAATAGACCACCGTTACCAGGAAGAGCACGGTATACCCGAAGTGATTGGGCAGACCGCGCAAGGCCTGGAGGATAATCGCTCCGATGGTGATACCGACGACCTGGGGGATGATGCCCATGGCTGACCAGAGGCCCAGGAATTTGCCGGCCTCGTCTGTCGGGGGCAAAACATCACAGGTCAGCGCCCAATCGACGCTTGAATACGCGCCGTAGCCGATGCCAAAGCAGGCGCCCGCGAGCAGCGCCAGCCCCTGCGAGGGAAAGAAGATAAAGATCAGGCAGACCACCGACATCACCGCGCCGGAGAGGTAGACCAATCCCTTGCGTCCATAATGATCGGAGACCCAGCCGGCAATCAACGAGGTCGGCAGAGCCGCAAGCAGGAGCACGGGCTGGAAAAGCGCGCCGTTAAATTGTTCGCCAGAAAAAGCTGTGCCAAAAAACAACGTCTTCACGCCAGGTCCGCCCAGTACATCGTCAAAGTAATACTGCAAGAAGTAGAACACGCCCCAGATGCCCATCATCAGCAGCAAACGCGCCAGCAGAACCCACGAAAGATCAGGATAGTGCGTCGGATTGAAGAGAAAACGCTTCAGCACAGTTCTCAGCTCGAACCTGGCTTCGGTATGCAGCGGCGTCTCCTTGACCGTCAGAATCGTATACACAACAAAGATGATTTGCACCACCGCGATGATCAGGAAAATCTGCACGATTTCGTTGCGATAAACGGGCAGCGCATCATGTTTATTCACGATCAGGCCGGCAACAATCGCGCCGCAGGCGGTTCCCAGGAGCGTGAAAAGACCATTGAGACCAGCTGTCACCCCGCGCTGCTTCGAGGGCACATTGTCCGCGATAATCGCGCTCCAGGGTGAGTTGGCAATGTTATTGGTCAACTGTAGGAAAATGAAGAGGATAATAAAAGTGATCAGCAGGCCAGTCGCCGAGAACCAGGCTGGCGCGAAAGCAAAGAGCACCAGGGCAATGATATTGAAAATCGTACCCGCGATCATAAACGGGCGCCTGCGCCCTATGCGAAAGGTCGCGTAATCGGAGATTGCGCCTACCAGCGGGTTAACGATCACTGCCACCACCGTGCCCCAGATTACCACTAACGCCAGGTTGATGTCTTTGTTATCTTCCCCCAAAAATTTCACGACCATACTGGGCAGCACAACCGCGAGCAGCGCCTGCCAGTGGAAATTATTGGCAATCCAGAAAGCATTGAGGTTCATCTGGTCCAGGAAGGAGACACGTCGCAGCGGCTCAGCGCTGCTGGGACGCCCGGCCACTTCGCCGGAAGGTTCGCTGATTTCCATGAGCATTTCCCTTTTTCTCGGTCATCGAGAGCTAAAGGACAGGCGCCTGCGCAGTTGCAGGAATTGCAAACCATTATAGAATCTGAACGCCAAATTTTCAATCAAAACAAGATGGAAATCGGCTGAGAGCAAAAAGCGCTGCTTTTGCTCTCAGCCGATTTCCATCTTGTTTTGATTCTCTTACTCTTCCGTCTGGGCTTCCAGCCAGCGTTCAGCGTCAATAGCAGCCCGGCAGCCGTCGCCAGCCGCGGTGACGGCCTGGCGATAGCGATGATCGGTGACATCGCCAGCCGCGAAGACGCCGGGGATGTTGGTCATCGTATACTCAACCGGCACCAGGTAGCCAGCCACGTCGGTGTCGATGATGCCTTTGAACAGGTCGGTATTGGGCTTGTGCCCGATGGCCAGGAACAGTCCTTGCACTGGCAAAACGCTCTCCTCACCAGTCTGTACATTGCGCAAACGCAGACCATTGACCTCTTCCCCTCCCAGCACCTCAGCCACTTCGCTATCCCAGGCAAAGCTGATCTTGGGATTCTTCATGGCGCGGTCCTGCATGATCTTGCTGGCGCGCAGGCTATTGCGGCGATGAATCACGGTCACGTGTGAGGCATAACGAGTCAAAAAGTTCGCCTCCTCCATCGCGGTGTCGCCACCGCCAACCACAGCCACATCCTTGCCCTTGAAGAAAAAGCCATCACAGGTCGCGCAGGCGCTCACCCCGCGCCCTTTCAAACGCGTCTCGCTGGGCAGGTTCAACCACTGCGCGCTGGCCCCGGTTGAGATAATCACCGCGCGCGCCTGGTACTCGCCGGAGTCGGCCTTCAAGGTAAAGGGCCGCTGGCTAAAATCGACCGCCAGCACATCTTCGGTCAACATCTCGGTCCCAAAGCGGCGAGCCTGAGCCTCAAATTTTTCCATCATATCAGGGCCAAGAATCCCCTCCTCAAAGCCGGGGTAATTCTCAACATCCGTCGTCTGCATCAACTGTCCACCAACCTCGTATCCCTGAAATTGTAAAACTGACAGATTGGCGCGCGCCGCGTAAACAGCCGCGGTATATCCAGACGGCCCGGAGCCTATAATCACAACATCATATATTTTCGCCATGGCAAATCTATCCTCACCCGTTCATCTGATTGAACGAAAACTTCTCATACAGAATAACACATAAAGGCCGCGTTTTATGCCTGAAAGTGTGCACCTCACACCTATGGGCCAAGCTGATGAGCTCACGAGCCATATAATCTGACTCTGGTGGGCGACACTATCTACGCTGTCTCCTTCTTTAATCCTGGCATCTACGCATTTAGCACACACGATGGGTCTGCCCTCTGGAACTATCAGGCAAAAAGCCCTTCAGGCGACTCTTTTCCCACATTCCTTTTCTGTCTACCCGTCGCGCCGCATCTTCGCTTCAAGTCCAGCTTTGACCCCTGGCCACTCGCTATCGATGATGCTGTAATAGACTGAATGGCGATAGGAGCCGTCGGGCATAATCTTGTGATTGCGCAAAACGCCCTCTTTCACCGCGCCCAGGCGCTCGATTGCACGCTGGGATTGGAGGTTGAGATGATGCGTCTTCAATTGAACACGAATAGCACCCCATTGCTCAAAAGCATAGCTCAACAGCAGATACTTACACTCGGTATTGATGCCAGTGCGCTGCACCGAGGGAGCAAGCCAGGTCCAACCAATCTCCAGCCCGCGCTCTTGCAAGCTGACCTCCAAATAACACGTCGAGCCCACGGTGTGGTCGCTCGCGAGATCAATAATCGCGAGAGGCAGGTGATGGCCTTTCTCCTTTTCCCGCAAATGAAAGGCGATAATCCGCTCCATCTCTGCTACAGCGCCGGGCTGACTCACTGGCATGTAGCGCCAGAGGTCTGGCTCCTGCCGGCTGGCCTCGTACAACTCGGCGGCGTGTTCCAGGCGCAAGGGTTCCAGGCGAGCAAAGCGCCCTGTTAACGTAATTGGCTCGATCTCTGCCATAAGGCTGTCCTCCCGCAAGCAAGCTTTTCGCCAATTGTAACAAGCCTGCCCCACCAGCAAAACAGCCAATAGATGCAACGCGACAAGCCAAATTACGCACGAGCCAGAATTTTAACCAGATTCCGGCGTAATTTCAAAACCGCGAGCACATCCTCGACCAGCACTCCCAGCGGCTCCAGCGGAACATATTCCTCAGTGGAATGCTCATTGGCAACACCCGTTGAGATGGTGAAGACGTTGACACGCGGGCGCAGGGCGCTGGCATCGCTGCCAATGAAGGTTGGCCGCAGGCGCAACGGTTCACCACGCCCGGCCAGTACCTCGCGATAGAGCTGGAGCAGCGGCTCATTTTCGTCGACTGTGTAGCTGGTGCAGTGAGGATCGAAGGTGACACGCGCGCTCCCGCCAAACGCACTGGCTGCCTCCTCAAATGCCTGCTGGATGGCCTGCATATAGCGCTGGCGAGCCTCTGGCGGCTCGAAGCTACGCAGTTCCCCCTCGATATGTACGCTGGCGGGTACGGCGTTACGCGCGCTACCCGCGGAGATGCGCCCGATAAGGATGCGCGTCTGATCATTATTCAACGGGCCGTGAGGATACTGAGCCGCGCGAAAGATCTCCAGAGCATTGACCGTCTGGCTCAGATCCTTGCCCGGATGGCCAGTGCGCCCGCTAATCTCGACCCCGAAGGCCACATAGGTCGCGCCCTGTGAAACCACCACGCCGGCCTCAAAGGCGTTGTCAAAGACAATTCCCTCGCTCGCACCCCATGGCTCAGGGTCAAAAGCGCCCGCGCCGCGCAAACCAACCTCTTCTTCTACTGTAAAAACCACGACCAGCGGCGGATGGGGCAGGTGCTCTTCCGTGATCCGCGTCAGAAGCTCCAGAATAAGCGCGATACCCACTGCATCATCGGCTCCCAGATTGGTCGTCCCATCGCTATACAGCACGCCATCGCGCAGCACCGGCGTGTGCGCCAATCCTGGCGGCACCCGGTCCATATGCGCGTTAAGCAGGATGGGACTGCCCTCACCCGGCAGCGTCGCAATCAAATTGCCCGCGGCATCGACCCGCGAGTCCAGCCCCAGTCGCTCCAAACGGCGCTCCAGATACGCGCGCACCTGTTCCTCGTGCCCCGACGTGCTGGGCAAGCCAACCAGCTCGACCAGGGTTTGATAGAGGCCAGCAGGGATAGTAGGCATAGAAAATTCTCCCCCCTTATATAACTTATTCTCCATTATGACACATGGATTTGTTATTGAAGAAGCATACCAGACAGCATATAAACCGTTATTGAATGCCCATTTTCCAGTTCTATTTTCAGCCTCATTTCGGCAATACATCGAAAAGTATCATAAAACACCTTTGCCATTCATAATTGCGATGATGGACCTTCACCGGATCATGTGGCTCTACCCTTGCCGGCGGATATCTCCGCATTTTGATGATTGCCTTATTGAACATTTTCAGCTATAATGCACGCATCAAAAAATTTAGATGATGCAATTCTACGCCTGTAAGGCAACCCCTTGACAGGTATTTTTATTTTTTGCGGATAGGGAGGGAATTCATGTATGTCCCGCGCTGCATCGGAATTGATGGGTACGCCCGATAGTCTCTTCTACTGGATTCCGGGAGAGCTGGTGGTGGTGGTCAGGCTTAAACGGAAGCCAGCGGAGGAAATTCACGAGGCATTGAGCGAACAGATACGCGCGACCCTGAATACGTTTCTGGCCGCGTACCAGCTTACTCTGGAACACTATGGCACGAGTGGACGCTGGCAGGAGTCACCGGGCATGCCGCCTGTGCGCCGGCGTGCCTTTCTCTTTGGACTACACAGGCCACAGCCGTTAATGGCGCTTTTTTTCCACGTCAGGCACGGCGATCCCACTCTAACAGACCCCACGCCCCTGGCACTTTCGTATCTCCAGGCACACCTGGAACAACTGGCTCAAGAGGGGCTGGCGCTGCTGGCGGTGATGCCAAACTGGTTGGTGGCAGCGACGCCTGTTTTTTACAACGACAACGGCCCCGCGCTGCCACCACGTCCTGCGCCTTCCATCGATCAACCCGGAAGCGAGAACCAGCCGACTGGCTGGCATTTTTCGCTGATCGACCAGGTCGCTCCTCTTCATCCCACTGGCACCGAGGATGTCGTTGTGGCGATTCTGGATACCGCGCACCACAGTGATCGTGTCAGAAGCTCGGCCACGCGGCCAGAGTTCCGCCGCAACTGGCTTTTGCAGCGCCTGGCCAGCGATCTGCGCAGCGAAAACGGCCTCTTTGAGATCGAATACGACCGCTACCCGGTCAGCAACGACACGCGCACCGGGCACGATTTTTATCGCGAACCCCGCTATTATTTTATGCCGGATCACGGCCTGTTTGTCGCGGGCATTGTGCGCGATATCGCGCCGCGGGCGCGCATCCGCCTGGTCAGAATTCTCAACGACTATGGCTGCTGCGATCTCTACAATCTTTTCGCCGCGCTGACCGACCTGGAAGAAGAGCTTGTATCAGGCTCAATCCGGCGCCTGGTGATTAACCTTAGCCTGGGAATCATGCCAGATATCCGGCGCCTGCCTTATATCTGGTTTGAGAATCGCACCTGGCCAGGCAGCCAGTTAGGGGGGGTCATGCGCCTGCTGACTCAGCTTGAGGAGGGTCTGCGTCTCCTCTTCGAGAGCCTGTACGCTCACGGCGCGCTGATTGCCGCGGCGGCGGGCAACGACTCGACCTCCGCTCATAAGCAGGGAAAGCAGCCACGGCCACCACGTTCACCCGCGCGCTATAACACCACCATAAGCGTTAGCGCCGTCAACAGCCACCAGGAGGCCGCGCAGTATGCCAACGCGGCCAGTATCGCCCCGCTGGACACAGGTATCGCGACTTTAGGCGGGGATGGCTATGGCTTTATGGACCCCAACGGACTGCCAGACGCGGTACGCGGCGTCTATATCTCGCCAGCGTTTCCTGGTGGGGAAAATAATGGCAGCGGCTGGGCCGACTGGAGCGGCACCTCGTTCGCCACGCCGATCATCAGCGCTCTGGGCGCGCACCTGCTGGCTCAAGGCTGGTCCACCCCGAACGCCCTGATCCGTCTCGCCGCCGGGCGCGAGCGCCGCACCGACAAGCTGTTCGGCTCGGCCCCGGAACGACCGGAATTGCTGGCAAATGTGATTAGAGTGCAACAAAAATTCTCGGCTCCCGGTGCACCTGCACAACCAGGCATCGAGAAACATTGAAAACATAACCGGGGCATACTTGCTAACAGTATCAAGCAAGCATACCCCGGTTTTCTATCTGCATGGCACACCATTCAAGGAAAACGACCCTGGCTTGAGCAGGAAGACCCGGCTGACCGGGCCAACACTGATGAGTTTTGTAAGACGATAAGGGCCGACAGGCATGTCCTGATACCGAGACATCTCTCGCATAACATCTCCACTGATAGAAAAATGAGCATTCATTTTTACTATACTGAAAAAGGTGGCTTACGCGCAAAGAATCCCGGCGGAACTAAGACAAACACCTTATCGACCGCATTTTCGGCCCGCGCTACGGAAGCAGTTCGCCAGCCTGTACGCGCTCGCACAAGCGCATCCAGGCGCGCATCTGCGGCAAAAACTGCGGAAATGTGAAAGTGTAAGGGGTATCGTGGTCGCCACCGCCTGGCTCGTGATCCGCCACGTGGACCAGCGAAAAGCGCTGCTCTTGCTCCGCTTCCTGTCCAGTCACCTGCACCGCCTCGCGAGATTCCACCTGAGCCTCGTTCTCCGACCAGCCCAGCTCCATCTCAAAGACGCGCACCTGCGACGTGGTAATAGAGGAGTGATCGTGCAACAACTGTTCCATGGTCAGCGAATTGGAAGACAGACCCAGGTTCTCACGCACCAGCAAAACATCCATATATTCCACTGACGATGCCATAAACACCCGCAAAGACTCCACCGGGATCGCGTTATAGCGCTGGCGCATCCGAAAGACCGCCTCCAGCGAATTTAACACTGGTGACTTCCACTCCCACTCGGTCGATTGACGTTTTTGTGATGCAAGACGATAATAAATCATGATATAAACCTCGCAATTCCGAACACCATCCTGGTCCAAACTAGTAACAGGCTTACGCCGTTATTTTAAGACAATGATTGTATCCATACAGATCATTTGTGAAATGAAGAAGTATAAGGTCTTCTTTCCCTGAAGAAACGCCCACTCCCCATCCTTTTTTACGGAAAAATCCCACTCTTCTTCCATGAATCCCATCACAATCCACTTTTTGGGGAAGCCCAACATTCCTGAACTTCGATGAGGAAACCACCAGCCATATCTCACCTCTGGCATTGAGGCAAGTGTACCATAGCCAGGATAGAATCCGCTGAGCTAAGCATACGCCGGAGGCTGGAAAATCTGGCCAGGAAACAGCCAGAAAGGAGTTAAGCTGAACGTGACTTCTAGCCTATCGCTAACTCTGGCGGTGAGATGAAACATTGGCTTTTATGACAAGAGGTGTCAAGAATAAAAGAGTATACTGGAGCACAGGATAGGCTCAGGCGTGGTATAATAAAGGGCGATTTGAAAGAATATTCTATTGAGCTGACGCGTCTGGCAGTATTTTCAGAGGGGATTTGAGCTATGGCAGAATTTAAAGTTGAGTCGCCGTTTGAACCGACTGGGGACCAGCCAGAGGCGATTGCGCAACTGGTTAAGGGCATTAACAATGGCTATAAAATGCAGACGCTGCTGGGTGTGACCGGCAGCGGTAAGACATATACAGTGGCCAAGATTGTGGAACAGGTACAGAAACCGACGCTGGTGCTGGCCCCGAATAAGACGCTGGCCGCGCAGCTTTATAGCGAGTATAAAGAGTTCTTCCCAAATAACGCGGTTGAGTACTTCGTCTCCTACTATGACTACTACCAGCCAGAAGCGTATATCGCCCGTACTGATACCTACGTGGAAAAAGAGAGCATGCTGAACGAGGAGATCGAAAAGCTGCGGCTCTCCGCGACGCGCAGTCTCTTTGAGCGGCGCGATGTCTTGATCGTGGCGTCGGTCTCGTGCATCTATGGTCTGGGCAGCCCGGAGGAGTACGGAGAGGTAATGCTGACGCTCAAGGTGGGAGAGGAGAAGCGGCGCAATAAGATTCTGCGCCATCTGAACGAGATCCAGTACCAGCGCAACGATGCCAATTTCGTGCGTGGACGCTATCGCGTGCGCGGGGATGTGCTGGAGATCTTCCCGGCATACGAGGATGTCGCGGTGCGCGTGGAGTTCTTTGGCGACGAAGTTGAGCGCATGACCGAGATCGATCCGCTGACCGGCGAGGTGCTTGGACAGCGCGAACGCCTGGACATCTACCCGGCCAAGCACTGGGTGACAACACAGGAGCGCCTGAATGCCTCTATCGAGTTGATCGAAAAAGAGCTCCAGGAGCGGCTGGAAGAGCTGGAAGCGGAAGGCAAGCTGCTGGAGGCCGCGCGCTTAAAGCAGCGCACAAACTTCGACCTGGAGATGCTGCGCGAAACCGGCTTCTGTTCGGGCGTAGAGAACTACTCGCGCCACCTGGCCGGGCGCGGAGCAGGTGAGCAGCCCTGGACGCTGATGGACTATCTGCCGGAGGATTTCTTACTGGTGGTCGACGAATCGCATGTCTCGCTGCCCCAGGTGCGCGGCATGTTCGCGGGCGACCGCTCGCGCAAACAGGTACTGGTCGATTACGGTTTCCGCCTGTCCTCGGCCCTGGACAATCGCCCACTGACTTTCCCCGAGTTTGAGAAACAGATTAACCAGGCGGTCTTCGTCTCGGCTACGCCCGGACCATACGAATACGAGCACAGTGAGGCCGTGGTTGAGCAGATCATTCGCCCGACCGGCCTGCTCGACCCACAGATCAGCGTGCGCCCCACCAGAGGTCAGATCGACGATCTGATGGCCGAAATCCGCAAACGCGTCGAGAAGAGCCAGCGCGTACTGGTCACGACGTTGACCAAGAAGATGGCCGAAGATCTGGCAGACTATATGCAGGAATTAAATATCAAGGTCCATTACCTGCACTCGGAGATCGACACCATCGAGCGCGTGGATATCCTGCGCGACCTACGCCTGGGCGTCTACGACGTCGTGGTCGGCATCAACCTCCTGCGCGAAGGTCTGGATCTGCCGGAAGTCTCGCTGGTTGCGATCCTCGACGCCGATAAAGAGGGTTTCCTGCGCTCGGAAGGCTCGTTGATTCAGATCGTCGGACGCGCCGCGCGCCACATCGAGGGCAGCGTCATCATGTACGCCGATAACGTCACCCGCTCAATGCAGCGCGCCATTGACGAAACCAACCGCCGCCGCGATCTGCAAACAAGCTATAACGATCGCAACCAGATCACCCCGCGCGGCATCAAAAAGGATGTCAAGACGCTCTCCGAGCGCATCAAAGCTATGAGCGGCGCCACAGAAGCAGCCGATGGCCAGGCGCTCGCGGTCGCGCTGGGCGGCATCCCCAAAGATGAAGCCCTGCGCCTGATCAAAGACCTCGAATCCCAGATGCGCACCGCCGCCAAACAGCTCGAATTCGAGAAAGCGGCCCAGTTGCGCGACCAGATCATCGAGGTCCGCAGAGCTATGATTGAATAACAGCCGTTGAAGCCAGAAAAGCCGGGCAAAGCGCTTCACTCTTTGTCCGGTTCCTCTGGTTTCCAGCCAGCTTTTATGAACGAGCTACCGCTCCCATCTCCAGCGATTCAGCATACTGAATAGTCGTAGCCCCCAGAAAACGCGCAAGCTCCTCAATAGCACCTGTGATAGACTGTACTATCTCCGGCGTCATTGCGGCAGATGCTTCAAAATGAATAGCATGGATATTCAATTGGGAACGAGTGCGATCCAGCGCGGGATCAATGCGCCCGATCAATTGATCTCCATGGAGAATGGGCAACACGTAGTAGCCATAGCGCCGCTTTGCCTTTGGCAGATAGATCTCGCTTTGATACGCAAAATCAAAGAGGAGAGCCGTGCGGCGGCGGTCGCAGATCATATTATCAAAGGGCGAGAGCAGGGTTGTACGTGGCTCCCATTGCCCGGCTTCCAGCGCCTCCAACAACGGTAGATTCTCGTGATGCATGAACCAGGAGCCAGGCAATTCCTTGCCCGCGTGATGGAGCTTTACGCGTTCAATCTGTCCGCTTGCCTCCAGGTCGACCAGCACTTCGGCCAGTCCGGGATAATAGCCGCGCGTAAAATATTCGGTAATATCGCGGGCCGTGGCCACGCCGAGCGCGAGCAGAGCACGCTGCGCCGCCCGGCTGTCTCTTTCATAGCCCGAGAGCGGCTCGCGCGGCGTCCAGTCTGGCAGTACTTTCTCAGAGAGATCCCAGAGCTTATCGATGCCCTTGCGGCCTGCCACAGTGATCTGCCCCTGTGACCAGAGAAAATCAAGCATGCGACTGACATTGCGCCCGCCAGTCCAGCCCGTTGATTGCCAGGGCACAACCGCGACATCAGTAAAATCGCGGGCGCGCAAAGGTCCACCCTCCCGTAAAGAGGTCAGGATGTGTTCTTTCAGCACCTCGTTCTGCTCTATCCACCTGTGCGCTCTCTGTGACCACGGAATTTCATCCCCCTGATACGACGCCCGCATCCTGTGCTGGTAGAGCTGGTAATCCTCCGTCACAACAATCGAAGCGGCATGAGCCCAGTATTCAAACAAACGATGCTCCTGCCAGAGCAACTGGTCCAGTAAAGCCGGGTTATAGTCTCCCAAACGGCTCCAGAGCACCAGCAAATGACTCCGAGCAACCACATTCAACGGGTCCAACTGTAGACAACCCAGATCCCGAATAAGCTCCAGGACAGCATCAGCAGTCACAACAGGACGTGGACCAGCCAGGCGCTGACGCGTAAGAATCAAACGACGCGCCAGAGAAAGCGAAAGAGAGCGGCTTGTAGACAATTGTTACCTCCTTAGTAAAAATATATTTTTATCAGATTAACAGAAAAAGCGGGCAAAATAGAACCTGCTAAGGACATATTTCTACCAGCCTGACAAAAAAGCGGGTAACACGCGCGGCCACAATGGAAATCAGACACACTCTTAGCCTTCATTTGCTACCGTATGAGAAAACGCGATATAATTTCACGATGTTGGGTCAAACAAGTGTTGGAGAGCAATTATGAGCAGAGCGAGGATACTTTTATGACAAAGCGGGCACTTCTGGTTATTGATGTCCAGAACGAATATTTTACAGGAAAGCTACCAGTCAGCTATCCCCAGGGCAGCCTGGAACAGATTACGCGGGCCATGGGTGCGGCGCAAGAAGTGGAGATTCCGGTGGTGCTGATCCAGCACAGCGCGCCCCAACCGGATAGCGCGACCTTTCGGCGCGGGAGCACCGAGTGGGAATTGCACCCGGCAGTAACTGAAATCCCGCACGAGACGATAATTGAAAAAAACCTGCCTGGCAGTTTCACAGGCACAGAGTTGGAGACGTGGCTGCGCGAGCGCGGCATTGAGACGGTGGTCATCGCTGGCTATATGACACAGATGTGCTGCGACACAACGGCCCGCCAGGCTCTCCACCTGGGTTTCGGCGTCGAATTTCTCGCGGATGCCACGGGAACACTGGCTTTTAAAAATAGCGCCGGGGAGGTCAGCGCGGAAGAACTGCACCGGGCTATCCTGGTCACCCAGCAGATTCGCTTTAGCGAGGTGCTTTCTACTGAACAATGGATCGCCCGGATACAGGGCGAATAGAAGTAGTATAACAACTAGAAGGACAAAAGAGCGGAAAATGACTCACAATAACCATCATCAGCATCACGAAGAAGAAGAACACGAGCAGGATCATGGCGGCTACCTGAGCGGAGCGCAGATCCTGCCCACGCGCGTGCGCCCTGGCATGACAGTCGCGGAACTGATCGACGAGCAATTCCAGGCCTACAACGCAGCTCGCTTGAACGAAGCCGCGCGCCTGTACGCCGAGGAGATGCTCAATCCCGAAAAGGATGTGACAATCGGTCTGACCATGGCTGGCGCGCTGACCCCGGCTGGCCTGGGTGGCTGTATTCTGACATTGATGGAGTACGGCTTTATCGATTTCATTGTCAGCACTGGCGCGAACCTCTACCACGATATGCATCACGCGCTGGCTATGACCCTGCACCGCGGCGATTTCCGCCTCGACGATACCAAATTGCAGGAAGAGGGCGTAATCCGCATCTACGATATTCTTTTTGAGGATAAAGTGCTGCTCGACACGGATGCCTTTGTGCGCGAGTCGCTGAAGAGCCTGCCCAATCGGCCCATCTCGACTTCTGAACTGCATCATCACCTGGGCACACAGTTGCTCAAAGCGGGCGTCAAACCGGAATACTCCGTGCTGGCCCAGGCCGCAGCCTGGAATGTGCCGATCTATACCTCCTCTCCCGGTGACTCCTCAATCGGCATGAACGTGGCCCGCAACGCCCTGGACGGCAGCAAACTGACGCTAGACCCCCTGGCCGATGTCAACGAGACCACCGCAATCGTGCTCAATGCCACGCGCAACGGCGTAATCATCCTGGGCGGCGGCAGCCCCAAGAACTTCTATCTGCAAACGCAGCCGCAGCTCTGGGAAGTGCTGGGCATCAACAAAGGTGGACACGACTACTTCGTCCAGATCACAGCCGACGCGCCTCACTGGGGTGGCCTCTCCGGCGCCACGCCCTCCGAAGCCGTCTCCTGGGGCAAAATCAAACCCGACCAGTTGCGCGATACCGTCGTCATCTATGGCGACTCCACCATCGCCCTGCCCCTGCTCACTGCCTACGTGGTCAGCAAAGCCAAACCGCGCCCGCGCCGCGAACTCTTCGCCAAACGCGAAGCGCTGCTCAACGAACTGCAAACAGCCTACGAAGCCGGCAAAGAAGTCCGCCCATAAGCATTCTTGAAAGGAGGCAAGCTCGTTTCTCGCTTAAGAAAGGAGCTTGCCTCCTTCAAACTCTTCCTTACAGCCAGTACAGGTAGACATGCAAAAAAAGGCTTATCCTGGCGTTTTTCTCTATGGAAGCAGTCCATTTCTGCTTGACTTAGAAAAGAACAGGGGTAATGTTCCCCGCCTATACTGCTTTTTTCAAGAATTTTACCGAAAAAAATCAAAAGATACATATTGACACATTCGATACAGTTGACTGAGCGGTTGCTTTTATGATATATATAGATGAGCAAATCTTTCGCTTAAATCGCTTCTCAGGCTGGTACAGCTTGAAACAAAATGTACCACTGGTAGCGCAAGTGAAGTAACAATAAACGCGTAGCTCATCTGGTGCCTTTGGTATCATACAAGCTCTGTAAGTCGCTTTCTCTGGGGTTCGACAATCCCATTAGATAGAAGCACATTGATGAATAGCGCTTTTTGCCATCTCTCACCTGCGCGGAGGGACAACCGCGGCGAGATCGGCGAGATATGCTTGTCTGTGTGACACTGTAGATCTCATTTCATCGGAGGAATCGCATGCGTAAGAAAACTATCGCCTGGCTCTTCATCATTGGCGTCGTTCTGTCCATTATTGGCCTTGTTTTGTATGTACCAGGATACCTCTCCTTTATGAACGCGCTTCAATCG
>DASVMX010000595.1:0-9666 GCA_036384215.1 Ktedonobacteraceae bacterium | reverse complement strand
TTTGCGCATTTTTCAACCCCTATAGCGGCAAGCGAGCGCCGCAGGCGCGAGTTTACAGGTAGACAAATGATGCTCTTGACAGAGAAGATTTTTTTGTGTACACTAAGTAAAACGTTTTACTTAAATGGAGAAGTATGCGTCAGAAAACAACGACTATCCGGGACGTGGCCAGGAATGCCGGAGTATCTGTGAGTACAGTCTCGCATGTTTTGAATGGGAACGACAGGCATGTGAGTTCCGCGGTACGCCAGCGCGTATTGGAGGTGGTTGAGAATCTGAAGTATCGACCGAACGCGATTGCGCGCAGCATGGTCAAGCGTAAGACGGCGACTATCGGGCTGGTCTTCAACGAAATTGAAAACACGTTGTTTGTGCCAGTCATAGATGGCGTCAATGAGGTACTCCAGCCGGCGGGGTATCACATGGTGCTTGCCAGCGCGCCCGATGTGCGCGCGGAGATCGAGGTCATTGAGACCTTGCGCGCGCAGCAGGTCGATGGGTTTATTTTTATGGCGCTTTCTTCGCGTTTTGCTACAGACCACCTGGTGCGCCTTAAGGATGATGGTGTGCCATGTGTGGTGATTAACCGGTACGTCGACGACGAGGGCATCGATCAGATTTTGCTGGATGACTGGGGAGCTGGTTACTCGGCGACCAGGCACCTGCTGGATCTGGGGCATCGGCGAATTGGCACGGTCAGCGGGCCTATCTACAGCGAGCCACTACGGTGGAGCGCGGTCGAGCGCCATCGCGGTTGGCGAGAAGCGCTGGATGGGTACGGGCTGGAGTCCAGGCCTGAATGGAGTGTCGTTGGCGATTATACCTACGAAGGAGGATACCGGGCGATCGAGCAATTACTCTCGCAGATAAAGGCGCGAGAACTGGCACGACCAGACGCGCTGTTTGTCGCGAGCGATATCATGGCTATGGGGACGTTAAAAGCTCTGCATGAAGCGGGCGTACGTGTTCCACAGGATATCGCACTCGTCGCGATTGGCGATCCGCCGTTCGCGCCATATACCATCCCCGCGCTGACGACACTCGCGCTTCCAATGCCAGAGGCAGGGAGGCGAGCCGCGCATATCTTGCTCGATTGGCTCACAAATGGCAGACCAGCCCGCGCCCAACGGATTACGCTGAGTTTTTCTTTTACCGTGCGGGAATCCTGTGGCGCGCTTCCCCGCTCGCGCTGACGAGCAATAGCCTTTCAACCTATCTTTTGTCTCAGGAGTCTGCATAGACGAATCGTCACTGATATTCGACGAGGAGGAACTGTATGCGATTGACAAGGATGTTACCGAGATACCTGGTTCAGGGATTGACATTCCTCACAATTGTGTCTTTGTTGCTTGTAGGCTGCGGAAACACCCCTAACTCCGGCACCGGTTCGACCAAGCTGACCGTTCAGGTGCTTGATGGCGGCGGTGAACTCCAGATGCTCAAGCCGATTCTGCAAAACTATCAAAAAGCTCACCCCGACAAAGTCGTCTTCCAGTTTTTGCCTTCCGCGACGGCCCCTTCAGTGCCTGGAAAAATCAAGGCGCAGGAAGACGCGCATAAACAGACCATCGCGCTGGTGCTGGGTGGCTACGACATGGTAGCCTCTGGCATTCAGCAGAACATCTGGGAGCAGGTGCTGCCGAAATTCTCCAGTCATTTGCCCGATTTCAACAGCATCTATCAGGGCCCGGTCAAACAGTATGCTACTTTAACTCAAGGATACGCAATTCCGGTCGTCTACACGCCCAGCGGACCGCTCTTCGAGTACGATCCGAGCAAGATCGCGAATCCACCAACGACCATCGACGAACTTAAAGCCTGGATCATTGCTCACCCTGGGAAATTCGAGTACGCGCAGCCGCGCAACTCCGGCCCTGGTCGCACCCTGCTGATGGGTCTGCCCTATCTGCTGGGCGATAGCGATCCAACCGATCCAACCAGCGGCTGGGCCAAGACCTGGCAGTTTTTGAAGGACATCAACTCATCGATCAACTATTATCCGACGCGTACCGGCGTTACCATGAACGAGGTGGGAAACGACACGCGCTGGATGATTGCCTCGACAATGGGCTGGGATATTAACCCGCGCTTCCTGGGTCAGGTCCCTGCGGGCTATAAGACCTTCATTCTCAAAAACACCACCTTTGTTGCCGATGACCAGTTCATCTTCATGCCCAGGGGTCTGGACGACGCTCACCAGAAGCTGATCCTGGACATCATCAACTATGTGCTCCAGCCAGCTCAGCAGGCCTATTCCTATGACTCTGGCTACTTCTATCCCGGCCCGGCGATCCTGGGTGTTACGCCGAGCATGGCTCCCGCAGCCAGCCAGGAGGTGATCCAGAAGTATGGCCGCCCCGAGTATGACGGCATCTCGCAGAACTACAAAATCGTCATGCCTCTTTCAGCCGCGAATCTCAGTACTGCGTTCAACGCCTGGGATAGCCAGGTTGGTGGCTCGAAACTCAAATCATCGTAGAACAGAGTAAGATACGCGACGCCTGATACGCGTGTCATTTATAGCGGGTGAGTCGCACCCCACCGAGTGTGACTCACCCGCTATAAATGACACGTACAGAAGGCGTATCGCGTAGGAGGCATTTATGGAGGCAATTCAAAAATTGCAGATGAAGGGTGTGACGCGGCGCTTTGGCGCGGCGACTGCCCTGGACCATTTTGATCTGGAGATCGCAGGTGGTAGCTTTGTTTCGCTGCTGGGACCCAGCGGGTGCGGCAAGACGACCGCGCTCAATTGCCTGGCGGGCCTGCTGGAGCTTTCAGAGGGCGAGATTATCCTCAATGGGCGGGCGATTCAGCATCTGCCGGCTGAGAAACGCGGCTTTGGCATGGTCTTTCAGAATTACGCGCTTTTTCCCCATCTGACCGCCTTTCGCAATGTGGTCTATGGTCTGGAACTGCGGCGGGTCAACAGGGAGGAGCGCGCGAGGCGCGTGAAGAAGGCGCTGGAAATTGTTCACCTGGAGGCTTTTGAGAAACGTTATCCAGCTCAGTTAAGCGGCGGTCAGCAGCAACGCCTGGCCCTGGCGCGCACAATTGTGCTGGAGCCGGGTCTGCTGCTGCTGGACGAGCCGCTCTCGAACCTCGATGCTAATTTGCGCAATGAGATGCGCATTGAGATCAAACGCATTCATGACGAGTTGGGCCTGACCACGCTCTACGTTACTCATGATCAATCCGAGGCTCTGTCGCTCTCAGACCTCGTGGTGGTCATGCGCCTGGGCCATATTGAGCAGTTGGGCACGCCACAGGAGATTTACACGCGCCCGCGTAGCCTGTATGTCGCGAACTTTATGGGCTATGCCAATCAGTTGCCTGTAACTGTTGTGGAGAATAGCAACCAGGAATGTGTCGTGCGCACCGCGGCTGGCGACGAGCTGCGCGGGGTCTCCACGGTTGAAGGGAGCCGCGCATGGCAGCCGGGTCAGCAGGTGCTGGCCAGTTTTCGCCCGGACGAGACGCGCAGCGACTTCAAAGACAGTGGCAATCGCCTGCGCGGCAAGGTGCGCCTGGTGGAATATCTGGGCAAGGCTTACGAGGCGCTGGTGGACCTGGGAAAGGGCGGCCAGCAATTGCTGGTGCACAGTCCGGTCGCGCTGGACAGCGGCGCGGAGATCGAATTTGGCATCGCGCGCGCGCGCCTGCTGCTCTTTCCGCCCGAGAACGCGACACCTGCCAGCTCGGCTGCCATGGCTCCGCGAGCTGAGGAGTCAGCCATAGAGGGAAGGAGATAACAGGCTATGGCCGCTCTGCCATCAACATCCGCCAGGCGCCCGCGCATTGCCTGGTCGGCGCTTCTGCTCTCCCTACCGGCCCTGCTGGTCGTCCTGGTGCTCTTCATCTATCCATTCATCTTTGGCTTCAATCTGAGCCTGCAAGACGTGGATGGCTCTGGACCAACGCTGGTAAACTATAGCAGCTTTTTTTCTGATCCCGCGCAGATTGATACCATTCGCATCACTTTTACCGTCGCGCTGCCGGTGACGATTTTTACCCTGGCGATCTGCACGCCCCTGGCCTATTTTATGCGCCAGGGTGTGAAATTTGAGCGCCTGATTACCATTCTGCTCATCCTGCCCATGACGCTGGGCACGGTCATGGTCGCACAGGCTATGGAACGCTACTTCGGGCCTGTGGGCTGGTTTAACCAGTTGTTGCTGTGGCTGCATCTGCTTTCCAGCCCGATTAACATGCTGCATAACTGGCTGGGCGTGGAGATTGGTCTCTTTATCCTGGGTTTCCCCTTTGTTTTTCTGCTGCTCGTGGGTTACATGTCGTCCATCAACCCGGACATGGAGAAGGCCAGTCGCATGTTAGGGGCTAATATCTGGCAGACCTTCTGGCGCGTGGTTTTTCCGCTCTCGCTGCCGGGTATCATGGTCGCCTTCTGCCTGAACTTCGTCGCGAATTTCGGCGTCTTCGCCACGGATCAACTGGTAGGCGATCCCGCGGGCGCCACGCACGTGCTCTCGGTCGCGGCCTACGACGCGTTCAGCAATAACAACTGGCCCCAGGCGACGGCGATCTCGCTGATCATGGGCGTGCTGGAACTGCTGGTCGTGGTACTGATCCTCTGGCTACGCGGCTGGATTGTGCGCGGTTCGGTGATCGGCGGAGTGAAGGGAGCATAGATATGGCGCAACAGACTGATCCGGTGCGCTCCAGCGCTGGCGAGCCGGGAACGGCCATCCAGCAGGATCTGCAACCGGCTAAAACAAGCTCCCGCCCGGTGCGCAAGCGTATCCCGTGGGGCAGGATCATCTTCTATCTCGCGATTGGCTTTTTCGTGCTCAATCTGATCGGCATGGTGGGCAGCGTCATTCTCGACTCCTTCGGGCACCAATGGTTCACCAGCGTTTTCCCGGCCTCGTACTCGACCGAGTGGTACACCTACCTGAGCGGAGACCAGGATATCGGGCAGTTGATCTTTAACACGCTGTTCGTGGCCATCGCGACAACCCTGCTGTCCCTGCTGCTGGGTTTTCCCGCCTCATACGTGCTGGCGCGGCGCCAGTTTCGCTTCAAGGGTGCGCTGACAGCTCTGTATATGGTGCCCATGCTCCTGCCTACACTGGCGTATGGCATCCCCCTGGCGACTCTGCTGGCGCAGATTGACCTGGGCACGCTGCTCGGCTCCTCGCTGGCCAACGTGATTGTCATCAACGTCGTACCCATTCTGCCTTTTGTGATCCTGATTCTCACGCCTTTCATCGAGCAGGTCGATGTCACCCTGGAATCGGCCAGCCGGATGCTGGGGGCCAATCGTTTCCAGACCTTCTGGCGAATCGTGCTGCCACTGGTCATTCCCGGTATTCTCACCGCTGGCGTGCTGGCCATCGTGCGCACAATTGCTATGTTTGAACTAACCTTCCTGGTGGCCGATGCCTCCTCTTCAACGCTGGTGGTCGCGCTCTTCGGTGAAGCCTTCGGGGCCGGTATCCGTCCAAACCAGGCCATCGACGCGCTGGCGGTCATCTATACCGCGACCACCATGATCCTGATGATCATCGCGCTCACCTTTGTCAAACCCACCCAATTTGTGGTACGTTTGCGCGGGAGATAAGGATAAAGGAGTTTCAGTCATGAATATTGATTTACAGGGCATGGTAAACAACACTCCGCTGGGGCGCGAAGGGCAGCCATCTGATGTCGCGGGCGTCGTCCTCTTCCTGGTCTCCGAACTGGCCGATTTCGTGACCGGCGAAAGCGTCAACATCAATGGCGGTTTACGTATGGGCTAACATTCTGCCCAGCAGGAGGTTCAGATCGCGAGGTTTTGAACTTCCTGCTTTTTTTTATACAGACGGTTACATCCCGTCAATAATCGGGAGGATCGTAGCAAACGCGCTAATCTGCGCAAGTGCGCGCAAAGGTCTTGTTTTTTCCTTTTGTTATGTGTATGCTTGTACCAGATATACTCGGGTAGTCTAACCAGACGGTTAACAAAAAAATATGCACAAAAATCAGGGAACAAAGAGCGAAGTTGCGCAGATCATGGCGCAAATTCAGTCGGAATACGAATCGAGCAAGCGTGGATTAGCGGGGTTGGCGACGGGGACGGCTCGACATGAATTTATCACGGCTCGCATGGAACGCATTGGTCAGTTACATAACGATCTCCGCGACCTGGTAGGGGAGCAAGACGCGACCGGACTGCTGGTCCACGCACTGGAGAATTGCGCGGCTGACTGACAAAAGCAAAGCTGTTTCCGGGCCAGGCGACCCTCTGTGCTGATGGTCTTGTGCAAGGTGAGATGAAAGAACTATCCTCCTCCTTTTTGTACCCCGGCTGGTTTTGTGGACAGGAACGGGCCAGGAGAGAAACAGGTAACCGCCTCTTCTCTCCTGGCCCGTTTTGCTTGCTCAGGATCTGGTGAATGGAGCGACGCAGGCAAGCGCGCTCCATTCACCAGCCGCGTGAAATGCATCAGTGTTTCGCTGCCGCGATCAGGTCGGGCAGCAATTTTTCGCCGATGGGCGCGCCCCAACCGGTAACGGCATCCCAGCCAGCGGAGGCGCTGAAGCCGCGCACCGAGAGATTGCCCTGGTTAAATGAGTTATTCCCGCTGGTGATATCGCGGAAATCGCTGGCGGCCTTGCTGGAGGTCGCAAGCTGGTAGAGGGCGGGATTGATGAAGCCCAGCGGGTGTCCAGCCATCTGATTGGCAATGGCGATCATCCCGGCCCAGGTTGGCGTGGCGGCGCTGGTGCCGCCGACTTGCTGCCACTGACCATTGATCAGCACGGCCATGGAACTCAGCGGATCGGCGTTGGCGGCGATGTCGGGAATGCCGCGCTGGCGATGAAGCTGGCCCTGTAGATTGGCGGGCAGGCTTTGTTGATAATCTGGTTCGCTAAAAAAGGCGCTGAGGCCGCCGCCGCTGCCGTTCCAGGCGGTTTCCTTGACCTTCCCGCTATCAGAGATCAGCGTTGTACCGCCGACAGATGTCACCCAGGGCACATCCGCCGGGAAGTTCACAATGGGCGTGGACGAGAATTTTGTGGACGCGAGATCGATATAATCGGTCGCGCCATGGTCACCGGAGCCGTTCAGGACAGTCCAGCCCTCCCGTGTGGTAATTTTCTGATAGAAATCGGCATAGTTCTGAACAAGCTGGCGGCCAGAAGGATTATTCAGCGTGGTTTCGGAGGCGACATAACTTTGTGAGAAAATCTGCCCCAGGTGGTGATCGACAGCATATTGCTCCAGCTTGAAGAATTCGGGCAGGCCAATAATCCCCTCGGTCTCGTCCACCGGACTGGTGAGTACAACAATATTCGCGCCCGGGGCTATAGCATGGATCAA
Source organism: Ktedonobacteraceae bacterium (assembly GCA_036384215.1). Taxonomy (GTDB): domain Bacteria; phylum Chloroflexota; class Ktedonobacteria; order Ktedonobacterales; family Ktedonobacteraceae; genus Paraktedonobacter. The sequence continues at coordinate 2,342 of DASVMX010000595.1, read as the reverse complement.
CTCCACGTCCAGGGTTGTCTCGGTGGCCCAGCTATTCATATTACTGTTGGCCGGGTTAAACGGCACGGAGCCGATAGGCGAAAGGATCTGGAGCTTGATGGATGGGAGGCCAAACTGGCGGTCAAAGCCATCCACATCTTTTTGCAGCGTAGGGCTGCCGAAAGAGACAATATCGATGATCGTCTGGCCTTTGCCCGTCATGCCTCGTTCAATCAGCGACTCCACGCCATAGGCCATGCGCAGCGAATGGGGAGTCTGGCAGGTTGGGATATGGCTCAGATCCGCAGGACAGGTATCTTCAGGCGCCTTGTGGATAGAATAACCGATGGGAGGCCGATGAAAGGGCATGGGAAATTCAGAGAAGCCCTGACGCACCCTATGGCTTCCAAAGCCCCCGCAGGCTGTCAGCAGCGCGACCAGGGGTAGATAGAGCAGAGCAATCAACCTGTTGCTCTGTCGCAAATAGCGAAACGGATGCATAATGTTCCACCTTTCCTTCTTCTACACATCAATAGATTTTACCCGCTGTTCTTCGCGCCGGCGATCAGGTCGGGGAGCAGGTTGGCGGCGTTAGGGCTGCCCAGGCCGGTCACGGGGTCCCAACCGGAGATGGCGCTAAAGCCAACGACCTCACCAAGGCTATTGTTGCCGGAGGTGATGTCATGAAAGTCTTGCGTGTAGCGCGCGGATGCCCCAACCTGGTAGAGGGCGGGATTGATAAAGCCCAGTGGATGGCCAGCCATCTGATTGGCGATGGCGACAAGGGCACCCCACATGGGAGCGGCGGCGCTGGTGCCGCCAGCGGTGCTCCAGCTACCGTTTTCATACATGGCCAGGCCGGTGCCGGGATCGGCGTTACCCGCGACATCAGGGACGCCGCGCCGATTTTTCAAGATGCTGACAACGCTGGCCGGGAGCTTTTGCTGATAGGATGGCGTAGAGTAGATGGCGCTAAAGCCGCCGCCGCTGGCCCCATTATTGCTATTCCAGGCGGTTTCAGCGAACGAGCCAGCCTGGCGCAGCAGCGAGGTACCACCTACGCTGGTCACCCACGGGCTATCATTGAGGAAACTGCTGGTCTGGGTGGTCGCGAGATGCTTGCCCGCCAGGTCAGTGAAGTCGGTCGCGCCGTTATCGCCAGAGGAAGCCAGCAGAGTCAGGCCGTCCTGCGTAGTCGCCTTCTGGAGCAGATCATCCCAGAGCTTGAGTTCCGCCTGCCCAGCCGCGTCTTTCAGCGTTGCCTCGGACGCGCCCCAGCTATTCGAAATGATGTTGCCCAGTTTGTTGTCGATGGCATATTGCAGCAACTTGCGGAATTCTGGCAGGCCAATTGTGCCCTCGGTTTCAGCCACCGGGCTGACCAGGACCACAATATTCGCGCCCGGAGCCAGCGCGTGGATAATCTGCACATCCAGCGTGGTCTCACCAGCCCAACTGGCTTTATCGGACTCCGAGCCGGACTCCGGCTCGTTAAGCGGGCTGATCTGCTTGACGGTAATCTGGGGCAGATTAAACTGCTGGTCAAAGGCATCCATATCTCTCTGCAATGTCGGACTGCCAAAAGAGACGATGTCAACCACTGTCTGTCCCTGGCCAGTATACCCCTTCTGGATCAGAGGCGTGATGCCATACGCCGCGCGCATGCTTTGCGGGGTCTGACAATTTTTCAGGAAACTGATGCTGGTCGGGCAGGTATCGCCCGCATTTGTATACGTGGGATAAGGTGCCGCCGAGAGCGTAGGGGTTGGCGTGGGCATGCCCCTGGTGGGTACCGGGGATGGTAATCCTCCGCCGCTGCTGGTGCCAGTCGCTGTTGAAGAACAGGCCGTAAACAGCACGCAGAGCAAAAAGAGCACCATCAAACGACGTATGAATGTGTGCATGGGCCTTTGTGATCTCCTTGTCCTTATCTGGAATAACCGAGATGGATGACAGGTCTGCGAAATAGACGATGTATCATACATCCAACAGGTGAGCCCGCGAACAATCCCGCGTGCAAAGGCGACGCCCGTCAGATAATAATCACGCTTTTATTGTAACAACGCCAGCAGCACCCATTTATCCAGGACTTCTACCTTAAGTAATTATTCACTCTCCCATTATAAAGGAATATCACTAGCAAGCAAAGCATATTTTTCCCTGGGACAGGGTTTCTCAAAAAAAAGTCCCTTTCCTGGCATCCGAACACGGCTGCGCCGCCAGAGGCCGCCGTCTCCGGGGGAGACAACAGACGCAGGGGCTGCGCCCTCTGGACTCCCGCAGGTGTGATATCAGTCATCCCAAACTTTGCAAAAGTTTGTCAAAGCGCCCCACCCCCTTTTTTCTCAAGGGGTTTTGTGTGG
>DASVMX010000594.1:0-6196 GCA_036384215.1 Ktedonobacteraceae bacterium | reverse complement strand
TCTTTATTTGCCCGCTGCACTCTTCGCACCGAGTTCTCTGACGATTGTTTAGCGTCCGAGCAACAGGGGCGTCAGGTAGATCATTGAGAAGACAATGATCCAGACGATATCGACGAAGTGCCAGTACATTTCGGCGGCCTGGACCGCGAAGTGCTTTTTGGCGGTGAAATCGCCGCGCATCGAGCGGATCAGACAGATCAGCAGGAAGATTGCGCCGACCGTCACGTGCAGGCCGTGGAAGCCCGTCAGCGTGAAGAAAGCCGAGCCGAAGATGCTCGTGTCGGGCTTGAACGAGTCGCCGAACAGGCCGCTGTATTCAACGACCTGGCCGCCGAGGAAGACCGCGCCCATCAGGATGGTCAGTGAGAGACCAATCTTGAGCTGGCGCTGATTACCTTTGGCAATGCCGCGCCCGGCGAAGTGGGCCGGGATACTGCTACAGATCAGGATGATCGTATTGATGATCGGATAAGTGATATCCGAAGGCAGTTTCCAGGCAGTGTTCCAGTTGCGAATCTCCAGGTAGAGATAGGCTGCAATGAAATTGGCGAAGATCAGAGCCTCGGAGGCAATGAAGAGGATCATTCCCCACCATTCCATCGAGCGGCCAGTACTCGCGCCGTGCCCTTCTTCCGCTAATTCCAGATGCTCTCCGTGAGCAACACTCATATTTCGCTCCCTATATTCACGAGGGGTGCCAGACGAGAGCCGTCCAGCACTCCCAACTATTTAATGCTTTTCCAACATCCACCCGATAATCGCGGCTACGGTCAGAAACGCGCCAATTACGAGAATGATCGGGGAGATCATCACGCCAATAAAGGCTATGACCAGCGTGAGGGCCAGGATAAACGGCCAGACGCTCGGTTTGGGTGCCAGCCTTTGCTCCCGGACCTCCAGGGGCTCTTTCTGGCGCTTTTTCGCCGGTTGTTCTTCCGGCGCTGGTTCATTCTGACCTGGTTCATCAGCCACGTTTTTCCTCTTTTCCAGATGCCGGGCCAGCGCGAGACTGGCGATACCGGGGTATCCGCGCGAGGAGCCAGGCGGGCTGTGCGGCCCGTCTAGCTCCTCGCACACTGAGCTGAGCTTAGTGCGTCGCGGTTTTCCAGTCTGCGATATCCGGGTTCTTTTTATCGAAGAACGGGCGGCGGCTGCGCACAATAGGCAGGTCCAGGAAGTTATAGGCTTTCGGCGGGGAGGCCGTATCCCATTCCAGGGTAAAGGCATCCCATGGATCGCTGCTGCACTTTTCGCCGAAGCGCAGGGTCTTGATAAAGTTCCAGATGAAGATCATCACGCCAATGGCAATCAGGAAAGCACCAATGGTCGCCATCATATTCATCTCGTTCCAGCCCCAGGTCGGTTCATTGGGATACGTGTAGTAGCGGCGCGGCATGCCCAGCAGACCCAGCATGTGCATGGGGAAGAAGGCCAGGTTGGCGCCGATGAGGAAGAACCAGAACTGGATCTTGCCCAGCGTCTCGTCCAGTAACCTGCCAGTCATCTTGGGGAACCAGTAGAAGATGCCCGCGAAGATCGCGAAGACTGATCCGCCGAAGAGCACATAGTGAATGTGCGAAACGACGAAGTAGGTATCAGTCACCTGGTAGTCGAACGGTACAACGGCCAGGGCCACGCCATTCAGACCGCCGATCAAGAACATGCCAATGAAGCCCAGCGCGAAGTACATCGGTACTTTCATGTTGAGCTTACCAGCCCAGATCGTGCCAATCCAGTTGAAGATCTTCACCGCGGTCGGGATGGCGATCAGAGTAGTGCTGGTGGCGAAGAAGGCCTGGGCGACCAGCGGCAGGCCGACCGCGAACATGTGGTGGGCCCAGACGGTAAAGCTCAGGAAGCCGATAGCCACGCCCGACCAGGCCACGAAGGTGTAGCCGAAGATCGGTTTGCGCGAGAAGACCGGTAGAACCTCCGAGACGATGCCAAAGGCTGGCAGAATCAGGATATACACCTCGGGATGGCCAAAAGACCAGAAGAGATGCTGCCACAGCAGCGGATCGCCGCCCGCGCCCGCCTGGAAAAAGTGCGTGCCCGCGTGGCGGTCCAGCAGCAGGAGGATCGCGGCAGCGGTCAGGCTCGGCAGCGAGAAGAGCAGCAGGAACGCCGTCACCATTGTCATCCACACGAACAGCGGCATGCGGTTAATCGTCATGCCGGGGGCGCGCATCTTAAAGATCGTGACCACGAAGTTCAATGAACCGGCAATCGACGAGATACCCAGCATCAGGATGCCCAGTGCCCAGAAGTCCATATTCAGACCGGGGGTACACATGTAGCCATTGCCACAGGTTACCTCGGTCAGAGGAGCGTAGCTGAACCAGCCAGCGTTGGGCGGCGCGCCCACCAGGAAGCTGGAACTCATAAACAGGCCGCCGAAGAACACAATCCAGTAGCCAAACGCGTTCATGCGCGGGAAGGCCATGTCTCGTGCTCCGATCATTAGCGGCACCACATAGTTGCCGAAGCCGGTCAGCATCGGCATCACGAAGAGAAAGATCATCGTCGTGCCGTGCATTGTAAAGACTTCGTTATAGGTCGCGGCATCCAGCACATGCCCATCGGGAACCGCCAGTTGGGTTCGCACGAGCAGCGCCTCAACTCCCCCGACCAGGAAAAAGAAGAACGCGGTGAAGATATACATAATGCCGAGCTTTTTATGATCGACAGTGGTAATCCATTCACCGAGATAGGTTTCACTAAAGCGTTTGCGTCCTGCAATGCCTACGCCTTCAGTGACGATACGGGTTGCCATGCGCAAATCCTCCGATATCCAGGCGCGCGAGCCGGCAAAGCTCTACGCGGGTTATTTTCTAGGTCAGGCTTTCCAGGTAGGCGACCAGTTGAGCGATCTCTGTGTCCGTAAGATGGCGAATCTGCATATCATTGCCCGACTTGACACCCTGAGGATCGTGCAGCCATTTGTACAGGTTACAGGAACTCTGATTGACAACGCGAGCAGAATCACCCGAGCCTGTGATCTGGCAATTTTTAGGCTCAAAAGCCAGCACACCGCCAGCGATCAAGTCGCGCGAGCCAAAGTGAGTCAGGTTGGGGCCCATGAACGTCTTGTTGTCGCTGAAGCTGTTCATATTAATGCCTACGATACCATGGCATCCCACGCAGCCGGCGCTGGTGAAGAGAGCTTTACCAGCCTGCGCGTTGGGATCGCTGGAGTTCTGGGCCACCTGTTGCTGGCCGCTCAGCCAGGTCTGGTAGGCGTCGCGTGATTTCACAACCACAGAAAATTCCATGTTCGCATGTTGCAGGCCACAGAACTCCGTGCATTGGCCGCGGAATTCGCCAGTCTGATCGGCCTTGAACCACTTGCTGTTGTCGTGGCCGGGAACCACGTCCGTCTTACCTGTCAACTGCGGCACCCAGAAGCTGTGAATCACATTCTCAGAACGCAGATCCAGGTGAACAACTGTGCCAACGGGCACGACCAGGTTGTCCGCGGTAATGATGTTCGCGTTCTCGTAGTCGAATTCCCACCACCACTGATGGCCGACCACCTTCACATTCAAGGTCTGGCTCGTTGTGGGGGGCTCGCTCAGGCCGAACATCGTATAGATCGTCACGATCAGCACCGCGAAGAGGAATATGGAAGGCGCGATTGTCCAGATCAGTTCAATCGTGTTATTCCCATGGGTCTGGTGGGGCATCAGCGGTGAGTTTGGCCGCTCGCGGAAGCGAACGATCGACCAGATGAGTAACCCTTCGACCGCTACAAACACAATCGTAGCGACGACCAGGATAAACCAGAAGAGTCCTGCTTCGCTGCTTGCCACTGGCCCCTCAGGGCTCAGGATGGAGGGGGCACCCTCACCACAGGCAGCGAGAAGCAGCGAGGCAAGCAATAGAACCGAGAGCATCAGCCCCCAGCGTTTCACCCCGCGAAATATAGGCATCCTCACTTCTCAATCTCCTAAAAAATTGATCATTGATGGGCAATAGCGTCCTTGTTGGAATGACACTTTTTCCATTATATGGAGCCAGTGTAGTCATTGCGCCCGAATGGGAACTTGCAGTGCAGGGCGAGGACCTTACAATGGCCTGAACACGGACAGACAGAAGTTTGTTCTACAGCGTGCCCTGTCGCGTACTCTTAGCACAGGCTGCTATCGTTCATCATAGAATACTGTAGCAGTTTGCTGAAAGGATGACAAGACCATCGGCGAGAAATCAGAGAGAGGCATGAAGGGATGAGAGAAAATTGACAATTTTCTCTCATCCCTTCTGGCCTCTCTCTGATTTCTCGCCGATGGTGATATAGACTTCCCAGCGTGAACTGCGGGCGATTTCGGAGCGGCGAGTGAGGCCACATTGTTCGAGGGGGATGTGCTGGCCGAAAGGGGCGTTCGCGACGGGGATGGTGGTGATGATGGGTTGGGAGAGTTCTCTGGCGGGGATGGTGTTGCGCGCGGGTTGGCGCTTTTTGCGCGGGGTGAAGATGGTGCCGGGGCCGTAGACAAGTGTTTGCAGGAGGAGCAGGATGGGTTGGAAGAAGCCGACTGGCAGGAGGGCTGCGCCTTCGATGACGATCAGGCATCCACCGGGGCGCAGGACTCGTTCGACCTGGGCGATGGTTTCGGGATCGTAGATGTATTCCGAGGGGAAAGTGCTAACGACGCTGTCGAAGGAATTATCGGCGCAGGGCAGGCGCTGGGCCGAGCCCTGGAGGATCAGGGAGGGCGAGCCGAGCTGGCGGCGGGCCAGCGTTTCTCGCGCGGCTTTGAGCATCTGCGGTGAGTGCTCGACGGCCTGGCAGGCGTATCCGGCCTCCAGCATGTCCGCCAGCAGATCGCCGAGTCCGCAGCCCAGTTCCAGGACATCGTGGCCGCGCAGGCGGGGCAGCACCTGGCGCTGCCAGGCGCGCCACTGACCCGCGAAGGGGACTGTGCTGGCGAAACGATAGAGGTATTTGTTGCGATAGAGCGTCTCAAAGAGCGCTTTGCGCAGGCGTGGCGTCATACTTGATTCACTCCAGGGAAGATTTCCAGCAACTCGGCCAGGTGAGCAATGATGCGGTCGGGGCGAATTTCGCCGCGGCGGAACTGGTCAAGGTAATCGCGTCCGGCGCTGGCGCGGGCCAGGATATAGTCGTCATCGGTGACGAGCATACCCTCGGGCGCGGTGTCCGGCGTTTCCGCAGTTTCCGTAAGCTGGGTGTCGGCGGTATCTTCGCCGGGAAAGGTTTCGGTTGAAACCGGCTGGTGATATGCTTCACCTTCCGCTGGCAGAGCCGCGGCATGTTCGATGGCCCACGAGCTGAGCCAGGTTTTGGGCCGCCAGATGGCGTAGATGCCGAGCGGCTGGGCGCCCAGCACGTCCGCGCTCAGAGAATCGCCGATCATCGCGGCCTCTTGCGGTGTGGCGTGGAGCGCGTTCAGGGTGTGCAAAAAGATCTGGGGATTGGGCTTGCGAATGCCCAGATCGCCGGAGATCGCGATCTGTTTGAGATCGAAGTAATCGAGAAGACCAATCAAGCGGAGATCTTCGAGAAAAAGTTCACCGCCCCAGAGGCGGTTTGTGACGATGCCGAGTTGATAGCCGCGCCGGCGTAGTTCGCTCAGGGTTGCATGCGCGTCGGCGAAAAGTGGGCGCGAGTGCAGAATGCGCACGCGCAGAGCTTCAAAGAGCGCGGCGCAGAGCGCGTGATCGGCCTGGGTAATACCCCAGGACTGCAGGACGCAGGCGGCTGCCCGCAAGGGATCTGGCTCCTCTAAAGGATTGTGTCGAATGTCATTGCGCACCTGGGCATCAAACGCCTGGCGCAGGCGCTGGCCCAGAGAGCGGTCGTCGATCCTGGGGAGGAGTGAAGGATCGATCTGCTGGTGCAGGAGGTCAACGGCGCGCTGATTGGAGGCGTCCTCCATTTTCCCCCAACTCTCCTGGCTTTCGCGATACCAGAGGGTATCGCCGAGATCAAAAAGCAAGCACCGAATCCCGTGTTCGACAAGAACTTTTGACATAACTGATAAATTTGCCCCCTTTTTATTCAGGGCTTTCCATCCTCAGAACTCGCCGCCTGCGGCGGCTCGCAAAAAGAAAAAGGGTTTTCTGGGGACACCCCAGACCCCGGCAGAGGGCGGCCGCCCTCTGCACTCCCGCTTTGGTAAGAAAAGGGTTTTGGGAGATACCCCAGACCCCGGCAGAGGGCGGCCGCCCTCTGCAC
>DASVMX010000593.1:0-5935 GCA_036384215.1 Ktedonobacteraceae bacterium | reverse complement strand
CGGAGCCGCGCCACCGCCTGCGTCGCCAGCAGCGAGTGCCCCCCTAGAGCGAAGAAGTTCTCGTGGATGCTCACGCGTTCTCTCCCCAGCACCTGCCCCCACGTCTCCGCTACCAGTTCCTCCAGGGGACCTCGCGGGGCCACCATCGCGCCCTCTTCACCATGCCTCTGAAGTTCCAACATTATCAATTCACGCCGATCTATCTTCCCATTGCGTGTGAGGGGCAAACGTTGAAGCAGCACCAGGTCTGAGGGGAGCATATAGTGGGGCAAACGTGCTTCCAGCCAGGCGCGTATGTCATCCAGCCGCATTGTCTTTTGAGCGATGACAAGATAGGCTACCAGGCGTTTCTCGTCAGCCTGCCCCGATCGGGCCAGCACCACTGCCTCGCGGATCGCGGGATGCTGTTGGAGCATAGACTCGATCTCGCCTGGCTCGATGCGATAGCCCCGCAGCTTGATCTGCTCATCGGCGCGCCCAAGAAACTCGATGGAGCTATCAGGCAGGTAGCGCGCAAGATCACCCGTCCGGTAGAGGCGCGCCCCGGGCTCCTGGCTGAACGGATGAGGAATAAAGCCTTCGGCGGTGAGATCAGATCGTCCGAGATAGCCGCGTCCCAGGCCAGCACCCCCAATGTATAGCTCTCCCACTACGCCGATCGGCACCAGGCGTGCCCGTGCGTCGAGAATGTAGAGGGATGTGTTCGCGATTGGCTTGCCGATTGGCACGGATCCTTGCTCACGATTCCTTACCGACACTTCGTAGACACTACAACCGACCGTCGTCTCCGTCGGACCATACTCGTTATAGATACGCATATGGGGAGCAACCTTCTGCCAGAAAGCCACCTGCCCGGTCTCCAGCGCCTCTCCACCGATAATCAGCGTTCTGACACTGCGCGCTATCTGTTCCACAGGAAAGAGAGACCGCAAGTTTCCCAGGTGCGCCGGAGTGACTTTCACCAGGCTTCCCGTCTGCTCTTCAACGAGGGCCGCCCCCAGCTTTTCAACACCATATCCTTCTGAAAGAAGAACCACGCGCCGCCCAACCAGTAGAGGCGTAAAAAGGCTCGTCACGGTCAAATCGAAGCTGAGCGAGGAGTGGACCAGTGTTCCGCTACTCTCCGCGACCTCGTAATGTTTCGTGGCCCACATCAGGTAGTTTACCAGGCCCTCGTGGGTAATCATAGCTCCCTTGGGAGCGCCTGTAGAGCCAGAGGTATAGATGACATAGGCCAGGTGTTGTGGCAGGATAAGACATCGAGGGTTCAACACCGCTTGTGCACCGATCTCTTCCCTGGCTGTCTCCAGGCAGAGCACCGTTCTCGCCTGTGCGGCTTCAGGCGGAAAGAGCGGACGGAGATGCTCACGCGTAAGTAGAACGCGTGTCCTCGCGTCGCGCAGCATGAAGGCCAGGCGCTCAGCAGGATACGTAGGGTCCAGAGACAGATAGGCTCCGCCAGCCTTCAAGATAGCCAGCAGGCCGACCATCAGGTTCAGGGAGCGTTCCAGGCAGAGACCAACCATCACATCCGGTCCCACTCCCAGTGTCTGAAGATAGCGAGCCAGTTGATTGGCGCGCTCGTTTAGTTCTTCATAGCTCAGCATGCCTTCCTCAGCAACCACTGCGATGGCGCATGGTGAGCGCCGCGCCTGCTCCTCAAAAAGCTGGTGGAAACAGGCTGGTGAAAGGGGCTGGCTGGTTGCGTTCCAGGCAACGAGAAGCTGCTGTTGATCCGTCGCTGTCAGAATCGGGAGAGCGCTGACCCGCTTCTCTGGGTCCGCGACAATGCTTCCCAGCAAGACCTGGAAATGTTGAATCAGGCGTTTGATCGTGGCCTCTTCAAAGAGATCCGTATTATACTCGCAACTCCCGCTGATCCCGTCCTCTCCTTCCCACAGAGAAAGCGCGAGATCGGCCACAACCACTTCGGGGTTTGTCGGCCCAAAGCCAAACACGAGGTTCGCGCTGATAAGCTCCCTGACGACAGTGCTCTGCAAGGTAAACATGACCTGGAAGAGTGGATTACGACTGGTCTCGCGTTCAAGTGCCAACTCACTGACCAGGCGCTCAAAGGGCAGATCTTGATGGGCATAGGCGTCCAGGGTCGTCTCGCGCACGCGGCCCAGAAACTCCAGAAAACTGGGATCGCCCGCCAGGTTGCCACGCAAGACCAGCGTATTAACAAAGCAGCCCATGATCGGCTCAAGTTCGCGCCTTGTGCGATTAGCAATTGGAGTGCCAACCAGAATATCCTCCCGGCCACTCTGGCGAAACAGCAAGATCTGCCAGGCGGCCAGCAAGGTCATAAAGAGAGTGGCCTCTCGCTGGCTGCTAAGCCTCTTGAGCGCCTCTGCTAAGCTCTGAGGAAGGCGGAAGGCTGAACGGCTTCCGTGAAATGTTTGCCGCGCCGGATAAGGGTGATCTGTCGGCAAATCCAGAGCAGGAGGCGCGTCTTTGAGCTGGCGCTTCCAGTAGGCCAGGTGCTCTTCCAGCAGTTCTCCTTGCAACCATTCCCGTTGCCAGAGCGCATAGTCCATGTACTGCAAGGAGAGATTGCCCAGCGGGGAGGGCTGGCCGGTAGCAAAGGCGGCGTAGAGCACAGCCAGTTCACGCACAAAGATGCCCAGAGACCAGCCGTCCGCAAGGATATGATGGATCGTCACCAGGAGCGTGTGTTCTCGCGTCGAGAGACGCAAGAGCCGCACGCGCAGGAGCGGTCCCTGGCTCAGAGCAAAGGGACGATGCGCCTCTTCGCCTGCCAGGTGGTGAACGCTCGCCGCGCGCTCCACTTCAGAGATACCTTCAAGATTTACTAGCGGGAGCGCGAGAGGCAGAGAGGGTGAGATCACCTGAACAGGCTGCGCGTCCCGCGTGAGAAAGGTCGTGCGCAGGCTCTCGTGACGCTGCATCAACGTGCCAAGTGCCTGTTCGAGTGAGCATACATCCAGGCTGCCGGTCAGGCGTATAGCCAGGGGAATATTGTAGAGTGGACTCTCAGGCTCCCACTGATCGAGAAACCAGAGCCGTTGCTGGGCAAAAGAGAGGGGAAAAGCAGGCATGTCTCTTGGGCGCAAGACAATGCCCTGGGATTGTTGCGCTTTTTTCTGGCGTATTCGTTGTAAGAGTTGTTCCAGTTTCTCCCGCGAAAGCGCTGCGATACGCTTGCCTACGTCGCTCATGGGATATTCTTTCCTGAGCCTGATCCTGTTTACAAATAGAATGATGCTTATAGTATGCTTTCTCTGTGCATATCAAGTCAATAGGAGCAACAACTTTCTTTGCAAAACAATGCCGCTCTCTTCAGCGAAAATGAGGTATACTATCAGCGAAACTGATAGATTTTCACAATGTTAGACCAGGGAACACATCATGAATCGCTTACCCAAACGCTTTCTGAAGCTCTCTGTCAACCAGCGTGCCTTGCTCAAAACATTGCTGCAAGAAGAGGGCATTACGGACTCTTCACTTCCCGCCATTACGCGTAGACAGGATACGACTGCTCTGCCCCTCTCCTTTGCGCAACAAAGACTCCGGTTTCTCGATCAATTAGAGCCCGCCAGCCCCGTGTATAACATCACCAGGTCTTTTTCCCTGGTCGGTTCACTCAGGCTCACCACCCTGGAGCAAAGCATACGCGAGGTTGCCCGGCGCCACGAAGCCCTCCGCACAATCTTTCCTGTGATTGATGGCAGGGCCGTACAGGTTATTTTACCCGACCTGCCAGCACCTATCCTTGCTGTCATAGACCTGACAGGGCTGGATCAAAACATGAAAGAGGCCCGGCTTCAACAAGTGGCCGATGAGGAGGCTCGGCGTTCTTTCGATCTGAGCCGGGGGCCGTTGTTGCGGGTTCAACTCCTGAGAGAGTCTGCGACAGCACATATTTTGTTTCTGAGTGTCCATCATATTGTCTGCGATGGCTGGTCGTTGGATCTCTTGATCCGCGAGATCTCCACGCTCTACCAGGCTTACGCGCAAGACCAACCCTCTCCTCTTCCTGAACTCTCTATCCAGTATGCCGACTATACCCTCTGGCAGCGCGCATGGCTTCAGGGTTCGACGCTCACAGACCAGCTGACCTACTGGCAAGAGCACCTGCGTGGAGCACCCACGACGCTGGAACTGGCTATGAAGCAGCGCCGCCCCGGAGAGCACTCATTTCAGGGGGCACGCTATACCTATGAACTCTCGCGGGAGCTTGCCGACGCCCTGACGTCACTCAGCCAGCGCGAACATGCCACACTCTTCATGACCTTGCTAGCAGCGTTTTCCGCTCTGCTTGCGCGCTATAGCGGGCAGAACGATCTCGTGATCGGCGTGCCCATCGCTAATCGCACACGGGCCGAGGTTAAGGATCTGATTGGGAACTTCGCGAATACCCTGGCCCTGCGTCTCAATCTCTCAGGCGCGCCACGCTTCCAAAGCCTGCTCGCACAGGTACGCGAGGTCTGCCTGGCTGGCTACGCTCACCAGGACCTTCCCTTTGAGTCCCTGGTGGAAGCCCTCGAACCTGAGCGCAGCCTGCACCACACGCCGCTCTTCCAGGTCATGTTCACGTTTCAGGGTGATCAGATACAAGAACTTCTGTTACATGATTTAACCGTAAACCCCATTTTACCTGGCCACTCCGCCACAGCAAGAACAAACCTGATGCTCATGGTTGGCTCAAACGCCGCAGGCCTGCACCTGGATTTTGAGTATCGCACGGATCTGTTTGACGCCAGCGCGATTGCCCGCATGGCGGCTCATCTTCAGCAGCTTCTGGAGAGTATCGTGTCCCATCCCTGGCGGTCGCTGGCCGATCTGGCTATGCTGATCCCCACCGAGCAGCAAAGCCTGCTTGACTGGAACGCCACTCAACAGCTCTATGCTCAGAACCAGTGCCTCCATCAACGCTTTGAGGCCCAGGCCGAGCAGCATCCGGCGCGTGTCGCCCTGGTCTACCAGGATGAGCAACTCACGTATAGCGAACTGAACCGGCGCGCGAATCGACTCGCGCATCATCTGCGTGGCCTCGGTGTGCGACCCGAAAAGCCCATTGGTCTCTGCCTGGAACGCGACCTGGAGCTTATCGTGGCCTTGCTGGCGATCCTCAAAACCGGAGGCGCGTATATATCCCTGGACCCGCGCTATCCCTCCGAGCGGCTGGCCTTTATGCTCAACGATGCCGGGGCTGCCTGCCTGATTACCCGGCGGGCCTGGCAGGATCGGCCAGTCCTGCCGCCGAGCGTGCCCACTATCTACCTGGATGAACTGGCAGAACAGCTCGATCAGGAAAGCGAAGCAAATCTTGAGAACCGCGCCCTGTCCGCGAACCTGGCCTATGTGATCTATACATCCGGTTCTACAGGCCGCCCCAAAGGAGTAGCGATCACGCATCGCAGCGCGCTCGCCCTGCTGGCCTGGGCGGAGCGCGAGTTTCCCGCCGCGCTGCTGACCGGAGTACTGGCCTCGACCTCTCTTAATTTTGATCTCTCGATCTTTGAATTATTTCTGCCCCTTTGTAACGGAGGCAGCATCATCCTGGCGCGAGATGCCTTGCAATTGGCAGAACTACCCGCCGCTCAGGGCGCGACCTTGCTTAATACGGTGCCATCGGTGCTCACGGCGCTCCTGGAAACTGGAGACCTGCCTGCGTCCGTGCGCGTGGTGGCGCTCGCTGGTGAACCGCTTTCAGCGTCGCTGGTGCGGCGACTATATGCCCTGGGAACGGTTCAACGCGTCTATAATCTCTACGGGCCGACAGAGGATACGACCTATTCAACCTGGGCTCTCCTGCCACCCGATCCTGGTGAGTCGGTACCGATTGGACGCCCGATCAGCAATACGCGGGCCTACCTGCTGGATGAGTTCCTGGCTCCGCTGCCCATCGGTTGCGTGGGGGAACTCTACCTGGCGGGCGAAGGCCTGGCACGCGGCTACCTCCACCAGC
>DASVMX010000592.1:0-17101 GCA_036384215.1 Ktedonobacteraceae bacterium | reverse complement strand
TGCTTCAAGACAGGTACACCAGGAAGCACGAACCAGAAAGGGATAGGAAAAGTCTTAACCGCGATGCAGTCCTTGATAGACGGCGTTGATCAACGTGCCAGAAGCATCATCTCCATCCAGAGACCAGGACATCGCGCCGCCCAGTCCGAGAACGCGGGCGTAGAGCATTTTTACCGCGATAGACGCGGGATCGTCGTAGCTCCAAAAAGTAGTGCCGTCATAATACCAGGCGGTCTGCGCGCGTGCATCCCAGTAGCGCGGCAGATTCAACCCAACCAGTTGATTGTAGTTCGCCGTGCCGCCGCCAAGGGAAGCTGCTTGCATATTGGGGCTACTCTGGAAGAGGCCGTGGTTGACATTGGGCACGTTAGTCCAACCATGGCCATAGAGCGGGATGCCCAGCACAATTTTATGCGCGGGGAAACCAGCGCGCAGGTAGTCCAGCACCGCCTGGTTGATGCAGTACTTATTCGCCGGAGCCGGAGACGGATCGCGCGGATCGCAGAAGAGCGGGGCATTAAAGTCAGCCGGGCCTGTCGCGCTCCAGGGGCCGTGCATGTCATAGGTCATCAGGCCGCCCCAATCCAGGTAGCGCCCGATCTGATTGAGCTGGATATTGCTGTACTTGTCAACACCGGAAGGCAGGGCAGCCGAAAGCAGGTAGTGCTTGCCGGTCTGCGAGCCAAGCGCATCGAGCTGATGACGGAACTCTGCCAGCAAGCCAGTGAAATTGGCGGTATCCTGCGGACCGTAGGCATTGCCATTGCCGGGATTGTTGGGATATTCCCAGTCGAGGTCAAAGCCGTCGAAGATGTTCGCCGCGGAGCCGGGGCCGCCAGCCACATCGCCAGCCAGCAGGGGCAGATTGCCCTGAATATACTGGTCGATGCAGGACTGCACAAAGGCCGCGCGATTCTGTGGTTCCGCTGCCGCAGAGAAGTTAGTGGACCAGGTCCAACCGCCAATAGCGATCAGGATCTTCAGGTGAGGGTAGAGTTGCTTGAGCTCGCGCAACTGCTTGAAATTGCCACGCAGATTCTCGCTCCAGGTATCAGCCTGTCCATTGACGCTCTCCGTGTCAGCGAAAGGACGCTGATAGTCGGCCCAGACATCACCCTGACTACATTGCAGGCCAGGGCTGATATTGCTAAAGGCGTAGTCCAGAACCGACAATTGGGCAGCCGTGCCCTTGGTCACCAGATTTTTCTCAAAAAAACCAGAATAAATACCCCATTGGGTGAAATAGCCGATCACGCGCTGACTGCCATGATCCTCGCCTTGAGGAGCAGTCGCGCGCAAAGTGGCCGCGCTGGCCGTGCCAGCGGTCTGCGCGAAAAGCCCTAACACGCTTAACACACAGACCAGGGTGAGAGCAGGTAGACGTGTGTAACGCTTCATTGCTAAGTTCCCTCTCGTAAATTACACAGAAAATAAAGGTGAGCTCTCTCGCGTTCGGGACAACCGACACAGAAAACAGAGAGAGAAAGATAGGTGTCTACTATCTCTAAGCATACCTATTATTGGATAAGATGTCAAGACGTATAGACCACTATACCATAATACGTTGCTTTTTTGGCAAAGGGCGCCAGGCATTCAAAGATCGAAGGCCAGGCGCACTCTACATGGAAACAGAACAGCGCTATGAAAGGCGGCGCAGTGGCGAAAAAACCAGCCACAAGAAGGACAGGCAGATTCCGCTGGCACCGAGCCACAGGGTCAGGCGCACTCCGAGCACTGTGCTCAATACACCAGCCAGCAACGCACCCAGAGGTACTGTGCCAGCCGAAAGAATATGCATGCAAGAGTTGACGCGTCCGAGCTGGTTGGAAGGTATCAATCTCTGGCGCAAACTGATCTCGTTGATCGAGTAGATCGCGGAACCTGCGTCGCCAAACAGTTGAGAAAAGGCCAGCAAGGCAAACGCGAGCGGGATGGGTCCGCCAGCCAGCGGAGTACACAGTGAAAGCAAGCCAGCCAGCAGCGCTGAGCAGAGTAAGGCACGTCCCTGGCCAAATTGGCGCACACACCAACCCGCGCACAACGAGCCATAGAGAGCTCCGAGACCGCCAGCCGCGACGAGCAGGCCATAGAGCAAAGGATTCTCTCCGCAAAGCTGCACTGCATAGAGCAGGTAGAGAGCCGCAAATGTACCGCCAAAGAAATTGCGCATACAGGTATAGGCAGCCAGGGCACGCAGCATCGGCTGGCGCAACACCACTCCCATTCCCTCGCGTATTGCGTACCAGAGCCGGGGCGGCGGGCTCTCTGCTGCCCGGATATGCTCGCGAACCCGAATCTGACTGACACAAAACGCTGAGAAAAGAAACGTAAGCACATCCAGCAGGATTGCCACTGGCACGCTCAATGCCTGAACCAGCAAACCGGCCAGCGGTGGTCCCGCCACCTCAGCCAGGGAAGAGCTCGTACCCAGGCGGCTATTCCCCACTGGCAAATCTTCGGGCGAAAGCAGCGTGGGCAAAAACGCGAGGCTGGCAATATCAAAGAGCGTGGTCAACAAGCCAGCCAGCACGATTACCGCATATAACCAGGGGAGAGATAACAAGCCAGACACGGCCAGCAGCGGAATTGTACCCAACAACAGCGCGCGTCCTATGTCAGCCGCGATCAAAATGGAACGCCGGGGTAAGCGATCAACCCAGACCCCGATAAACAACCCCAGCAGAAGGCCAGGCAATAATCCCAGCGCGGTCAGTATAGCCAATTGCGCTGGCGTGGCGTGTAGCAAAAGCAAAGCCGCCAGCGGCAAACCAATTCCCGTAATATACGAGCCGAAATTCGAGACCGTCTGCCCGCTCCAGAGCAGGGCAAAATGGCGATCAAGCAAAAAATGCCGAAATGCGGCCAGGCGCACCGAACTTGAGTCTCCTGCCCTACCTTCGCGCGCCTGCGTGGCGGTTAACCTCTTCTTCATAAAACACATTGCTCCATTACAAAAAAGCAAGAACAAGCAAAGCCAAAAAAATGGGAAGAAAAGTGGAGCAATGTGGGAAAGGTAGAATTGCGCTATATAAAGAAGCGCGCACAGCATTTTAGAGCCATCTGAGGAAAGGTATCTTCAGAAAGTTGCGATCTAATTGTCAACCCTTAATGGAGTAAGGAGGGTTCGCTCACCTCAGCAGGCTATGCCACACTGCTCAAGCAAACCACGACAGCGCTGGTAGCCAACGGGCCACCTCCTCTCTAAAAACAACCATTACAATGCTTAGAACAAGCATAGAAGAAAAAGGAGCAAACTGTCAAGGTAAAACGAGCAGCATTTTCCTCCCCCTGATTGTTATTGGTACTATCTGAGACTTTTTTCAGGAGATTGGTGACATTTGTATTTATTCTGATGCGCCGGGTTGAAGCCTGTGTTATACTAGGAAGTGCATTCCGACACTCTGGCCCTGGCGCGAAAGAGGTGCCAGGAGATTTTTGAAGTTTATCAGGGGAGACCGCGCATGAGCAAAACGAAGATGCGCTGCACTACCTGTGGCAAGTGGTTCCAGTCGGCTAATGCTAAAGAAGTAACTTGCCCGGATTGTGTGCAGAAGGCCAGAAAAGATAAATCGGCCTCGAAGGCAGCTCCGCAAGCTGCACCCAGGACACCTGGACAGGGATTGCCGGGAACAGGGACCCCGGCACGTTCCACTCCACTACCCCCCAAGCCGAAAACGGCGCCCGGTGGCACGAGCCACTGGTTTGATTCGCTGAATGACGTGAAAGTGAGCGAGCCTGAGCCGCCGCCACAGCGTCCCAGAATACCTTCCTCCCCTGCGCCACACGATACACATGGAGGGCCGGGAACACGCGGCCCCGGTGGCTATCGCGACGAACGCGCTCCCGGTGGTTATCGTGGCCCTGGCGGATATCGTGACGAGCGCGCTCCCGGCGGTCCCGGCGGCTATCGCGGTCCCGGCGCGTATCGCAACGCTCCTCTGACCGGTAGCATCGCTGGAGGTATTGGCCAGCGCCCGCGCCAGCCGATGGACGGCAACGCGCCTCCGCGAGGTCCACGACCAGGCGGACCCGGTGAGCGCTTCCACGGCGAGAAGCGTGGCGGCGGCAGGCCGCAGGCTCCCAGGAAGCCCAAAACCGCGCCGGTTCCCAGACCCAAGAAGGAGAAGATTCCACCTCCAGAGCCGTTCAAACCCACGCCTGAACAGATGACACAGGTAGAAGAACGCTATAAAGAACTGGCGATCCCAAGCGAATTCGATGGCATTCGCAGCCAGATCTCCCAGGAGCTTTCGATCCCCAAAAAGGCTGTTAAGCAGATCGTGAAAGCCCTGCGCGAGCGCGAGAGTATTCCTAGCTGGTGGGAAACCCAGACCTACAAAGGTGACAGCGAGGAAAAAGAGAAGATTCAGAATGCCTATCAGCCTTATCTGCCAGTACCGCCCGTGGGTGTTCACCGCAAGATCGCCGATGAACTGGACCTCAAGCCCGGTATCGTCTATCAGGCCATTAAAACCATCCGCGCGGAATTGAATCTGCCTCCTTATAACGATCCGCAGTTGCACGTTGACGAGTTCGAGGAGATCAAGCGCAAGGCCCGCGAGGCCAGAGAGGCACGCGAGGCCGCGAAGGCCGCTCTGGCCGCGGAAGCCGCTCAGAAGGCTGCCGAGGCCGCCGAGACAGGCGCCACCGGCACAGTGGTTGTAACGGCGACAGAGCCAGCAAACGCTCTCGCCGAGCAGAGCACGCCTGAAGGGCAGCACGTCGAGGTCGTGGCGGTCTCTAATGAGAACGAGCCAAAAGCCGAGTAAAGCGTAAGGAAAAAGGTTATATGGAAGAAGAAGATTGCCTGTTTTGTAAAATTGCTAATGGGCAGATACCAGGCAAGATTGTGTATGACAAGTATGGCGTGGTGGCGTTCGAGGATATTCATCCCGCGGCTCCCCACCACGTTCTCTTTATTCCACGCCGACACGTGGCTTCTATGGATGAACTGAGCGTGGAGAACGGCGAACTGCTCGGCCAGATCTTCGCGGCAGCCGCGGAAGTCGCCCGCAAGCGAGGCCTGGCAGAACCAGACAAGGGCTATCGCTTTGTCACGAATGTCGGACCAGACGCCGGGCAGTCGGTGCACCATCTGCACTTCCACCTGCTCGGAGGCCGCTCGTTGGGATGGCCTCCAGGCTAGGAGATGGCCTCCAGGCCAGGCGTTTCAAGTCCCACCACCTGTTGGGGCGGCGAGAATTCGTGAATGGAGCGACGCCGCTTGCCCGCGCCGACTTGCCCCCTACGCACGATTTTTCAATACAGGGACATCGACGCGGGCAAGCGGCGTCGTTCCATTCACAGGGAAAAACAAACATAAAAAGGCTACTTCGTATGCGTATTGCGCTTGATTATACAGCGGGCATCCGCCAGGAAGCTGGCATTGGGAATTATGTGCGCAGCTTGCTCGATGCGATGCTGACGCTCGATAGAGAAAATGAATATACGTTGATCTCCAGCGGACGCCCTACCAGGGAGCGTCCGTTTCCTGTTGCCCCCAATGTGCGCGGGCGCAGTGTCTTGATTCCTGATCGCTATTTAAATGTGCTCTGGTACCGCTGGCGCGCTCCGCTGCCCGCGAATCTCTTTACCGGCAAGGCTGATCTGTATCACGGCCCGGATTTTGTGCTGCCACCGATGAGCTCGAAAATTCGCAAGGTTGTGACTATCCATGACCTGGCCTTTCTGGAACATCCCGAATATGCCGTGCCCAGTCTGGCCGAGTATTTGAAAAAGGTTGTGCCTGAGTCGGTGGCGGCGGCTGACGTGGTGGCGGCGGTTTCACACGATTCCGCGCGCACGCTGGTCGAGCATTTCCAGACGCCACGCGAGAAAATCACAGTGATCCCTAACGGTCTGCGCCCCCATTTCAAGCGCATCACCGATCCTGTTTTGCTGGGAGCCACGGCAAACAAGTTTGGGCTGAGGCATCCGCTGGTGCTGGGCGTGGGCACGCTGGAACCACGCAAGAATCACCTGGGATTGATCAAGGCCTTCCACCAGGCTCAGAGCGAGAAGAAGGGCAATCGCCCGGCCATGCTGGCGCTGGCGGGCGGTCATGGCTGGCTCTATGAGGAGACAAAGCAACTGGTGGAGGAACTTAAGCTGGAGAAGAAGGTACGCTTCCTTGGCAGAGTTAGCGACCTGGAACTGGCGGCGCTCTATAGCCTGGCGGATGTCTTTGCCTTCCCTTCGTTCTTCGAGGGCTTTGGCGTACCTCCCATCGAGGCCATGGCCTGCGGCGCGCCGGTGGTGACTTCGAATACGTCGTCCCTGCCGGAAGTTGTAGGGGATGCCGCTTTGATGGTTGATCCGCATAATATCGATGAACTCGCAAAGGCAATTACGCGCCTGCTGGGTGACGAAAAACTGCGCGAGGACCTGCGCCGGAAGGGATTCGCCCGCGCCCAACTGTACACATGGCCTATATCGGCCCAAAAGATGCTAGATGTCTATCAGAGCCTGTATAATGGAGCCACAAATTTCTCTGGCGAGGTTACTACGGCATGAAAATTGGCATCAATACGATGTTCTTCCGCCACCCGGCGAGCGGGAGCGGGCAATATTTGATTCAACTGCTCAACGCCCTGGCTGAAATAGATACACAGAATGAGTACCTGCTGGTCGGCCCCGAGCCTATCTCCGAGAGCGTCCAGCAGCAATTGCGCGCTCCCTTTACACGCCACGCGAAGGGTGTCACGGGTCCGCTGGGCATGAATGCCAGCCTGGAAAAGATGACCTGGGAGCAGTGGACAGGACCACGCGAGGCGCGCCGGCTGGGCGTGGATGTCTTTCACGTGCCACACTTCGCCCCACCGTTGATTACCCGCTCAACGCCGGTGGTCGCAACAATCCACGATGTCATCCCGCTGCGCCTGCCGCTCTACCATAGCAGCGCCAGGGCCAAAGTCTATTCCAACGTGGTCTCGCGCGCCGCTCGCAACGCCACCCTGATCATTACAATCTCCCGGCACGCTAAACAGGATATTATCGAAACGCTTAGCATCCCCGAAGAACGCATTCGCGTGATCTACCAGGCGGTGAGCGAAGACCATAAGCCAGTCGAAGATCAGGCAAAACTGGCTGCGGCCCGCGCTCGTTATGGCCTGACGGGCCGCTATGTCTTTTACCTGGGTGGACTGGACGCGCGCAAAAACGTGCCGCAACTGGTGCGGGCCTTCTCGCACCTCTACCAACGCCTGGGAGATCCCAATCTGCAATTGTTAATCTCCGGCAATCCAGATAAATTTAACAGTTCGCTGTTCCCAGATCCCCGCCCGATTGGAGCCGACCTGGGCACAAACGGCCAGATTATCTATCGCTTTGTTGAAGATGCCGATAAAGCTGCTCTGTATAGTGGAGCCAGTGTCTTTGTGTTCCCTTCACTCTACGAAGGCTTCGGCCTGGACCCACTGGAAGCCATGGCCTGCGGTGCGCCAGTGGTCTGCTCAAACCGCACTTCGCTGCCGGAAGTCGTGGGCGATGCCGCGCTCAGCGTCGATCCTGACAACCTATCGGCGCTGGTCGACGCCATGTACAACGTCCTGACCCGTCCCGAATTGAGCGCGGACCTGCGCGCGCGCGGACTGGAACGGACAAAACTCTTTAGCTGGCATACCACGGCCCGGCAAACACTCTCTGTCTACGAAGAAGCAGCGGCCAGAAAGAAGAGATAAAAGCTCATGCGCGTACTTATGCTCTCTAAAGCCCTCGTCGCGGGCACCTCTCAACGCAAACTCGAAGAGCTGGCGAAATGTCCAGGCATGGAACTCACCCTGGTCACGCCCCCTTACTGGCAGCACGACAACGGCACCCAACAGGTGCTGGAAAAGCTCTATACCACCGGCTACCGCATGATCGTCACTCCTATGGCGCGTAACGGCAACTACCACCTGCACTCGTATCCCAAACTGGGCGAGATCATGCGCGAGGTCCGACCAGAGATCATGCACATCGACGAAGAACCGTATAACCTCGCCACCTTCCTGGCCATGCGCCAGGCGCGCCACCACAAGGCCCGCGCGCTCTTCTTCACCTGGCAGAACCTCTACCGCGACTACCCGCCGCCTTTCCGCCAGATGGAGCTCTACAACTACAAACACGCCGCAGCGGCCCTGGCCGGCAACCGCGAAGCCGTCGATGTACTCAGGAAAAAAGGCTATAAGAAAAATATTCATGTCATCCCGCAGTTCGGCTTCGACATGGAGATCTACAAACGCGCCGCCCCGCGCGAGCCTCGTACACCCAACGAGCCCTTTACACTCGGCTTCCTGGGTCGCCTGGTTGAAACCAAGGGACTTGTGACCACTGTCGAAGCCCTGACTTACCTGCCTGACTACTGCCAGGCCGTCTTCATCGGCGATGGACCCATGAAAAGTGTGCTGGAAGAAGAAGCCGCGCGCCTGGGCGTCAGAGAGCGCGTGATCATCAAACCCGGCGTACCCACCTATGAAGCCCCCAAAGTACTCGCCGCGTTTGACGTACATGTCCTGCCCTCGCGTACTTTCCCCAACTGGAAAGAGCAATTCGGGCGTACCCTCGCCGAAGCCATGGCCTGCGAAACACCTGTCATCGGCTCCGACTCAGGCGAAATCCCTTTCGTCCTCGGAGACGCTGGCCTCGTCTTCCCTGAAGGCAACGCCCCTGAACTCGCCGCTCGCGTGCGCCAGTTGCTCGACGACCCCCAGTTCTACGCTACCCTGGCCGCCCGTGGCCGCCAGCGCGTGCTGGAAAACTATACCCAGGAACAGATCGCCCGGCAAACATTCGAGGTGTATCAGGAGATGCTAGCTCAGGGGGATTGGTAATTCCTGTTGACCGTTGGGCTTTTCTGGTCAACAGGAATTACCAATCCCCCTGAGCCTGATTTTCCAGCCACGCTGGCAGGTCCGCGATGGAGGGCAGAATGGCGTCAGGATAAATGTGTTGGAGCAGGGGCGAGTCCGTAGAGTGTTTGCCGGTAGTGACGAGGAGGCCGCGCAGGCCGGCCTGTTGGGAGGCTTGCACATCGTTTTCGAGGTCGTCCCCAACCATAATAGCAGCCGAGGCGGGCGCGTTTAAGATATTCAGCGCCTGCTCAAAAAAGGCGCGGTTGGGTTTGCCCAGCACGGTCGCCTGCTTGCCGGTCGCGCACTCCAGGGCGTAAACATAGGGGCCGCTGTCCAGTTGCAGACCCTGGCGCGTCTTCCAGTAGAGATTGCTGTGCATGGCCAGCAGTTCCGCACCGCCCATAAGCAGACGAAAGACGCGATTCATCGTTTCATAGGAGAACAGTTCTTCCGCGCCACCGATGACCACCAGGTCGGCGCGGTCCTCCGTCAGCTCGATACCGGCAAAATCCTCGGCGGTATCGCCTTTAGTCAGCAGCCAGCAGCGTTTGCCTGGACAGTGCTGGCGAATATAATTGGCCGTAGCCACCGGGGCCGTGACGAGCTGCTCCTTCTCAACAGGCAAACCGATGGACTGCAAAGTTCGTGCGAGAGTAGAGCGGGATGAAGTCGTTGTATTAGTAACACAAGAGAAAGGATAGCTCTTTTCTCCTAACCAGCGCAGAACCGCAGCCGCCGCGGGCAAAGGAGACATACTCACATGCAGAACGCCATCAACATCCAGCAACACGCCCTGAATTTGTGACATCTGATAACCTCCTAAATTACGTGAGAAAATAGCTGGCCATGCAAGTTCTGTGAAGATACTATATCATAGAAGAAGAGAAATCCGCAGGCACTCGTTCATTTTAGGAAAGCAGGCCCATAGAGAGAACCGATTGTCAGTCTCAACCGTTTCACAATAGTGATAGGACAAAGGCAGCACACGTGGCCATGACATTCCAGCCTGTATGATGTATAATAGCCGCGAGGAATAGCCTTTGAAAAGGAGCGCGATTCATGAGTGGTGACATGATAGGACGTGTCATCAAGGGTCGTTACAAACTCATTGATGAGCTAGGGCGAGGCAGTTTCGCGACTGTCTATATCGCACGCGACACCAAAAATAACCGCATCTACGCAGTCAAAATCATGCATTTTGAGATCGCAGATGATGGGGAGCTTTTGGCGCGTTTTCAGCGCGAGGCCCATATTCTTTTGCAATTAAGCGATCCTCATATTGTACGTATTTTTGATTATGGAGATGATAACGATCTGCATTATATTGTCATGGACTATATAGACGGGCAGAACTTAAAATATCATACTCTGACCCATGGGCCAATGGAGCCGTTACGCGCGTTAGACTACGCGCAGCAGATCTGCGAAGGACTTGATACGGCGTACAAGCACGGCGTAGTGCATCGTGATATTAAGCCACAGAATATCGTTATTAACAGTAAGGATGCCGTCAAAATAACTGATTTCGGCCTGGCGCGCAGTCGGGAGACGGTCACGCTGACCCAATCCAACGTGTTTATGGGCACGGCGTACTATATCCCACCGGAGCAGGCTGAAAGCGGTCGTTCCGCGGACACACGCTCTGATCTTTATTCGGTCGCAGCCGTTCTGTTTGAAATGCTGACAGGGAATCCTCCTTTTGAAGGCGAGACGGCGGTCGATATTGTTGTCAAGCATATGAATGACAAAGTGCCGTCCATCTGCCGAATAAGACCAGAGCTGCCACGCGAGGTAGACCTGTTCATGCAAAAGGCGATGGCAAAATCGCCGGCGGACCGTTATAGTACGCCGCGCGAAGTTATCAGCGCGCTTGAGCAGCTACAGCAGCGTGTGCAAGCTTCTCTTTCTGAACTGCAAGATCTTAAAGAGCGCCATGGAGACGGCGACCTGGTGCAGAGAGAGCAAGCTGGACGCTTCGGGGTAACACCAGAGGAAGGTTTCAGCAAACCAACACCACCTCCTCCAAGAAAGCAGGCGCGCCTGCTGGTCGCATCCAACGGCCAGGCGATTGCCCTGACCAGGGATCTGATGGTTGTCGGGCGCCAGGACCCGGTGCTTGGCATTTTCCCAGAGATCAACCTGGCGGACAAAACCGTTGGGCGCCGCCATGCTTACTTACGCAATCAACCTGGACAGTTTACTGTCGAGGATCTCAACGCGTTAAATAAGACCCGTTTGAATGGAGAGGTTCTCGCTCCATACGAAGAGCGTGCGCTCAAAGACGGGGATGTGCTCCGTTTTGGGAGCGTTGAGGTGCGCTTTGAATTGCGATAAATGGCCTCGTAGGGGAGTGCGGTCTGGTACTCCGCTCCTACATCCAGGAGAAGGTGAACAAGATGAGAGTGGATCTCATGTTAGTAGTCATAGCCGATGGAACAGCACAACAACCGTTTTACAGTAACAAAATTGTAATCACGATCGCTGTGTTAGTTATAGCGGCCATTTTACTGGGGGTGGCACTCATGCTCTTCCGTAGCAGTGGAAAGAAAAAGAAAGACAACGATAATAATGCCGCCGGGACGCCCGGCTGGCAGCCTGGGCAACAGGGCGCCGGGCAATGGAATTCGCAAGGAGCAGGTATGTCTGGAGATAATCAATGGGGTCAGCAGGGCGGTTGGGGAGCGCAGAATCCTGCGCAACAGCAGCAAGGTGGCTGGGGCCAGCAGGCTCAGCAAGATCCCTGGGCTCAGCAGCAGCAGGGCCAGCAAGGTGGTTGGGGTCAGCCCGCTCAGCAGGGCCAGCAGGCCGGTTGGGGTCAACAGGCTCAACAGCCGCAACAAGATCCCTGGGCTCAACAGCAACAGGCTCAGCAAGGTGGTTGGGGTCAGCCTGCTCAACAGGGTCAGCAGGCCGGTTGGGGTCAACAAGCTCAACAGGGTCAACAAGATCCCTGGGCTCAGCAACAGGCTCAACAGGGCCAGCAGGCCGGTTGGGGTCAACAGGCTCAACAGGGTCAGCAAGATCCCTGGGCTCAACAGCAACAGGGCCAGCAGGCCGGTTGGGGTCAACAGGCTCAACAGGGTCAGCAAGATCCCTGGGCTCAGCAACAGGCTCAGCAAGGTCAGCAAGCCGGTTGGGGTCAACAGGCTCAACAGGGTCAGCAAGATCCCTGGGCTCAACAGCAACAGGGCCAGCAGGCCGGTTGGGGTCAGCAGCCGCAGCAGGGTCAGCAAGCCGGTTGGGGTCAGCCCGCGGCTCCGCAGGCGGGATCTGGTGGCAACTGGGGCCAGAACGCGCAGGCACAGGTGGCTCAGCAATCTCCAGCACAAAACGCCTGGGGTCAGCCCGCGCAACAGCCCGCCAGCGCTCCCGGTTGGGGCCAGCCCGCGGCTCCGCAGGGTTTTGGCGGCTCGTTTGAAGGCGCTCCCGATAGCGACCGCACAGTGCTGCGCGGCGGACCCGGCGGCAGCGCGGCAGGCATGCCCATGGGCGGCGTAGCCGCGGGCAAGATGGGCATGGTGCGCATCGAAGAAGGCAAAGAACCCGGCAGGGTCTACGAAGTGCGCAAAGAATCCCTGAGCATTGGCCGCAGCCGTGAAAGCGACATCTTCCTGGAAGATCTGGCTGTCTCGCGCCTGCACGCTTCAATCATCAGCCAGGGCAACGGCAACTTCGCGCTCAGAGACGAGGGCAGCGCAAATGGTACCAAGGTCAACGGTCAGCAAGTCAATAAATATCAGCCCTATCCGTTACAGGATGGTGATAAAATCCAGTTGGGGCAGACGGTCCTGGTTTTTGGCAGGCGTTAAGGCGATGATGAGGAGCGCGTGGAATCAAACTGATAGGCAGGATTGATTCACTCCAGGAGAACATGCGCTCCCAATCGCGATTCAACTGTTTTATCCCATAATAAGCCGAAAGTTCCGGTTTAGAGAGAGATGCGTTTTTTTCTTGGATGTTAAACCAATTGACCTTTTCGGCTTTTCTGACTATACTGCCCAAAGCGGTCGTTTCTCTGGTACGCATTGACCAGGGTCCGCTTTGTGGACACTGCGATAGAGTAGGTTATGCAACAAGACTCTCTGATCGGTGCAACACTTGGAAATTACAAAATCCTGGCTCCGTTGGGCCAGGGAGGTATGGCTCGTGTGTATCGCGCCATCCAGGAGAATCTTGGCCGGGAGGTCGCTGTCAAGGTTCTGCCTCCCTGGTATGCCGCGGACCGCAGTTTTGTGGACCGCTTCAACCTGGAAGCCAAGATGGTTGCCGGGCTTTCGCACCCCAATATTGTGACTATTCACGACTTCGCCGAGCAGAACGGGCACCTGTACATTGTTATGCAGCTGGTCGATGGAGGCACTCTCAAACAACAGATCGACGCAATGCCTGTGCGCCAGGGCGGTAGCAAATCGATGGATCTGGAAGAGGTTAACACCATTTTTAAGCAACTGGCCGACGCGCTCTCGTTTGCCCATCGCAAGGGCATTATTCACCGGGACATCAAGCCAGTCAACGTGCTGATGGACCAGGGGAATCGCCCGATTCTCTCAGACTTTGGCATCGCCAAGGTCATGGAAGGGACAAAAGAGCTGACACGTCCGGGCGCGGGCGTTGGCACACCAGAGTACATGTCTCCTGAGCAGTGCAAAGGCGAAAACGTCGACGGGCGCGCGGATATCTACGCGCTGGGCATAATGCTTTTCGAATGCCTGACCGGGCGCACCCCGTTTGTGGGGGACAACTATCCCGCGCTCGCTCACAGCCAGATCTACGAAGATCCACCCGATCCGCGCCGTTTCAATCCGCAGATTCCCGCCGCTGTGCGCGATGTGATGCTGATTGCCTTGCAGAAAAAGCCCGAGTTCCGCTACCAGCGAGCCAATTCCATGGCCGATGCGCTTGAGCAGGCAATCAGAGCAGCCAGCGCCAGCGCGATCTACCACAATCCGAGTGCTTCTCAGATTGCGTCACGCAGCATTGAGCACACGCCGACCAGCCCGCTCTATCCCTGCCCAAATTGCCAGCGGCCTAATTCCGCCGAGATGCGCTACTGCACAGGCTGCCGCTACCAGCTCAACCGCTGTCCCACCTGCCACTTTGAAAACCGCGTGCGGGACCGCTTCTGCACAAGATGCGGGCAGCCCCTGGGCGCGCGACTGCTCAGCAGGTGACGACTCTCCACAGCTAAAGCCGGGGACTTCTCAGAGGCGCGTCCCCTGAAGGCTCCATCCGAGCCTGGCTCGTGTTTCGTTTTCCCTCTCGGGGATAGGCCTTTTTGCCTGCAGGGAACTTGACTTTGATAGTGCCAATTTTCGAGAGGCAGACCCGCTGGCCCCCCGTCAATGAAAAACCGGATTGAGGAAACAAGAGATCATCCCAGGAGAGTTTTACGAGCGGTTTGATACATTCATTCAGTAGATAAACTCATCCGGCTGGGGTGCTGCCAGCAGATCGAGGGTCTTGCGCTGCTGCTCCTGGAGCTGGTGCTGCAAAAGCGCGCGCTGTTCATTAGAAAGCGCGAGAATCTTGCGAATGCGCTCGACAATGATGCGCGGCTGCGTGGGTTTAGTGAGATACTCAATCGCCCCCGCCTCCAGTCCGTGCACCTGGTCCTCCAACTGTGTCAGCGCCGTCAGCACCAGCACCGGAGGGGCCACCTGACGGCGGGCGCTCAGCCAGTGCAGAACCTCCCAGCCATCGACCGGGCGCATCATCAGGTCCAGCACAATCAGATGCGGACAAAACTCAGGAATAGCGTTGATGGCCTCCTGGCCGTCCGAAGCGCCACGAACCTCAAAGCCCGAATGTTTGAGATACACGCATAATACATGTTGAATATCTGCGTCATCCTCCACCACCAGAATACGAGTAGATGCCTCCCATCCACCAGGGGCTCGCACTTGCAAGAAATCAGACTTATTCATCAATTACAACCTCCACGAAGACACCCAAAAATCAAAAACGCTGTGAGCCTGTCCGGGCTCCGGGGATTATGACGAACTTTGTTCCAGCGGGAAGCGAACCTCGGCGCAGGTACGCGGTGGGGTCTCCTCTGTTCGGCGTAGAGTGAATTGCCCACGCAGGTCACCTATCATATTGCGGATCAGTGAAAGACCCAGCCCTTCGGAGGTCTCCTCTTCGACAGGGCCACTCGGTCCCTGGCCAGTGTCGTACACCGAGACCACAACCTGGCCGCGCTCCTCATATCCTCGCACGCTAATCTTGCCCTCGCTCATGCCCTTCATGCCGTGCTTCATCGCATTTGAGACAATTTCATTCAAGACCAGCGCCAGGATGGCTACCGCGCGCGAGGGGATGACGATTTCGCACGGCTCGACTTCAAAGGTGATATGCGTTTCGGGGGGACGCATGTTGGCATTGGCCACGCCGACAATCTTGCGCGCGATATCGTCCACGCGCGCCTCACCAACATCCTCGTGCGAAAGCAGGTCGTGCGTCGCGGCCAGACCCTGCACACGGTTGACGCTTTCGGCCAGGATATAGCGCACTTCCGGCGATTTTGTGCGGCGTCTCTGGAGCGAGAGAATGCCCGCGACGGTCGCCAGGTTGTTTTTTACACGGTGATGCAGCTCGCGCAACAGCACCGACTTTAACTCCAGGCCGCGGCGCGTTTCTTCGTAGAGGCGCGCGTTGTCAATCGCAATCGCGGCTTCATTGGCGAAAGTCACGATCAACTGCATCTGCTCCGGGCTGAGCAGATGGCGATGACTGCTATAGATGCAGATGCAGCCCAGCACCTTGCGTTTGACCTGGAGGGGAACGCAGAGCACGGAATGAATATCCGATGAGACCATCGGATCTTGACGCAGGAAACATTTTTCATCGCTGTACAGGCAGTCAATGGCGCGGGTCGGCAGACCAGTCTCCACAGCGCGCCCGGCGCAGCACTGGCCCACAGCGACATGGATGCCGCTGACATCAGCGCCGTGCAGACCATAATGAGCCAGCACATCAAGGTGTTTGCGGGTCGGGTCAAGCTCGAAGATACAGGAGCGTTCAGCACCGCTCAACTGGACCGCCTGGGTCGTAATAATCTGTAGCACGCGATCCAGGTCAAGCGTCGAAGCGATAATGCCGGTTACGCGGTGAATAGTCGCCAGCTCATGCACCTTGCGACGCAACTGCTCGTCGGTCTGCTCGTAGAGGCGGCCATTTTCGTTGTTAATGGCGATAATCCCGGCCACCACTTCCAGGAAGTTAATCTCTTCCTCGCTAAACTCGCGCGGCTCAGTGGTCTGAACACTGATCACGCCGATCAGGCGCTCCACATTGCCAAAGAAGATAATCGGCAGAGCCATCAAGCCACGATATTCTGGACCATAGACCCGCGCCTCTGCGGCAAACGCGTTCTCCGCCAGGGTATCCTGCACGATCAACGGGCGGCCTTTATCTGCCACCCAGCCGCTATAGCCCTCACCCAGGCGCAGAATATAATGCATCCCCCCCATCGGGCGCGGGCCATTGGTCGCGCGCAGGGTCAGGATACGCTGCAATTCATCATAGAAGAAAATGGAGCACAGCTCCACCCCCAGTTCTTCCGCCACCTTCTGGGCTGTCATCTCCAGAGTCTGATCCTGATCGATTGCCGAATTACTGATGCTATTAATGCGCTGCAACGTCTGCAAACGCCGTTCCAGATGTTCCCCCATCTCCCGACACTCCTCCATCACATTCTCTATCACACTCTGGTATCCTCTGGTCAGCGCCAGAAGGATGGCGGAATGCAGTTGGGATAGCAAAGAGAGAGCCTGTAATTGCATGTGAGGCTGTTCAGCAAACAACAGATGACATTCAGCAGCCAGTGCATCCACACAGACTTGCAGGCCCTGTAAACGCGAATCTAGCTTTCCGCCCTGCTCTGCCAGCGCCCGGCCAGACTGCTCGAAATGACCGATATATTCGGAACGATCACTGCTCACAAACGCATTGAGGAGTAACCACGCGTCGCTGCCTTCTTCCGGCCCCGAGCGCACGCTCAGAGCATCCTGGAGTGCTACACGCAGGCGCGAAATCTGCTCTGCCAGGATAGCCACCGCTTCCGCCTTCATGGCCTCGGTTTCCGCAGAATCGCGCTTTACCTGTTCATACACCACGATGATTTCCTCTTCTAGCTATCACCTAACTGAAGTTGAGTATAGCATACAGGCCGATGCCTGTCTATGCGCATGCTGATTTTGGGTGCGACTCAGGTGTTTGCCATCTCATCCCCACCGGAGGCGCTGGTCCAATCCCATTCAAAGAGGAGCAAG
>DASVMX010000591.1:0-10752 GCA_036384215.1 Ktedonobacteraceae bacterium | reverse complement strand
CACCAGCATAACCACAATGCCCAGGCCAACCCACATCAGCTCGCGCTGAAAGTAGTAACCCGCGTCCCCGGTGTAGCTGGCCGCGAGAAACGAACTTGAACTATAGACCATCACCACGCCAATTGCGAGCAGTGCCATGACGATAATCAACAGCCAGGGATCGATGCGGCCCGCGACGCGTGGCATGCTCATCTCCAACTGCGCCAACTGCTGCTCTTCCTCTTCGCTAATCACCCGCGCCGGTTGTGGGTCTGGTCCCGTCGTGCGCGCGCGATTACTTGAGCGCCAGCCAACGGTTAACCCGCCGCTGCTGACCAGCGCGTCATTATTTACGTGCCGCTTCAAGGGCGGCAGGGCCTTGCGCGGAGCGACCCGCGGGGCACCCTCCTCCACCGCGTAACGCCGCTGTTCGTCAGCCTGCTTGCGCCCGCCAGCCCCGCCGGGGCCGGTGCGCCTCGCCCTGCGCCGTTCCGCGGACTCCAGGGCAGGCGAGCGAACAGGACGCGGGCGCTCGCGCTCTCCTACTCCCTGTTTCCCTTGCCGCGCCTGGCGGCTGTTGTCGCGTGGCATACACAGGCCTTTCTTTAATCATCCATTACCTGAAATGGGCTTCACACCGGAGCCCCGGCTCCAGTGTGAAGCCTCCGGCGCGGATGGCCCTTCTTTGATGGTTTTCATCCCTTGATCTTGAACATATTTTCGAGTATACTGATCTTGTACAGGATAGACATAGACGCTGACCGCTCGCGTTTACTCCACGCCGGGCTTTTTCTCCTGGGGCGCGGGCAGGTTGCTGGCCTCCTGGATCATATTGAGCGCGTGCTCGATATCTTCGTCGCTGGCGGCGGGATGAAGCTCGCGCAGGTGGATTTTCTGCAAATCCACGCTTTCCATGCCTCTAACATGGAGCAGCGCATTCCAGGGATCGCTGGCCTGTGGCAGCACCTGAGCGGCGGGATCGAGCGGGGTCTCGCCCTCCTGTGCTGGCGTGGACTGCAACCCGAGTAAGACGCGCCAGGCCTCGCTCAGCTCCGGGCTGGGCGCGGGGTTTGGCTCCGCGGCGAACTGTTGTTTGCCTTCTTCTTTTGGCGATTGCATAGATATACCCTCATAAAAATTACGCAATAAGACCTCATTGCCCCATATCGGGCGGAATAGCATAATCCCACATGAGCTGCTGCGCGATGGTTCCCCAGAGAGGAGCCGCGGCAGTGCTGCCATAGATGGACTGTTGTGGCCGGTCGATCTTGACCAGGATCACAAACTGCGGGTTCGAGGCAGGGAGAAAACCTGCCACCGAAGCCTCGGTCTGCGTGTCCGAGATATACTGAGTCGTGGCCGTGCCTGTCTTGACAGCGACGCTGTAGCCAGGAACCAGCGCGGACTGAGCTGAATACGCCGACTGGGTCAGCATCTGAGTCAGCATCTGGGCCGCGTGCTGGCTAATCACCCGTTGTTTGACCACTGGCTGCGTGCGAATGGTGTGGCCGTTCTGGTCTATCGCGGACACGAGATAGGGCTGCATCATCACGCCGCCGTTAGCTATGGCCTGGTAGGCCTGAGCCATCTGTAGCGGTGTCGCTACAATGCCCTGGCCGAAAGCCTGGCGTGTAAGATCGCTCATGGTCCATTTCTGGCTGCACGGCGACCAGCCATGGTTGCACGGCTGGCGATAGAAACCACTGGCTTCTGGACCGTCGCTAACCCCTGTAGACTGGCCAAAGCCAAAGCGCACCAGGTAGGGATAATAACGATCAACTCCCAGGATATCGTGCGCAACATAGGAGGCGCCTACATTGGCCGAGTGAATCAGCACCTGCGTCATCGTCTCAGTATTATAAACGCGACTCTGCCAGTTACAGACCGCTGGAGCGTCGTTGTACGAGATACACCCGTGGTCCTGGAGCGTCGAATCCGGTGTGATCAGACCCTGATCCAGCGCGGCGGCCATCGTCACCGCTTTCATGGTCGAACCAGGCTCGTAAGCACAATACAGAGCTGGATTAAAGTACGCCTGCTCCGTGTGCAGGCAGCCCAGCGCGCTAGAAGCCTGGCCATAGTGATTTGGATCGTAGGTCGGATAGCCCGCCATGGCCACGACCGCGCCTGTCTTCGCGTTTAATACCACGACCGCGCCGCTCTGAGCCTGCATCTGGCGCACCTGTTTCGCCAGTTCTTGCTCGACCATGTACTCGACATTGCTATCAATTGTTAAGGTAAGATCAGCCCCGTCGACTGGCGCTTGCTGATGGTCCACGCCGACAGTCAGGGGGTTGCCCTGGAGATCGTTCTCGGTCAGCGATTGACCGGGTATGCCCGCCAGCAGTTTATTATACTGACCTTCCAGGCCATACATGCCGCTGTTCGCGGTATCGCTCTGCATCACATAGCCCATAATCTGCGCGGCCAGCGTGCCGGCGGGATAGATGCGCCAGGTGCGCGCATAGAGAAACACGTCGCGCAGGCGCATATTGCGCAGTGCCTGGCTTTGCGCGGGATCAATGCGCACCGCGATGCGTACCGCGCCCGCCTCCAGCTTAAAATCCGCCTGCAGGGTCGAGACAGACACCTGTGGCAGCGCCTGGTGAATCGACCGAATCAGGCTATCCAGATCTATCTGCGGATTCGCCGCGCGGTCCACCGAAAACTGGTGGGGTTCCACGTAGACATCATCGCGCACTACATTCGTGGCCAGAATATGGCCCTGGCTGTCGTAGATCAGCCCGCGTGACGCGTCCACCGGGATGTCCTGCGTATGTTCCTGGTTGGCCTGCTGCGCCAGGGCATATCCACTATACGCCTGGAGAATCTGCCAGTAATACAGGCGACCTAAGAGAACGAGCATTCCCGCGGAGACCAGGAGAAAGATGACCATTTGCCGATTACGGGCGCGACGCAACGCGATATTCACGCTCTGGCCTCCTTTCCTGTTATGGTTGATTATTCTGATCTCCGTTATTCTGCGCCTGTGAACTGTTCGTAACCTGTACGTTATGCCCGTTCGCGGCCTTCAGACCCATTTTAATAGCGTACGCGGCGATGTATGCGGGCGATTGCTCGGTGGCGATCTGGTTTACCAGGTCGGCGTTCTGCCTGCGTAAGCTGGCCTGCTGGTTGCGCAGCGCCTGAATTTGCTGATTCGTCGTCATTGCCTGGCCCTGCTGATACAGATAGAGCACGGCCATCAAGCTGATCAGAAGGACGCTACAGATGGTCAAAGTCACCGGGCCGATGCGCGAAAAGAGGAGAGGGAAACGCCGGCGCCCGCGCGCCAGCCACGCCTGTTCAGGCAATCTGCGCGCCCTGCTCTTTTGCGACCTTTGCGGGTATGCTCTCTGGTGATGCATCAGTAACGTATCCTTCCTGTTTCAGGAGCAGATTTGCTCACACTCTATCCGCGCGGACCGGCGCCAGATGCCCGTGCCAGTGGATAACGCACTACAAGCCAATCAGCGTTTCAGCGGCCCGCATTTTGGCGCTGCGAGCGCGGGGGTTCGCGGCGATCTCCTCCTGGCTGGGAGTCACCGGTTTAGGAGTAAGCAAACGTAGACGCGCCCGGTGGTTGCACATGCAAACCGGAAGACCAGGCGGGCAAATACAATTGCTTGCCTCGCGTCTCATAAAACCCTTCACCAACCGATCCTCCAACGAATGAAAAGAGATAATTGCCATTCTTCCTCCGCCACTCTGGCTCTGCGCCGGTGCGCCTGTCTCCTCCTGTCTGCCGGTCAGTAAGACCTCCAGGAGCTGGGGCAGCGCCGCCTCCAGATGTTGCAATTCAGCATTCACCGCGATCCGCAGCGCCTGAAAGACACGCGTTGCCGGGTGAATCATCCCCGGCTTCTGTGGTACCCCGGCGGCGGCCAGTTGCGCCAGTTGCGCGGTTCGCGTGATCGCGCCCTTTTCGCGCGCGCGAATAATGCGCCAGGCGATTTGCCGGGAGCGATTTTCCTCGCCGTAGCGCCAGAAAATATCCGCCAGTTCCTGCTCGCTGGCCGTATTCACCAGGTCTGCCGCAGACCTCTCCTGCGCCTGGTTCAGGCGCATATCCAGCGGGCCATCCGCGCTAAAGGAAAAGCCCCGTTCAGGGTTTTCCATTTGATCGGATGAAAAGCCCAGGTCAAGCACAATTCCCTGGACAGGGGCAAACCCGGCCTGTACAACAAGCCGGGCCATGTCTGAATAATTCCCCTGCACCAGGATCAGACGACCTTGCTGAACTTCGTCCGCGAGACGTGTCCCTACCCTTGCCAGCGCCTGGGGATCGGTATCAATGCCGAGTACCTTTCCCCCTGGAGCGGACTGTGCGAGAAGAGCTGCTGTATGCCCACCTCCGCCTGCGGTGCCATCAACGTAATGGCCACCGGGTCTGGGTTGCAGAAATTGTAACACTTCTGCCAGCATCACCGGAACATGCTGTGTTTGCATATCTATGTACCAGGTAAATTGGCTTTCTTGCTTGTTTTGTGTTCTCTGTTGCCAGAGAAAAATGGTCGAAAGGTGTAAACGTTCCCTGCAGCGCGCCCTCTGTGAGCTTGTTTAGAAAGGAACTCCACTTCCCTCCGCGTCCAGCCTTTGCTGGTATTCCTGCCAGGTTTTGCGATCCCAGATTTCGATGTGATCGCGCACCCCGGCAACTGTTACCTCATTGCCCAGGCTGGCGTATCCTCGTAGTTTTGCCGGAATAACCAGGCGCCCCTGACTATCCAACTCCACCTCGCTGGCGCTGGGGTAGATGCGCCGTTCAAAATCGCGCAACTCCTCGTTTGATTTATCCGCGACCAGGGCCGCGGATTTCTCCTCCCAGCGAGTCATGGTATAGACTGAGAGACAACAGCCCATACCTTTGCTCAAGACCGCGCCGCGATCCAGTTGCCCGCGAAATTTCGCCGGCACTGCCAGGCGTCCCTTCGCATCGATTGTATGTTCGTATTCTCCAAGAAACATATCGCTGGCGCTTCTCTCGCGTGCGCAAGTTCTCCGGTGGCCCCTGGAGCGCGCGCAAGGTGTTCTCCCGCACCCTGCTTACACGCCGATTTCCCCACTCCACCGGGCAAACCTGCCATTTTTCCGTCCTATTCCCCAAAATTCCCCACTTCTCCCCACTCCATTATATCATTAACAGATCGCGTGCGAAAAGGGTCTGGCCCACCAATTTCCGCTTGCTCCGGTGGATAACTTGTGGATAACTTGTTTCAAAGGTAGGCAAAATGGATGATAGAAGCTAAAATACTCTCAAATCTATTCACATTATCTCTTTTTTCTTGTAACTGGCCAAAACTCCTCAGCGCCCGCGCCTGAGCCATTCTCACTTACAACTTATGCGAAGCGCCGCAGGCGTTGAGGAGTCAACTTACCCCCTTTGGGGGAGGTGATGTGACAAAAGCTCCTTCTTTCCCGTTTTAGTAGTGCATACATGCACTATTTTTCTGCTTGCTTGCGTTTTTTCTTAAAAAATGTCGTGTATGGGTGAGTTGGAAGAGCCAGTATCGGGGAGAGGGTTACAGATGAACGAGTGTTTGCACTGTGGTAAGCCTTGCACAGAGCATGCCGTATTTTGTGAAGAATGCCAGGAACAGGCGCGAGAACTTTTTCAGCAGGATCAGCCTGAACAATTTGCTTTTTCAACGGAGTTCTCCCCTCTTACCCCAGCCTCTTTTTCTTCTTCTCAGGCGCAGGAAGGGGATGAGCCGCCGGGCATGGTTGCTATGTCTTTTGAGCCCTCAGAATCCCTGGGGCCGGTGACGGAGATTTCGACGCTCGTGGCCGATGGCGCGGGGAGTTCATCTGACCAGGTTCTGTCAAGGTTAAACGCGGCGGCTCGCTCTATCGCTGCCGAGGAGCCAGGGGAGTCGCGCTTGAAACGCTCTTCGCGGCTGAGACCTCTGCGCGACATCTCGGCGGATATTCAGCGCGGCAGCACGCCGCATCCCCGGCTACAGCGGCCCTCCGCAGGCTTTGATACGATACCTGGCTCGGGCGCGGGCCGGCTCGACAGGTCAGCACACAATGCTTCCTCTCTGCCCAATTCTGGCGCGGGCCTGCCTCCTTCCAGGCACGCTAATGGGCACACGGCAGGGGCCGCTGGCTGGCCCTGGTTTGGAGATGACGGGGAGGAGGAGAAAGAAAGCGATGTCTGGGCTGATCTGACCGATCCACTGCTGGCGCGCAGCCGCCCTATAGTTGGCGAGGCTGCCTCTATCGAAGAGGCGGATATGCGCCGCGTGCAGTTGGAAGAGCAGACAACTCAGCCACTCCTGTTGCTAAAGATCAGGCGGCGGCGTTTCTCGCGCTGGCACCTGGCTTTTGTCTCTATGGTCTTGCTCGCTTTGATCGCGTTGACCATTGATGGCTCCCTGCTCTCTTTCGCGTTTCGGCGCGCCAGCCATTCTTCCACAACCCGGTCGGGTCCGCCAGCTCTGCTTCTCTCGACCAATCTCGCGAATCCAGGCGGTATGGTCTCTGTGCATTTAACGCATTTTCCCGCGCTGACCAGGGCGGTTCTGACACACGATGTTCAGGAGGCGCTGCTCACCTCCAATAACCGCTCTACGCTGGAGGTCGATGCCAATGGATCGGCCAGCGCGACGTTCTCGGTTGATACGACCTGGGGCCCTGGTTTTCACCTGATTGTGGCCGAAGATGTGAAGACACGCGATACTGCCAGCGCGACGCTCCAGATCGCGGGCGAAGGTCCGTCGCGCCCACCCCATCTACTGGTGGACAATACCTCGCTCGACCTTGGCGACGCGGTGCAGGGCGCGGATACCATTCAGCCGTTGGAACTGCGCAATTCGGGCAGCGGCTCGATCACCTGGTCAGCGAGCAGCGATCAACCCTGGTTGCTGGTGGCTCCGGTGCGAGGCGTGTTCAGCGCCGGGCAGAGCCTCTCAGTTGCGGTTCAGCGCAGTAATCTGAAGCCCGGTCCTCACGAAGGCACGATTACCATTTTCTCAACCGTTGGGGCGCCGCAGACGGTGAAGGTGAGCATGAATGTGAGCGCGTTGCCACCAAACGCCGGGCCGATGATCGCGCTGGCGCCTCCGCTGCTGTCTTTTACCGCGACCGATGGGTCTACAGCGCCCCAAACGCAGGTGGTGACGTTGAGCAATCCGGGCCAGCAAGAACTTTCCTGGTCTTTGAAGATTGGCTCGACGAGCACGACAACAATGCTGGGACCGGACGCGACGCAGAGTACCGCCAATCCCACATTGCTGGCAAGCTGGCTGAACGCGGATCTGCGTTCGGGTAAGCTGGCGCCTGGTAGGAGTATACGTATCCGCCTGACGGTCACTGGCCGGGATCTCTTGCCTGGTTCTTATATGGTACCGCTGACCTTTAGCTCCTCGCGGGCCTTCGATAATCCCCAGGTCATGGACGTGGCGCTGACTGTCCAGCCGCGCTGCGGTCTATTGACCAGTACGGGCGTGCTCGACTTCACCGCGGTGGTGGGCCAGAACAATCCCAGCAATCACGCGCTTGGCCTGAGTACCACTTCCAGTTGCGGCAACGACACGCTCAACTGGAACGCGTTCTCTTCTCAACCCTGGCTGACGGTCAGCCCGCAGAGCGGCCAGCTCAAGGGCGCCAATGACGGGGTGACCTCAATCGGCGTCAATACCGCCAACCTGAAGGCAGACAGGTATACGGGCCTGGTGACCTTCCAGGCTGGTAAGAGCACACAGACGGTAGTGGTGAACCTGAATCTTCAACCGCATCCCGCGGCATACGAGCCAATCCTGGGGGCGTCTCCGCTCAGCCTGAATTTTAGCACCATCCAGGGCCAGTCCAATCCCGCGGGACAGGTGGTGACGATCACGAACAATGGCGGCAGTGTGCTGAAATGGCATATCAGCGTGGTCCAGCTTGGCACCAACTGGTTGAGCGCGCTGTCCAGCGGCGGCGATGTACCGCCAGGCCAGACCGGCCAGGTAACGATCAATGTGGATACTAGCGGCCTGACGCCAGGCACCTACACTGGCCAGGTACTGCTCGCAGGTACTGACTCGCGCGGCGCGCCCGCCAGCGGCAGTCCGCAGGCGATTAGCATCAACCTGACCGTGCAGCCTCCCTGCACCCTGGCTCAGCCCTCGCCCAGCGCGCTGCTCTTCACAGCGACCGCTGGTGGCGGAAATCCACTGGCGCAGACTGTGAACCTGACGAGTGGTGGGAGCTGTGCCTGGCCTGTCCATTGGAGCGCGAGCATTGTCTCGCCCGCCTCCTGGCTGACGCTCTCCGCGTCAAGTGGTTCGCTGGCCAGTCTCGCGCAGCAGGGCGCGATTACCGTGGGCGCCAATATTGGCGGACTCCAGCCAGGCACGTATACCACGCAGGTGAGAATCAGCGCGCTCGATTCAGCGGGCATGATGGCCAGCAACAGCCCTCAATCTTTCTCGATAACTCTGGTCGTACAGAAGCCCTGCACCCTCGTTGTGCCGGACCAGATCACGCTTACTGCCCAGGCGGGTCAGACCGCGGCAGCGGCTCGGAGCTTTACCCTGGCTGCAACAGGGTCCTGCGACAGCGGTGTGACCTGGACTGCCAGCGGAGACGCGAATAGCAGTTCCTGGCTGGCGCTTTCCGCGACCTCTGGCATAGATAACGGCAGTGGCAGCGCGATTACCGTCGGCGCCTCCGCCAGCCAGCTCGTGCCCGGCACCTACGTTGGCCAGATCACCATCTCGGCCAATAACAACGGCATGGTGCTCCAGGGCAGCCCGCAGACCATCAAGGTTATCTTCCAGGTCAGCGGCTACACCGTCAGCGGCACAGCCCAGGCCTGTTCCGATCCCTCCTGTACGACCTCGCAAGGCCTGGGCGGCGCAACCGTCTCGCTGATCAATAGCGGCGGGAACACCATCGAAACCGTCACCGCCGACAACTCCGGTAATTTCACCCTGACCAACGTGCCACCCGGCACCTACACTATCAGCGCCAGCGGTCCCCTCAATGGGAATGCTTACAGCGGAACTGTTACAGTCACCGTAAACAGCAGTACGGATGGGACAGGCGTTCAAACCTTTTCATCCTGATAGAAACAAAACACACCGGAGGCGCTGGTCCGGTGCTGCCATACGTGTGCGTCAGAGGCTCCGCTCTGACACACACGGCCAACGAGCAGCCGTCAGAGCTGTGCCTCTGACGCTGTCGCCCATGTAGCATCAGAGCTGCGCCTCCGGTGTGAACTCTGCCACAAACATACCCATCAAATTGTTCATTGAATTTGAACCGCTCAACCGATATGCCCCCTTTTTCTCGCCCTTGA
This sequence comes from Ktedonobacteraceae bacterium, assembly GCA_036384215.1. Lineage (GTDB taxonomy): Bacteria > Chloroflexota > Ktedonobacteria > Ktedonobacterales > Ktedonobacteraceae > Paraktedonobacter. The sequence continues at coordinate 1,487 of DASVMX010000591.1, read as the reverse complement.
CTTTCCCCATTATCGGACTATAATTACTGGTAGTCGATCAATATGACCAAATAAGGTCATATGGTCATATAGTCAAAAATATTAAATGGCGCCAGGTGGGTTCAATTCTGAGAAGGGCAGCCCTTTTTAGTACGTTGTTATGTCGGAAAATAGATGAATGCCAGAGATAGGCTGGCGCTTTTTCGGGCCTGAGAAGGCATGGGAAGGAAATGGACAAATATGGCAGCGATTACCTATGGCGATCTGCTTGCGCAGGAGACATTGCGCGATCCACTCGCGTTTTACGCGCGCTTGCGCGAGCAAGAACCGCTGACCTCTTTTACCTTTGGGACAATGAAAGTCTGGGTGATTTCGACAGGTTACGAGGAGAGCCTGGAGATCTTAAAAGATCCGCGCCTGGTAAAAGACGCGCGCAATGTTTTCGCGGAGGGAGAGGCGCAGCCGCTGCAAGAATACGGGGAGACCATGCAGTTGTTGACGCAAAACATGTTAGGCGCGGACCCACCTGACCACACGCGCCTGCGCGGGCTGGTCTCAAAAGCGTTTACACCGCGCATGATCGAGCAACTGCGCTCGCGCATCCAGCAGATCGCCGATGGGCTGCTGGATGCTGTGCAGGAGCGGGGGCAGATGGACCTGGTAGCTGATTTTGCCTATCCTCTGCCGATCACGGTCATCTCCGAGATGCTGGGTATTCCTGAAGAGGATCGCGCGCGCTTCCGCACCTGGAGCCAGACGCTCTTGAATGCTTTCTCTACGCCAGGCCAGGAGGCTCAGGCCATGGCTATTGGCGATACGTTTATTGCCTACATTAAAGACCTGGTGACGAAGAAACGCGCGCAGCCTGGAGCTGATCTGATCAGCGATATGCTGCGTGTCGAGGAGCAGGGCGATAAACTGAGCGAGAAAGAGCTGATTTCGACGATCTGGCTGCTGATTATCGCCGGGCACGAGACGACGGTCAACCTGTTGAGCAATGGCACGCTGGCTCTACTCCAGAATCCAGAGCAGATTCGCCTGTTCCAGCAAGATCCTGGCCTGATCGCTTCAGTCGTCGAGGAACTGCTGCGCTATACCGCGCCGGTGCTCTTTGTGGGCGCTCGCTGGGCCAGCGCCGACATCCAGTTCCGTGACCAGGTGATTCGCAGGGGCGAGGTTATACGCATCTCGTCCATCGCGGCGGACACTGATCCGTTGCATTTCAGCAATCCGCTCAAGCTGGATATTACGCGCCAGGAGAATCAGCACCTGGCCTTTGGGAAAGGGATTCACTACTGCCTGGGGGCTCCGCTGGCGCGCCTGGAGGGTCAGATTGCCTTTGGCACGCTTTTTCGGCGACTGCCCAATCTGCGCCTGGGCTGCGATCCCGCGAGCCTGACCTGGAATCCTGTAGCGAATCTGCGCGGGCTGAAGAGTCTGCCCGTCGAATTTTAAGGAGAGAGTTTCCTCAGCCTGTGGAGAAAAGGCGAGTTTGAGCCAGTCACCGC
>DASVMX010000590.1:0-11471 GCA_036384215.1 Ktedonobacteraceae bacterium | reverse complement strand
GAAAGTGGCTCTCTCCAAAAAGTCTATACCTGTAAGGGGCACGGCCCGCCCCAGAACTCTTCCTTCCTAACCATGGCGAAGCGCCGCAGGCGCTGAGGAGTCACAGAGCAAGAGAACCTGAATAGTTACGATGGATGGTCAAGAGAGGCACGATTGCAGAATGCTATGTTCTTGCTGCTTCATGCTGCACTTCCAGAAGAATCTGTAGCGTGGAGTCACAGCGGTCCAAAAGTCCCGCTTTTTGACAGTGAATGCGATTCCCAGTATAATCGGATCGGCGAGGTTTATTAGCCTGGGATTGGGCGGACCTCCCTATGCGTCTGGCGTTTACAGGCGTCAGGGGTATTGTTTGTATTGTACCGTTTATACAAGGAGGACACACATGGCCTGGGAAAAACCGAAATTTGAAGTGATCAGCGTTAGCATGGAATGCACTGCCTACTCTGCAACGCTCTAGGAAAGAGTCAGCGGCCAGCCGGCCAGCTGATTTTTTCTGGGTGTGTTCTCCTGGTTTTTCACGGCCAGGGGAGCACACACAAGGGCTACGGAGGGAGCCAATGTATGTACGTTTGCTTGGAACCGCCGCTGGTGGCGGGGTTCCCCAGTGGAATTGCAATTGCGCGCAATGTCGTGGCCTGCGCCAGGGGACACTGCGCGTGCTTCCACGCACACAGTCCAGCGTTGCGCTCAGCGCGGATGGGCGGCGTTGGTTTCTCCTCAATGCTTCTCCTGATATTCGCCAGCAGATCGAGGCTTTTCCTCCGCTGACGCCGCCGCCAGGCAAGGCGCGCGGCAGTGCTATCGAGGCGCTTTTTCTGACTGACGCCGATCTCGATCACACGCTGGGCCTGCTGATTGTGCGCGAAGGTCTCCAGCGCACGATTTACGCGACCGCGACGGTGCGCCACGCGCTGACAGAAGGGCTGGCGCTGACCTCTGCCCTGCAACATTACTGCGCGGTCGATTGGCGCGAACCCGCGACCGAACTGACGCCGCTGCTCATGGCAGATGGTTCGCCCAGCGGTCTGAGCTATGCCGCCTGCCTCGTGGACGGTCACGCGCCGCTGTATATGGGCCGGCAGGCCGCGCCTCAGCCGGGCGACCGCGTGGGCTATCGCTTTGTGGACCAACAAAGCGGCTGCTGCCTGCTCTATCTCCCCGGTCTGGGCCAGATAGATGAAACGGTGAAGGCGCTGCTTGTGGGATGTGACGCTCTCTTGCTCGATGGAACATTCTGGAGCGAGCACGAGATGGAGGAGATGGGTCTGGGCAGCAGGTCAGCCTCCGAGATGGGGCATCTGCCAGTCGGTGGTTCGCGCGGGAGCCTGGCGCGGATTGCGCCTCTGGCGATCAAGCGCAAAATATATGTTCATATCAACAATACCAATCCCATGCTGGTCGAGGATTCTCCTGAGCGGAGAGAGGTGCTGGCAGCGGGCGTGGAGATTGGCCAGGATGGACAAGAAATCATACTATAAATGGTATGCATAGCAGTTACAAGGAGAGTGGTATGGCAGCACAGGCAGAGCGCGAACTCTGGAGCCACGAGACGTTTTTGGCGCAATTGCGCGCGATTGGCAATCATCGCTATCACGATAAGCACCCGTTTCACCAGTATATGAACAGCGGCCAGCTCACACAGGACCAGGTCAGAGGGTGGGTGGCAAATCGCTATTATTATCAGAAGAATATTCCCCTCAAGGACGCGGCTATCGTTTCTAATTGTCCGATCCGCGAAGTGCGCCGCATCTGGCTGCACCGTGTCAGCGATCACGACGGGCTGACCGAGGGGACCGGCGGGATTGAGGCCTGGCTGAAACTGGCCGAGGCCGTGGGTCTAGATCAGGAGGAGATCGTGAATGAAAAGCACGTCCTGCCCGGTACGCGCTTCGCGGTGGACGCCTACGTGACCTTCGCGCGCACAAAGCCCTGGCAACTGGCGATTGCTTCGTCGCTGACCGAACTCTTCGCCCCTGATCTGATGCAGGAGCGTATCAAGGCCTTCGAGCAGTACTATAGCTGGGTACCTTCCGAGGGTCTGGCCTATTTCCGCTCGCGTGTAACCCAGGCCAGGGTTGATTCGGACCAGGGATTGGCGCTGACGCTGCACTACTGCGACACGTGCGAACTCCAGGAAGAAGCCGTCAAGGCGCTGTCCCTCAAATGCGACATTCTCTGGTCCATGCTGGACGCCATGTACATGGCCTACGGAGCCGGCCAGAACAGCATCCAAATGAGTTCAAAATGATGGAACAGAGTTTTTTTAAGCGTTTAGAGGTCGGGCGCCCGAAGCTGGCCGCGAAGGCGCGTTTGCAGACGGACAAGGTCAGCGGCGAGCCTGTTTTGCTCTATCCAGAGGGCGTAGTTCTGCTGAATGGGCCGAGCGCGGCGATTACGCGGTTGTGCGATGGTACGCGTTCGTTCGCGACCATTCTAGCGGAGCTTGCGGAGCTGTATCATACCATGCCCGGCGAACTGGAGGCGGATGTCAGCGAATACCTTTTCAATTTGCACCAGCAGGCTTTGCTGGAAATCGCGGGAGAGCAGGAGTCGGAGTTGTGACCACAAGCGCAAATCAGGGCCGGAAGCAGCACTATCGCCCCTTTGGCCTGCTGGTCGAGATGACCTATCGCTGCCCGCTGCACTGCCCCTATTGCTCCAATCCCGTCCAGGCGCCCGCTGGCGGGAGCGAGCTTTCCACGGCTGAGTGGCAGCGAGTGATTCAGGAGGCCAGCGAGCTGGGTGTGCTTCACGTGCTGTTTTCGGGCGGCGAGCCGCTGGTGCGCAAGGATCTGCCCGAACTGGTGGCGCTGGCGCACGCGTGCGGAATGTATACCAACCTGATTACCAGCGGTGTGGGTCTGACGCGCAGCCGGCTCCAGTCCCTGTGTGACGCGGGCCTGGATAGTATTCAGATTAGCTTTCAGTCCGACGAAGCGGAACTGGCGGACTCCCTGGCCGGGACGAGAGCGCACGCGCGCAAACTGGCTGCCGCGCAACTGGTCAGGGAATTCAAGCTGCCGCTGACCATCAATGTGGTGCTGCATCGCGCGAACATCGAGCGCCTGGAGCAGATGATCGCGCTGGCCGAGCGCCTGGACGCGCAGCGCCTGGAACTGGCGAATACCCAGTACCTGGGCTGGGCATTTCTGAACAAAGAGGCGCTTCTGCCTACACGGGCTCAGGTGGAACTGGCTCAGGAGATCGCGCTGACCGCCCGGGAGCGCCTGCGTGGCAAAATGGAGATTCTCTATGTGCTGCCTGATTACTTTGGGCAGCGGCCCAAGCCGTGTATGCATGGCTGGGGGCATCGCTACCTGACCATTAACCCGCTGGGCGAGGTCATGCCCTGTCAGACCGCCGCGGTAATTCCAGAACTCCGCTTTGATAGCGTGCGCGAGCACTCGCTGGCCTGGATCTGGCACGACTCGCCCGCTTTCCAGCGTTTTCGTGGGACAGAGTGGATGCCCGAACCCTGTCAGAGCTGTTCTCTGCGCGAGGTCGACTTTGGCGGCTGTCGCTGCCAGGCTTTTTTGTTAACCGGCGATGCCAGCCGGACCGATCCCGTCTGCCAGTTGGCGCCAGATCACCAGCTCTTGCAGGACATGGTGCAGGAGATTCACCGCCAGGAGCCAGCGCGCATTCCGGCCCTGCGCCTGCGGGTCAATCCTGCCTGAGCTTGCAAAGGAGCGCAGCTTTATGAACAATACATCTCCTTCCACTGGCCCATCTGGACCCGGTTCATCTGACCGGCACGCTGCTCGCGCGTCATCTGGCAGGCGCGTCCAGACCTTTCGGGCGCTCAAGCACCGGGAGTTTCGCGCCCTGTGGATCAGCCTGGTCGTCTCTTCCGTTGGGACATGGATACAGATTATTTCCCAGAGCTTGCTGGTACTCAAGATTACCGATGGCTCGGCTTTTGCTCTGGGCGCGGTCTCGCTGACCCAGGCGCTCTCCTTTTTTGTTTTCGCACTGCTCGGCGGCGGCCTCGCTGATCGGCTGGATAAAAGACGCCTGCTGCTCTGGACGCAGAGCCTCTCCATGGGCCTGGCTTGCCTGTTGGGTCTGCTGACCCTTACAGGCGTGATTCAGGTCTGGATGATCGTGCTCCTGGCGTTTTGCACTGGCACCGTTTTGAGCTTTGACCAGCCTATGCGCGCCTCGCTGGTTTCCCAACTGGTGCCCAAAGATGACCTGATGAACGCCATTTCGCTCCAGGCCGTGGTCTTCAACGGTTCCGCGGTCCTCGGTCCGGCCATCGGTGGCGTGACTGTTGGCCTTTTCGCGGCGCTGGGCCAGCAACTGGGCCTGACGAATCCGCTGCTCGGCTTCGCGGGCAACTTTTTCCTCAACGCACTGAGCTACCTGGGCATTCTCCTCGTGCTGTACCACCTGCGCCTGCCCGCTGGCAGCGAGGGCGCGGAGAGACGCGGCCCGATGTTCAGCTCGATTCGCGCAGCGCTCTCCGAAGTAGGCCACGACCGCGTTCTGCCCTGGATTTTGATGGGTTATGGAGCACTGCTCTTCTTCGGCCCCTCGCCGGCGCTCATGCTGCCCTACTTCGCGCAAAACCTGAACCTGAGTGACGTGCAACTGGGCCTTTTCTTCTCCGCCACCGGCCTGGGCACCGTGCTGGGCGCGCTGCTGATCGCCTCGCTGGGCAATTACCCGCGCAAGGTCTTACTGCTGATCATCGCCTTCCCGCTCTGGGGGGCCGCGCTGGTGCTTTTTGCCTTCAGCCACCTCTTCGGGCTCTCGCTTTTCGCCTTGCTGCTCCTGGGGATTGCGCAGAATGGGGTGAGCGCGCCGACGATTACTCTTTTGCAGACACGCGTCACCCCCCGGATGCGCGGGCGCGTCATGAGTCTGAACACGCTGTTTGTCATGGGAGTGCGCCCACTTGGCGACTTTCCAGTTGGCGCGCTTATTCAGGGCATTGGCGGTCCTGACACCATTCTGCTCTGTACGGGTATAGTGATGATTTATACTCTGTACCTGGGTACGCTGCAATTGCTGGATAAGCCCCTGGGTGCGAAGCTGTCCGCGCGAGCCGCGGAGGAGTGAAAACATGGGAATAAAGCAAAAGAGCGAAGAAACGCAGATCGCGGAAAGTGTACAGACAGAGCAGAGTGTGCAAGCTGTAGAAACTGAGCCGCGGGGCGAGGTCATTCAGGAAAAGGTTGGCCGGGCAGAAGAAATGCCGGACACTGTGACCACGCGGGTATCGCGCAGGCGCCTGCTGGCGACGGGTCTGGCTGGCGGAGGAGCACTGGCGCTGGGGCTGAGTGGTTTTGCTTTCTGGAAATACCAGCAGCGCGCCCTCCAGGTGATCGCGCATATGGACCATGGTGTAACGGCACTGGCCTGGTCGCCAGATGGCCGGAGCTTTGCCGTGGGAGATGAGAGCTGTACCGTCAGCGTCTGGCGTTTTAATGGGCAGCGCCTCTATCATCGTGGACTGCGCAACAGGCTGGCCGGAGCCGCCCTGGCCTGGTCACCCGATGGCAGGTATCTTGTTGTTGGCGGTGATGGTAACGCGCATATCTGGCACGCGCTGAGCGGAGAAAGCGCAGCCGAGTATTACTTCGTAGATCGCTCTTTTGCCTGGTCACCCGATGGCCGGTATATTGCTTCGGGTGGCAAGTACGGCTTCATCCAGGTCTGGGAAGCCGCCACGGGCCAGGGCGTGAGTTCATTGCAGGCCTATACCGGCGATGTCGATACCTTCCTGACCGTCAACAGTATCGCCTGGGCGCCCGATAACGCCCATATTGCAACGGTGGGCGCCAACGTGGGAGACCTGATTGCGCTCTGGGATATCACCACGGGCAAAGCGCTACGCCTTCCCTACGATATTCAGGTGAAAAACCCGGTCGCAAGCCGCATGAATGCGATTAGCTGGTCGCCGGACGGCCAGCATATCGCGGCTGGCTACGCCGATGCGCGCAAAAGCGGCAGAGTCATCTTCTGGACCTGGCAGGCCCGAAGCAGGAGCTGGGAGTACAGCGAAGCGCTGCCCGCCCATGCCCATGAAGTCAACGGCATTGCCTGGTCGCCCGCTGGCACGCGTTTCGCCTCCGTGGGCCAGGACACCAGAATCCAGCTCTGGAACATGTCCGCGGGCCTGCAAAAAGACATCTCAGCGTCTTCCAAAGGTCTGGGCAGTTCTTCCACCCTCGTTGCCATCTCCTGGTCGCCCGATGGCCGCTACCTGCTCACAGGAGACGACACCGGCCAGGTCTTGCTCTGGGATATCAGCTAAACGCTGCATCAGAAGCTCTCATAATGCTGATAAACATGTCCCTCAGAATTGCAACGCAGCTTTCACCAGAACGTAAATGATACGAGGCCCTGTGTGAGGACTAACAGAAACAAGACAAAAGAGGCGTGTCATGATGATGGATTTTCGTGAACAGCGTAGGATAGCCAGGGCACAGCGCAGGGCGTACCGGCGACAACAGCGCTATAGAAACCACTCTAGCAGGGTCGGCGGCATGATTATCTGGCCGCTGGCTTTCGTTCTTTTTATCATCACCCACAGTTGGGTCTGGGTTGTCGTGGCAGTTTGCGCTTTGATTATCCTGGCGGCTACTTACTACCTGGGTACGTTGAGCAATCGCCGGATGGACCAGCCTCAGCGCAACAACCAGCCCATCTACCAGCAGCGGGAGCAACCAGCCTATCAGCCCTACACTCAAGGCTACACGCCGCGGCCAGCTCACCCCCAGCCAGAAATCTACCAGGAAGGCAGTCAGCAATACCAGTACCCTTCCCAGCAGCAACAACAGTATGAAGAACCCATGACGATGTATCCAGAAGAATGATCCATAGCAACCATTCAGGACTTCTCAGCGCCTGTGGCGAAGCGCCACAGGCGCTGAGAAGTTTTTGTTGCCGCAATTGGCAGCGGGGGAGCGGGAGCGCGAGGCTATGCAAGTGTCTACAGGGTGTCGAGTAGATGTCGTTGGCTGTGCGCGGGAGTTTCGCTACACTACAAACCAGGCCTGTAGAGCAGGCATTGTTGCTGTTTTCTTTACCTTGCTTTTAGAAAAAAGCGGATCTGGCGGATAACCAGGAGCCAGGTCTCTATCGCGGGCTGGCCTGTAGCGCTGGCAAGGGGCGCTGCCGCATTCACAGCAGAGTGAATGTGCAAGCGATCAATGTTGATAACAAGCAAGGCTATAGAGAGTTTACAAGGGAGGACACATGCCAGGTAAAAAACGTTTGCGCTTACTTGTCTCCGTCGTTGGGGCTGTTGTGCTTGCCTCGGCGGCGGCGATTTTCGCGCTACAAGCGCCCCTGACGGCCAGGGCGGCCAGTGTGCCAACGGGCTTGCACGTGGTTGGCAATCAACTGGAAGATGGGAGCGGCCACGCGATTGTCGCTCATGGCGTTGATCGTATGGGGACAGAGTATCAGTGTACCAAGAGCGCTACGAATGCGCCAACCGATTTCGATGGGCCAGTTGACCAGACGACCGTCAGCGCCATGACCTCCTGGGGCACGAATAGTGTGCGCGTGCCGCTCAACGAGGACTGCTGGCTGGGTATCAACGGTTTTCCTGCCAACAACAAGACGGCTGCGCAGTATCAGTCGGATGTCGTGAACTGGGTGAACCTGCTGAATGCCAATGGCCAGATCGTTATTCTTGATCTGCACTGGAATAACTCCGGCACCAACCAGTCCACCGGCCAGGAGATGATGCCAGACCTGGATCACTCACCAGCCTTCTGGACCTCGGTGGCCAACACCTTTAAGAGTAATTCATCGGTCATCTTTGATCTTTACAACGAGCCTCACGACATTAGCTGGGCCTGCTGGAAAAATGGCAGCACCGCAGCGCAGTCTGGTGACTGTTCAAACGTCGGTTTTGCCGTGGCCGGGATGCAGACGCTGATTAACACCGTGCGCGCGACCGGCGCGACCAATGTGCTGATGCTGGGTGGCCTGGCGTGGTCGAACGACCTGAGTAGCTGGCTGGCCAACAAGCCGACCGATCCCCAGAACAACCTGGTGGCCTCGGTACACATCTATAACTTCAATTCCTGCTCCAACAGCGGTTGTTGGGACTCGCAGATTGCCCCGGTGGCCGCGAGCGTGCCAGTGCTGGGCGGCGAAATTGGTGAGAACGACTGTGCGTCTGGCTTTATCAATACCCTGATGAGCTGGTTCGATTCGCACAGCATCGGCTATCTGGCCTGGACCTGGACGAATAGCGGCAACTGTAGCGGGACACCGGCGCTGATCAGTGACTGGAGCGGTACGCCGACCGGCTATGGAGCGGGCTACAAATCCCATCTGCTCTCTCTGGTAGGCAGCGGCTCTACGCCCACACCGACGCCCACCCATGGGACCACGCCGACAGTGACCCCGACGCAGGGTACCACACCCACTGCCACACCAACACGAGGCACAACGCCCACGCCGACGCCCACCCAGACCTCTGGTTCAAGCTGTAAAGTCCAGTACGCCATCACCAACCAGTGGCAAGGTGGCTTTGGGGCCAACATCACCATTACCAATACGGGCAGCACCGCTATTAACGGCTGGAGCTTGAAATTCTCCTTTGCCAACGGCCAGACCATAACTCAGTTGTGGAATGGTTCCTATACTCAGTCGGGCAGCGCGGTCACGATCACAAACCTCTCGTATAACGCGTCCATCGCTCCTGGTGCTACCCTGTCGTCAAACCCAGGCTTCAACGGGAACTGGAATGGCAGCAATAGCGCTCCAACCGCGTTTACTCTCAACGGCACAGCCTGTACCATCGCTTGATCTGAATTCTTTCCATGCGAGCCGATGCTGCTTGCGACGGTGAGAAGCTCTGCATAACGTGTTATGCAGAGCTTCTCACCGTCGCAAGCAGCATCGGCTCGCATGGAAAGAAATTTTCCACAAAATTTTCCCCAAAAATACTTGACAAGAAATCGGTTTCTCGGTATGTTTTGTTGTAAGAAAGCAGCTTTTCCGGTGATGGACAAGCTAACTGTGCAATACAAATTTACTGGTAACAGCAGGCTATAGCAAGTAGGACATATAATAGTTGTGATACTTTACTGAAGGGGGATTTTGCATGAGAAGCGGCGCTTGCGAAATCGGGCAGGCCAGTAAAGCCAGGGGGTCACAAGTATGGCGCTGAATCGTTCTTTGAAGCAAGCACGAGAATTACGCGGATGGTCCCAGGCGAAAGTCGCCAGAGAGATTGGAACTGACGCGACAACCGTGAGCCGCTGGGAACGCGGTCTCTTTTCACCCACGCCCTATTTTCGCGAACGGCTCTGCGCGGTTTTTGAGAAAAATACGGCGGAACTGGGATTGTTGGAGACCGCGGACCAGCCGCAGGAGCGCGCGTGGAATGATGCCCCACTACTCCTTCATGCTGCCGCGGCTTCTCTGCTTCAGTCCGGTGGTGAACAGCAGGAGGGCAGATTGTGTTCAGAAAATTTGCTGGTGTTGGTGCCGCCTTGCTGGACTGAAAGCACCGACATCTTTACGTATATTTTGCGCAGTGCCGCGCACGATCTCCAGGCTCATATGCTCTGGAAAGACGCCTATGTTCGGGCGTTGCTGGGAGAGAGTGCCGAGGCGCGTCGTTTAGGCGAGGCCAGTCTGAGAGCGTTTGAATGCCTCGGCCATGTCAACGCCCAGGCTGTGCGCGAGTGGCTGAATCAAGAGATCTCCGGCTCGATTCCTCCCCGCTCAGCCGTTGTTCCGGTTGTCTCTTCGTCTGGTCCCTCCAGGCAGCGGAAGATCAAAGCCTTCGTACGCGAGCAGGGGGCGAAGATCGCGCTGCTTTTGATTGGATCGTTCTGGTTCCTGTTCTCATTGGATTTCACGCTGGTGAAATAGGACCGTGCGCAGGTCTACAGGTGTTCTCAGTATATGTCTGAATGTGGTCAGCACGTGGTCTGGTTGGACATGTGGCACGATGGGAAAATATCTCTTATTCAGCTCTCGCAAGGACAGTCATAAGAAATGCGGGGGATTGGGGAGCAAGACGATGCTTGCCATCGTCTTGCTCCCCGCGCTAATCCACCTGTATTTTTCGAGGTTATCGCGGAACACAGGCGAGTGTTTGCCGGAGCGCAAGAGGTCAATTATTTGAGAACTTCGCGTACGATATACAGGGGACGCGAGCGAACTTCGTCGTAGATGCGGCCCAGATACTCGCCGAGAATGCCCAGGAAGATCAGCTGCACGCCACCCAGAAAGAGGACCAGCACCAGGGTTGAGGCCTGACCAGTAATGACCCCGAAGAAAATACGCGCGATAGCCGCGACAATAATGCCCAGCAGGCTCAGCCCGGCCAGGAAAAAGCCAAAGCTTGTGGCCAGTTTGAGCGGCACATGGCTGAAACTGGTGATCGCATCCATAGAGAAGCGCAACATCTTGCCGAGGGGATATTTGGTTTCGCCCGCGAAGCGCTCGTGGCGCTCGTAGCGGACTGCTTCCTGGCGAAAACCCACCCAGGCGGAGAGCCCGCGCATAAAGCGGTGCTGCTCGCGCATCTTGATCAGCACATCGACCACGCGGCGATCCAGCAGGCGGAAATCGCCGGTGTCGCGCGGGATATTGATCGAGGTAATGCGCCCGATCAGCGTATAGAAAGCCGAGGCAGTGATCAGCTTGAAGCGGCTTTCTCCCAGGCGGCGGGCGCGCTGCGCGTACACCACTTCCGCGCCGACTTTCCAGCGCGCGACCAGGTCGGGGATAACCTCTGGCGGGTCTTGCAGATCGGTATCCATAATAATCACAGCCTGTCCCTGCGCGTAGTCCAGTCCGGCGGAAATAGCAATCTGGTGGCCAAAGTTGCGCGAAAAATCAATCGCGTGAACCCGTGGATCTCGTTCGTGCAAATCCTGTATAATGCTGTATGAACGGTCATGGCTGCCGTCATTAATCAGCACCAGTTCAAAAGACTCCCCTAACTGCTCCATGGCCTTGACCACACGCTCGTAAAAATGGGGCAGCGTTTCTTCTTCATTAAAAACGGGTGCGACGATGGAGTAAACGGGCCGGGCCGAGTGCTCAGGCAGCTCGACATCTATTGTTTGGATTGTTTGTTTCATTTCAGGCGTCGCCATGACATGCACTCCTTTGTAAGCTTTCTGTTAAATATAAGGCCACACTCATCCATGCGCAAGGGCAATAACTAGACAGACAATAAACAGATAGAAGCAGGCGTCAATGCTTCTTTTCTCATCCCGGACCGCCGCTGGAAACGGGTGCATTTCTCTGGAGCCTCTTTTCTGCCCGCTGCTGGATGCCTGGTATGTGTCCTTTGTTTAATAATAACATGCTTTCCTACAATTGAGATACAATTTGCCTTTTTTAAAGGTCGTTTTCCTGCTGCGCTCTGACTTTGCTTTTCCTACATAGGAATCATCCCTGATTTTTGAGCATCCGGCCAATGCCCGTTTCCCCATGGTGCATCTGCCCCCCCACAGGAGAAAAGAACGGTTGGGTTGGAT
>DASVMX010000589.1:0-6728 GCA_036384215.1 Ktedonobacteraceae bacterium | reverse complement strand
TGCCTGCTCCTTACCCGTCATGTAACAGCGGAACTCGCTTCCGTTGGGTTCAGCGCCACCGTTGTGTTCCATCAAAACACATATCTAGAATTACCCAGGAATGAGCCTATCGGGCTAGATAAAATTGCCAGAAACTGTTTAATCATGTATCATACATGTTGGTGAATGGATAGATATGGAGGTCCAATATGCTGTTGTGTGCCAGGTGCGGTGCAAGCAATGCCGAGACAGCCTTACTTTGTGGAACCTGTGGCGCTTCCCTGAAAGAATCGTCTGATACGCCTTCCGCGGGTGTCAATGTGCCAGGCCAGCCCTTTGCCCACAAGGTAGAGGCAAATGCCGCGCCTTCTATTGATGAATTACCAACTGCGCATATGCCGAACGTGCCAAAGCCATCTGATATTGCGCCGCCCACGCCGCTGCCTTTTAGCCAGGCTTTTCCAGTGGAGATAGCGCCAGACCTTTTGACACCGGCACCAGAGCGGGCAGGCGGTGACGTGACGATGTCTGCGCCTTCCTCACAACTCGCGTTTACACCTCAACCGAGCGAACTGGCCAGCGATCCAGGGGTAGCGCCTCTCGATATCGCTGACTATCCAACCAGCACAAGCGTGCCGGTGCCGCCAGCTCCAGCGAACAGTGATTCCGCCGCGCCCCTGACACGGCCGGGCAAGCTCTCTCTGCCTTCGCGACCAAAAACAGGTTCACCACCATCGCAGGCCGGGATCAACACCCCAACGTCGCAGCCAGGCATCAATTTGTCCGCCAGCAGAAGCGCCAATCCGCCTTCGCAACCCAACTTGAGCCAACAATTGATGAGTGGGCCACCGTCGCAGGCCGGGATCAGTCCGCAGCCGGCGTGGAGTACTCCGCCGCTGAGTGGTGGACCGCGAGGTATAAGTGGACCGCCATCGCAGGCCGGGATGTATCCAATGGGCGCGCAGCCAGGCGCGAGTGGGTCGCCGATGGGAGGGCCGCAGGGGAGCGCGCGGCCATTGTCGCAGCCGGGCCTGGCTCCGCAGCCTCCCCAGGCGGGCAGCAACTTGCAGGGGCAGCGCGGCGAGGGAAATTATCAGATGCCTGCTCCTGCCCCGGCGCAATTGACGAATGTCTATCCTGGCCTGCCAGAGCGCGATGGTACACGCGGGCCACTGGACCAGGGGGGCGCGAATTCTCTGGCCGGACTGCCCGCTTCTCAAGAGATCAACAAGCTGGCGCGCCCGCTGCCGCTCTGGGCCAGGGTGGGCGGACCGTCCGTGGGGGCGCTATTGCTGCTGGGGTTGATCTTTTTAAATCCAGACTGGGCCACGGGCGCGATGATTGCCAGCGTCGTTGCCATCATCCTTGCGATTTTGTTGGGCATTGGTGCGGGTGTGCGTGTGGCACTGGGCATGTTGAAAGAAACCAATCCGCGCCGGCGCGCCCAGGTCATCAGTATGGCGCTACTCGTAATCCTGCTCCTGTTATTCAGCGGGCTGGGACTCAGCCAGCAGAACGGTTTGCACCTGGCGCAGGGGCGCTATCTCGAAGGCCAGCAGAACTGGTCAATGGCTATTTCTGAATATCAGGCGGGCGGAGAACGCTCAGGCGCTTCGCTGGATGTGGCTCGCACGTATAACGAATGGGGCGAAGCCCGGATCCGCCAGCAGCAGTTTGAAGGTGCGGTCGCGAGCTTTAGTGCCGTGATCAAGAATTATCAGAGTGTGACTGCTGAATTCACGCGGGCGAAAACCGAGATTGTCACCGCCTATCTGGGCTGGGGAGATCAGGCTTCGCAACGGCAGGATTACGCTGGCGCGACCGCCCATTATAACGATCTGCTCTCGCTGGTCTTTTGCAATGGCAATAGCTGTATGGAACAGGCGAACGCCAGAGACGCCAGCGCCTATTATCACCTCGCCGAGCAGCAGTTGGCGAGGCAGCGGTATGCCCAGGCAGTAGATGCCTACCGGACCTTGAAGGTCCGTTTTCCGAAAGCGCCAGAGGTTGGCCAGATGCACGCCCACTATGCCCAGGCGTTATGGGGAGAGAGCCAGCAGCAACTGAACAGCTCCTGCTCGGAAGCGCTGGGCAACTATCGCCTGCTGGCCGCGCTTTTCGCCGACACCAACGAGGGCCAGCAGGCCGCGAGCGCGCTGCGCAAGCCGGTGCCGGTCAAAGGGCGTTTCACGCAAAGCATTCCTGGCGTGCCCTATCATCCGAGTGCCTACCTGGTACAGGGACTGATGGCGGGTATGCAGCAGTCTCAATTCCCGCCGCTGCTCGCACACGCGCCCGTGGCTACCATTCAGAGCGATGGCAGCTTTACCTTCGCGTTCGTGCCTCAAGGTACTTACGAACTGGTGTGGAGCAGCGACAACGCGCTGCACTATTACTACGCCTACAATGGCAAACATGTGCTCTACACCGCGCAGGTTGGCCCGCTCTGCACCTTCAATTATGGCGATATAAACCAGGCGATTCCTACGAAATAGATCGCCTTCAAGGATTGCGCCAGAGCGGCTTGCCGTCGCTGGCGCGCAGGACTGAGAGCTTGCCGGTGAGATCCAGCAAGAAGAGTTGGGACGAGCCGGGGTCGGGACTCGCGTAGAGCGTACTGCCAGCGGGCGCGCGATAGCTCCAGAGACGCTGTCCATCGCTGTCTCGCCAGGCATCGATCCGACCGTCTGGCTGGATGGTATAGAGGGCATCGGCCAGCAACATAAACGGGCCGGAGGGCATAGAACTGTGCCAGAGCAGGTTGCCAGTGCTGGCGTTGAGTATGTAGAAGGGCGTTGTTGACTGGCTGCTATTCGTAGTGTTATTCGGGTCGAAAACTGATAATGGCGGGAGAGAGAGGGTCTGCTGTCCCGTGTTGGAATCTAGCAAATAGGTAGTAGCATCCATGCTTTCAAACTCAACAACCCCATTCTGGGCTGCCAGCGTTGGCACGCCAAAAAGAATGGTACCATTGCAAGCTCAACGCCCCGAGAAGTATCAGCACCAGCGTAGCGGGGAAGCCATAGCGTATCCAGGGAGTGGTCAGGCCAGCGCGGATAAGCTTGTTTACGCGCGCGGCCTGTCTCCGTTGTGGTGAATCGGGTGGGTCCAGGTCAACGATTTGGAATTCAGCATCGTCCATCACTTCGGCATTCTGCTGCTCGGTATCGGCCATACTGCTCTCTTTCCTCTGTTTTTCAGATCAACAGGTCAGGTGTAAGCATTTCTCTCTTTTTTATAGAATGCCGGCATACCGGTTTTTGTTTCTTTTGATTGAATGGTATGAGATCAGCGCATCCGGTGTGAATGCCAGTGTTTCGAGTGATATACTATAGCGTTGAAGAGGTCTACGACAAAGTTTTAGAAGGTATATAGGATGCAGCATCAGGATCATGTGAATCTTATTCGGGAGGGCATTGCCGGGAGCGGTGGGGTCTGGGCTGATCTGGGATCTGGTTCGGGGGCGTTTACATTGGCTCTTGCCGATCTTGTTGGGCCAGACGGGCGGATCTATTCGGTGGATCGGGACCGCCGCGCGTTGCGCGAGCAGGAGTCCGCGCTGCGGGCGCGTTTTCCCGCTGTGGCGACCGATTATCTGGAGGCCGATTTCACAGGCCAGTTGAATCTGCCGCAACTCGATGGCATTTTAATGGCGAACTCCCTCCACTTTGTCCGCGATAAAGCCCCTGTCCTGGCTCAACTGCGCTCGTATCTGCGTCCTGAGGGGCGTCTGCTGCTGGTTGAATATAATGCCGATCGCGGCAATCCATGGGTGCCTTATCCCCTGTCCTATCCCACCTGGGAGACGTTTGCGCGGGAGCATGGCTTTACCGGGACGCGGCTCCTGCGGGCTGTTCCCAGCCGTTTTTTGCGCGAAATATACTCGGCGCTGAGTCTGCGAGCTTGAGTTTGCTGCTTTAAGCTAGCGCGCGGGAAATATTCTGGCAACAATGGCATGGAGAATGCCCTCGATTCCGGCGTAGAGCAGGCCCAGCAGGGGGATGAGGATCAGCGAGGCGATGGCGAAGATGACTGCCAGCGTTGTCAGGTAACTTTGCGCCGTGGTGTGGATGAGGGCGGCGTTCAAGCTGGCATCGGGCGCGGCCTGGCTATAGATGAGAGCGGCGGACGCGATGACAGGTAGGGCCACGCCCAGGAACATCGTGAGCATGCTTTTCCACCAGGCGGCGTATACGCGATTATCGTAGACCAGGCCGACGACCAGCGCTGTGAGCGGCAGGCTGGCGTAGAGCAGGTAGGTCTGCATGCTGGTATCCGCGTTGAGAATGCGCGCGTCAGTGAGATGTGAGATCAGCAGACCGCCGCTGACCGAGAAGGCCGAGACGAGCAGGCCGCGCCAACTTCCGAAGAGTGCCCCGCAGAAGAGCGAGCAGGCGGGTGCGAGTACCAGGATCAATACACTGGTGATCAGAATGGAGAGATCATTGCGGTCGCCATTGCTATAGAGATAGACGCTGGCATTATTGACATACGCTCGCAGCAGGGTCAGTGTGCAGCCCATGATACAAATGATCATCACCAGGCCGTAGAGCAGCATCCCAAAAATCTGAAGCAGCGCGGGTGCTTTGCGAGTCAGCGGAAAGCGGACAGGCTGTTTTTGTTTGCGCAAAATAGGAGCTGGCAGATAGCCTGGTATACCAGGTGCGTAGGGATAGTTTACCGGATAGCCAGGACCCTGCTGCCCTGCCGGTGGATAGGGCATGGTGACTGATTGCGGGTAGACAGCGGGAGCGCCAGGTATTGTTCCCGGCATAGAATAGGGCATGGCGACTGACTGGGGAGGGAGAGCAGGGTTAGCTTCTGATGGCTGCGCGGCTGGAGACGGAGCGGGCGAGAGTGGTTGCGCTGTCGCGTCGGTCTCAACCGCGTAATTGGGGGTGGGACCAAATGAGCCGAAGGACTCCGAAGCCGCGACAAAAGGCCGAGTCGGAACCTGGTCCGCGAACCCATCCTGCTTTCTTTGACTCTCCGCGTTCAGCGGCTGATTTCCATGGCTCCAGTTCTCTTGCGACCCGGCCGGTTCTATCTGCTCTGGCATGCGAAAAAATCTCCTGTTTCTGCGCTCACCCTGTCCGGCTTCCTGGCTGCACCAGGCTTGTGCTGACCTCTGGCTAACAATGCGCAGGTGGGGTGCGTGTGAATTATTTATGTTGCTCTATTTTAATTTTATGGAAGCAAAGTGTCAAACATTTGTAACTATTAGGACTCCTCAGCACCGCAGCCATCAGAGCGGAACCTCTGATGGCTGCGGTGTGTCCCAATGGATGCGTTTGCTCGCGTTTTGAGATGGTTCTACTGCGGACGAGCGTGGGAACCAATTGCGCTCAGGCAACGTCTCTCTTGTAGAGAAAACAACGGGAGCATTCTTACCAGCGTTATTTCGCATATACTATATGGGACAAGAATATGCCGGGACGCTGATCTGGTGATGGTTATGCGCTGCTTTTTTCGCGCGGGTCAGTTGAAATTGCGCTGGAGAATGTGAGGAGGAAGAGATGTTTTTGAAGAACACGCGTGCGTTGGCGCCGCTGCTAGGATTGGTGGTAGTGCTGGCTGTTTTGAGTGGGTGCGGCTCGAATTTTACCGACCAGGGGAGCGCCGCGCCCGGTGTGGGGATTGGGAATCAGCCCGATAGCCTGCGCATTACGATTATCAGGCCAGATTCCACGCCGGGCAAGGAGCCGCGTGTGACCCTGCGCGTGGAGGCCCGAGTTCAGCAACTCTATCGAATCCTGCTTGCGCTTCCGCCTATGCCCGAGAATATAGCCTGCCCGGCTGATCTGGGACCACACTATGATCTGACCTTCCTGCGGGGAACGCAGACAGTGGCACATGCTCTGGCTCAACACGATGGCTGTGGCGCGGTAACCATCTCAGGAGAAAAAGGTGATCGCAAGGCGTCCCAGGATTTCTGGAGCCAGCTCGACCAGGATATCGCGGCGGCGACGCCCGCAACTGAGCCGCAGTCCCTGGCCATTCAGCATACTCTGGAGGGTAACAGGCCGGTCCAGACCGCGCGGGTTACCAATTCAGCCGCCACGCAGCGCCTGTATCACGCGCTCCTGGCGCTGCCCCAGGCTACTGGTAATTGCACTGACGCGCAGTATCCCGAGTATCAGCTCGTTTTTCAGGCCAGAGACCAGGCCATTCCCGCGCAACTCAACCAGACATGCAATACCATCTCACTGAATGGCAATTACAAATCGCCCAGTGGCACTTATACACTGACAGATCAGTTCAAGCAGCTTTTCACACAGACCCTGGCCAGCACCACCTTCGCGCCAGCGCAGCCGGACCAATTGTTGCAATCGATCAATGGCGGCGATACCGTCAGTCACGGTCAGGTTACAGACGCGCAACTCATGCGCCAGCTCTACGCCAGAATCTTCACACTCCAGTCAGGGGGGACCATCGGACCAGATTGCCCCTCGGACCAGGATAAAATCAACAAGGCCAGCCACTGGTATACCTTCGAATTTAGCCAGTGGGGGCTTCCGATCATGAAGCTCTCTGTTTTTGAAGGTACCTGCAAAATCATCCAGCCCGCGCCCGGTATAGACACCGACCAGACCCTGCTCGGAGACGTGTCCTTCTGGAACCTGATCCACCGCGCCGCGAAAAGCTAAGCAGTAAGGCAAGCTCCCATTAACGAAGCAAGAGCGGAAAACCGTTTTGATTGCAATCAAAACGGTTTTCCGCTCTTGCTTCGTTAATGGGAGCTTGCCTTA
>DASVMX010000588.1:0-1942 GCA_036384215.1 Ktedonobacteraceae bacterium | reverse complement strand
CCCAACTCGCCATCTCTTCTGAGAAAAAGAGCGCCGCACAGCGGCGCAAGGGGTTTTACCAACGGTAGCAGAATTGGGAATAACTCATAGCAAGCTCCTATAGCTGTGTCTTCCGGGAAGGTGATAAGATAAAAGATATCTGATAAAATGATTGTTGAGATACCTGGGAACTGGCATTGGGAGTAAAAGAGAAGGGGCTCAAGGTCGTATTAGAAGAGAGCGACGAGGGCGGTTATACTGTTTATGTCCCTTCGCTGTCAGGCTGCATTAGCGAGGGTGAAACTGTTGAAGAGGCTCCAGACAATATTTGTGGGGCTACCCGGCTCTACCTGGAGCCGGAGATGACAATTTGATTTGAGGACGACACCTGTATGTCACATATACGCACCAGGTTGCAGAATGGCATTCTCTGGTTAATGCTGGATTATCCGCCGCTGAATCTGCTGTCGCTGGAGATGCTGGGCCAGTTGAGCGCGGCTATGCGCAACGCGCTCGTGCTGGAGCCGCAGCTGCTGGTGTTGATGGGAGCTGGTGAGCGGGCTTTTTCAGCGGGGGTCGATGTGCGCGAGTACCAGGCCGGGCGGGAGCAAGAGCTGTTGAGCGCGGTGAGCGAGTGCTGCGCGGCGTTCGAGTCGCTACGGTCGCGCGGGATTGCCACGGTGGCGCTGGTGAAAGGCGTGGCACTGGGCGGCGGCTGTGAACTTGCGGCGCTCTGCGATACCGTGCTGGCTCATGAAGACGCCACTTTTGGCCTGCCCGAGATTGGTCTGGGTATCTTTCCCCCGGTGGCCTCTGCTTATTTTCCACTCCTGCTGGGCTATCAAACAACCATGCGCCTGTTGCTGACTGGAGAGACGATCTCGGCTCGCGAGGCGCTGCGCCTGGGACTGGTGCACCAGGTATTGTCCGCGCGCCGTTTCCTGCTCGACGCGGAGGAATTGCTGGTCATGCTGGCCTCTACTTCTCGGACCAGCGTGAGGTAAGCGCGAGAAAGTTACAGCAGACAGCGTTGATTCGTGTGGAGAAGGAGAACAGGCGAAAAGTGCCTCCTGACAAAGGAACTTTTCGCCGGAATCAGGCGTCTTCTCAGTGTGCAGGTTTTTGACACCCGGCTTCACCGGTTTGCAGGAAAATACAAGGAGTCGTAGTTTATGCATACATATGCTGGTATAATGCGCCATCGATTGTTTGTGCTTGTTGTTCCGTGTACTCTCATGTTGATCTTCGCTCTCACGGCCTGTGGCACCAATACCACTACTGGCTCCGCGCCCGGAGCGACGGTGACAACCACGCTTGCGGCGACCGCTACCGCCACGCAGGGGCAGGCTACCGCGGAAGGTTGTCCCAGCTCCACGCCCGTTACGACAGCGCCACCTGCTGCGAATGTTGTGCTGACCAATGCCAATACGGGAACCACGATTAACGCTAAGAAAGGCGATATCATTCAGGTAGACCTGGCCTTTGGTCACAAATGGCAGGGGCCGTTGACCAATTCGCAGAACTTGCTCGCGGCTCAGGGACCGGCTGGCTATGTCTCCAACACCGCGAAAGCCTGTGTCTGGCGTTTCCAGGCCGTTGCCACTGGTACCGCGCATCTCTCCTTCGCGGGCCGTCCCATTTGCAAAAAAGACCAGGTTTGCCCGATGTACATCCTGGATGTCCCATTCACCATCGACATCAAATAGCCTGTCAGGGAAGAAGCAGGGCTTTTGCAAAGTTGTCTGCTTTGGCGCCAGACCCCACCCCAGACAAAGAAAACATGGGTCATCCCGAAAATGGGTGAAATGAAGAGGTTATCTATGATAACCTCTTCATTTCACCCATTTTCGGGATGACTTCTCTGGCAAAAAAGAAAGCTCAGGCGAAAGCGAGAGGCGAAAAGCGTCCCAGCGTGCTCCAGGAAGAGTGGCTTACTCCGCTTTTGCTGTTTCTGCTGGAAATA
>DASVMX010000587.1:0-6467 GCA_036384215.1 Ktedonobacteraceae bacterium | reverse complement strand
CTTATTCCCGGTCAGTTCAAACACTGACCTCAACTTTTACCAGAAAGGATTTTCCCATGTTACAGGTATTACCACGCTATTGCCCTCGCTGTAGCGCTCCCACTCACGCCGATCGCCCGCGCTGCTCCGTCTGCGATCTCTTGCTCCCTCCCGCTCACTCTCTCCCTGCTGAGATCAGCCCTGCTCTCCAGTCCCCTGCCCTCCACCCTCTCGCTCCCACTCCCAGGCGCTTCCCATTGGCTGACGACGACCTTCTCCCTGGCCTTGCGCCCCTCTCCCCTTTTCCTGCTCCTCCCTGCCCCACTCCCCGTTTCCCTCCTGCCTCTCCCCACCCCACCGCACCCGACGCGCCGCACACGCTCAATCCACACCCGGCTTCTCAGCTCTCTGCTCTTAGCCCCCGCCCTCCCCTGCTCACCGCACAACCGCTTCCGGCGTCGCCTGACGTCCCGGCGCTTGCCTCAACTGCTCTCCCTTCTTCCCCTCTTCCCTCGACTGCGCTCTCCAACGATGCTCCATTATCCTGGGCAGATACGAGACAATCTGAGACAAGCGAGTACAGCGATGTTCTCCAAAGCATACCTGCTCTTACACCCAGATTTTCCCAGCAAAAAGATGAAGAGTTTTCGCCAGATTGCCAGGGCGATTGCAATGCCCCTGACAAGTTTGCCCAACCTCCTCGGTTTTTCTCCGCTTCACCACTTCCGTCTGAGCCAGGCAGGCGGAATGCTCTCAAGGGGCAGTGGCGGGCAGGCATCGTCCTTATCATAGCAACGTTCTGCCTGATTTTCGCCAGTCTCGGTGGCTACATCGTTCTCTCTGGCCATTTGCCGGGCAGGAACATTTCGCAAACGGTGACCAAAACGACCAGTATAAATAGAACTATCAATGTACGGGCTACTGCTACTGCTAAAGCTGCTACTACCAACCCTTATGTCTCCGGCGGCACGCTGATTTTTTCCGATACGTTGAAAGCAGCTAATTCAAACTGGGACCAGAATACAGATTGCACTTTCAAAGGTAGCAGTTACCATGTAACTGCTATAACTATCCAATCCTGTACGCTCAACGCAAACGTTACCCTGACAAACTTTGTCCTTGAAGTTAAGGCAACCCTTCTACAAGGCAATATCGGCGGCTTCTTTTTTCGCGAAAACAAAATTCACAACAGAAGCAATGCTTATTTACTAGATTTTGATAACAAGGGTGGTTATCAACTCTGGAATTACAGCGCGTCAAAGGATGCGGCCTTGATTGACTACGGTACTTCAAACAACTTAAACACTGGCTATAATCAGGCGAACATCATCGCTCTGGTTGTACAGGGATCAAGTATGATTCTGTACGTTAATGGGCACGCAGTCAAACACTTTACAGACCATATTTACAACAGTGGAGGGCTCAGCCTGGTTGCGTCCGAATACTCTCCCCACACGGGTGTCTCTGAAGTGGCCTATAGTGATCTGCGCCTCTGGCAATTGTAATTTGAAACTCTGGCTGCCTGCTTTGTTAACAGCGAATAGCTATCGCTCCACCTTCTCTCGTCTGCCACATGCAAGTACGGCAATTTAAGAGTTTGTTACAATGAATTTGAGCGTGATACTGAATTCAGCTCATTACGCTAATTTTAGCACGATAGATGGTAAACCATCCTTCATGGTACTCCATCTATATAAGAAAGGAAATGATCATGTCAACCAGATATCAAGCTGGTACCAGTCAAGCCAACGCAATAGAGCAAGCCAACACCAGCCAGGCCAGTATCGGCCTCGTCAGCGCAATGGAGCAGGTCAGTACCGGCCAGGCCAGCACAACGGATCAAATTAGCGCCAGTCAAGCTAATAATGGCCAGGTTGCCAATGAAACTGGATCTGTAGCGTTAGACTCGATTCCAAGAAACGGCGCCAACCACAATCAGATCGGCACTGAGTATGGGTCTCTCACCTTAGAACTGAATCAAAACACTCTGGAACGGCACATAGTTGAGGCAAAAATCCAGCTAAATATTGCTCGGGATCAACTTCGAACGCTGGCTAAAGCCAACAGGGATCTTATCGCAGGAAATGTCACCTCCTATGTTTGTACTGGTAACGTAACCGTTGGAGGAGTTCTTTACGCTGTAATTGAGTCCAAGCTTGACTTCGGTACCAGGCTTGGGAGATATCAGTTTAATGGGTCTCTGGGCGGATTGCCCGTTGGTGTCAATGGATACAGTGGAGGAGCAGAATTTTTCCTGTCACCAGACCAGATGGCGGCACTAGGTACTATTGACATTCAGGTGGATGCGACTCCCGCTCAATGCTTTATCTACTGGCGGCACAACACGCGTATACTTGGCGCCTTTTATGGCACTGGCTCTGGAGCCAGTGGGGTTGGGGCTATTGGCGCCTTTTATAGCTCTGGAGTCAGTGGGGTTGGATCTATTGGTAATGGAACCTTTAAGCAACTTTCCTGAGTGGTATGTTTGCCACCTGGCAGTAGAATAGAGGCTTCTCACACAGGGAAGAACCCGGTGCCAAAGGTCTTGCGAGCGCAAGAACCAATAGACTGTAAATATCACTATTAGATAGATCTGGCACCATTTTGGTGAATAACGATCTTATTTTGAGAGAAATGCTTTTCTCTTTGGGCACGAGCAGAATTGTTTATTTCCATCTACTGAAAAGTTTTTCACCAAAATGGCGCTAGAACTACAGGGCAGAATCCCACTTACAAAATTATTCTTCTGATTCCGCGCAAAAGTCTTTCCCCACCACCCATGCTTCCTGGGAAGTCGTCTTGCCGTGTTTGCCAAAAATGATGCTCACCATTTGTATCAGCAGGCAGAGATTTTTTCCCTCGCTACAACGTATAATTAAGAGACTCAAGTACATCCATCCATAACCAGGAAAACACAGGCTATAGCGCTTTATTTGAAGGATATTACTGTATATGACGCAAACAAATGAGATTCGCCAGGTACAAGAAATGGCGCGCGCGGTGCGCCAGAGTGTGGGGCAGGTGATTGTAGGCAAAGAAGAGGTGATTGATTTGCTGATGGTGGCGCTGTTGTGCGAGGGGCACGTGCTCTTTGAGGATGTGCCGGGCATCGGTAAGACGACAATGGCCAAGTCGCTGGCTCGCTCGCTGGGCTGCTCGTTCCAGCGCATTCAGTTTACACCGGATCTGCTACCCTCAGATATTATTGGCATTACCTTTTATAACCAGAAAACCAGCGAATTTGAGTTTCGTCCCGGACCGCTGCTCTCGCAGGTTGTGCTGGCTGATGAGATCAACCGCGCGACTCCGCGCACGCAGTCCGCCTTGCTAGAGGCCATGGAGGAGCGCCAGATCAGCGTCGAGCGCGCGACGATGGCGCTGCCCCGGCCCTTTATCGTGCTGGCAACCCAGAACCCGGTTGAGTTGGAAGGCACCTTCCCGCTGCCAGAGGCGCAGTTGGACCGCTTTTTGATGCGCCTGCGCCTGGATTACCCCAGCCAGGCCGAGGAGCGCCAGATTCTCCAGCGCTTTCGCGATAACCAGCCGCTCCAGGAGGTCAAAGTGGTGCTGACAGCGGAAGATCTTAAAACGCTACAGGCCAGTATTCGCCAGGTGCGCGTCGATCCGAGCGTCGAGTCCTATATAGTAGAACTGGTGCGGGCGACGCGCCAGCACGCAAGTATCGAGCTGGGCGTGAGCCCGCGCGGCACTCTGGCCCTGTATCGCGCCTCCCAGGCGTTCGCGGCTGTACACGGGCGCGCATATGTCATTCCCGACGACGTCAAACGGCTCGCCAGGCCAGTGCTCACACACCGTATGCTGGCCAACAGTCTGCACGGACGTGTCATCGAGCAGGTGATTGATGATGTATTGCAAAGTGTAGCTGTGCCGGTCGAACCATAGAGGCTCAGATGAATAGACAATGGTATTTTGCCTGCGCTGGCGTGATTGTGCTGGCCCTGCTCTTCAGGCAGCCGCTGATTCTGACCGTTGGCCTGCTGACTCTGCTCATCCTGGGCGCGGTGGATATCTGGGCAACTTTTTGCCTGACCGACCTGCGTTTTGAGCGGAAATTAAGCGACAGGCGCGCTCGCTTTGGTGAAGAGGTCACGCTCTCGTTTACCGTGGAAAACGCCAAGCTCCTGCCGCTGCCCTGGCTGGAGGTGGAAGATAATGTGCCGCGCACCCTCCCTGTGCGCGGTCGCCAGATACGCTTTAATCCAAACACCAACCGCGCGGCCCTGGAGAGTCTATTTAGCGCGCGCTGGTACGAACGTATTACGCGTCGTTACACCCTGAACTGCACTACACGCGGCGTCCATATGTTTGGTCCAACCAGCGTGCGCAGCGGCGATCTCTTTGGTTTTACCGAGCGCATGGAGACGTTGGAGAATCGCCAGTACCTGCTGGTCTATCCGCTGGTCGTGCCGCTCAGCAGTTTTAATCTACCCGCGCGCCATCCCTTCGGCGACCGCCGCGCCCCGCGCCGCCTGCTGGAAGATCCAGCGCGCGTGATTGGGGTGCGCGATTATGTATATGGCGACGACATGCGCCGCGTTCACTGGAAAGCGACCGCCCGCGCCCTGCAATTGCAGAGCAAAATCTACGAGCCAACCACGACTTACACACTGGCGACATTCCTCAACGTCTCGACTCAGAGTAATACGTACTTTAATCCCTACCCCGAATTGCTGGAACTTGCAATCTGTGCCGCTGCCTCGGTGGCCGAGTGGGCTTTGAATGAAGGCTACGCGGTCGGGCTCTACAGCAATGGTTTTCCCTACGTACCGGAACAGGGTCTCCAGGCGCCGGTCGCGCCAGACCAGGATGCGGGTAAGGTAGAAGCAGCGCCTGCCCAGGAGTCTGGCCGAACTCCCGGCCTCAAGCGCAGGCATGTGCGACTCCCTCCCGCGAGCAGTGCGGAACAGCACAAGCGGATTATGGAAGCGCTGGCCAGACTACAATCGTTCTTCAGCGGCTCAATTGAAGAGATAATACAGAGCGAGCGCAACCGCCTGCCCGCGGGCGCGACCGTCGTAGTCATCACCAGCACCATCAGCGATCCCCTGCTCGACGCCCTGCACCGCCTGCGCCAGTTCGGGCACGCCGTGGCTATCCTGCTGGTCAGCGAGCAACCCATCACTACCCGCCTGGCCGGAATCCCGGTCCACTATCTCGGTGGCAGCGAAACCTGGGAAAAGATGAGCGCGTGTTATAATCAATCCGAGGGGAATCAGCAGAAAGCGAAGAAGACGCAGCAAATCGCTACTACTGCCTTCCACCTTTAGGAGAATAGGGAAGGAAGGAATGAAAGACGACTTCAACACGCGTAAGAGCGACGCCGCCAGCGACGCACACAACGCAGATCTACCAGCGGACTTCGACGAAATTGAAATCAGCGAACTGCCGCCAGACAGGCGCAGTCACTACCTGTTGCGCGGCCTGAACCAGACAAAACAGCGCCTGCTTGCTGCAGCAAAATATGTTTCACGTGCAACATGGAAAGATATCACACAGGCGACTGGTGACGAGCAAGCGCCAGAGAGCCCGATTCAGGCAAATAGCAACGAGTTTGAACTGGAGTTTAGCGAGCTGCCGCCCACCCGGCGCAGTCATTTTCTCTTGCTCAAGCTCAAAAGCTGGCTGGCCACGCGCGCGGAAGTGCGGCGCCCATTCGCGCGCAAATCCACTACGCCAGCGCGCCAGCGCCTGGCAGTGCGTGCGCTCAGTATGCTTGGTATGCTTGTGGTGCTGCTGGCACTTCTGTTCGGAAGTGCGCCCGAACTGCGTACAAGCATCATCAGCTTTTTCGCGCCTGCGCGGGCATCCACTACAGTCTCCTATGTCAGTACCGACCTGTCGGGCATCGATTCCAACATGCCGGTGATTGTCCATCCCTTTGGTACTCCGCCCGCTTCCTATCAGACCTCGCCTGGAGCGATACCAGGCACCTGTCCGCATATCAGTCCCCTGCAGTACTTCACCAGCCCGCTTGATCCTCCAGGGCTGGGAGATGGTCCCGTCTGGATCTCCGGTTTTAATGGTCCCAGCGCGGTCCTGGATCGCCTGGCACCATTTGCAAAACCCGGTCAGGGTTGGTACGAGACGCTCACCATCTTTATTCAAAAAAGCTTCGTCGGAGATATTGTTCTTCAGGGGAACGATCAGCATAACAACCAGTTTATCTGGTTGAGCAAAAAAGATCCCTTAGCTCTGGCGGACAATCTCATCTACAATCTAGACGACGGCAGCAAGTATACCGTACCCTTTCCCAAGTGGGAAATGACCTCGATTGTCATCTCCGTCCCTGCTGCTGGCTGCTATAGCCTGCAGGCCACCTGGCCTAACCACGAGTGGAAACGCTACTTCGCCGCCGGAGAATAATAGTCATGAAGCATCCAAAAAGTGAGGATCGTTGGTAAACTCTCATCTGGACTCCTCAGCACCTGCGGTGCTTCGCCCGGTATTCAGAAGAGATGGCGAGTTGG
>DASVMX010000586.1:0-5133 GCA_036384215.1 Ktedonobacteraceae bacterium | reverse complement strand
ACACCTGAGAAACTGAAAGCGTGGCAAGATATTGGGGTAAACCGGACCAGTTTTGGCGTGCAGACATTTCATCCGCTCTACCGTAAGCTCTTTAATCTGACATCCTCAGTAGACCAGGTCCGCCGCGCCACGGGATGGGTCAATGAACGCTTTAAATTCACGAATATCGATATGATTCACAGCATGGCAGGCCAGACATTGGACGATATGCTCCTGGATGCCGACACGGCCACTTCGTTGGATACGACCACTGTGGATTACTACACGCTCAACAACGCGTCCAGTCAACCTGCTCTCCATCGTGCCTTTGCTGAACATCATTTGCAGTCACTATCTGCGAACATGCGGATCAGCTATCGTATGTTTCTCAATGAGTATTTGAGGGCGCAAGGGTATGTGCCCGCCGACGGCTACGCCTTTACGCGCAACAAGGCGCAGCCCGGCTCTCCACGCATGGTCATCCAGCGCGATCCGATTTTTCTTTTTCAAGAAATTAGCTACGGCTACGCCAGCGACTCGGTGGACGCCTACGGTCCAGGAGCAATGGGCTTCCTTGGTCCCTTCTTTACAGAGAGTGTCACAAACCGGGAGCAGTACGCGGAACGGCTTTTGAGCGATAAACCGAAACCCTGGTTTTCGGCATATCGTAATCTCGATGAGGCCAGCAAGGACGTGGTCTGCTTTCCCTATCGTGGTTTCTTAGAGAAAGAGCGTGTGGATTGGTCAACAATTGACGCGGAAATACTTGCCAGGCTTAATGAGGCGGTTAGCAATGGCCTGGCGGTGGAATATAGCGATAGATACGAATTGACAGATGCAGGGTGGCTCTTTCCCGCAGATTTCTTCTATACGCTGATGCCCTGGAGATATCAGGATATGCTTTCCCAGCACTTCGGTCGTCAGCAGGCCGTTTCAGATCGCAAGCCAGATGATGTACTATTCTTCCCTCGCCGACGCACGGTAGTTCCTGCTGTACCAGCCAGCTAAAGCAAGGTTGGCACAGTAGTATACTATCGCGTTACCAGGGTCTGGTAGCGCGTATTTCAGAAAGGAAGGAGGAAAAGATTCATGGAAAAGAATGCAATAACCTGGACAATCGCCTGGACACTCGCCTGGTAGCATTTTCCGCACATAAGATCACTATTTGATCTTCTGGAGTGTGTCTGCAATCAATATATCCTCTCAGGTGAAAACGATTGTGGATATACTCCAGTGCTATTTCGGGAGAAATTATATGGACCAGATTGGGACAGAGAAACGAGTAGTAACGTACCGGGACGTATTTCGCAACGGTAACTGGATTCGTTTATGGACCGGACAAACGATTTCGCAGCTTGGAGATGCTATCGCTGATATTGCGTTTCCGCTCCTCGTGTATGAAATTACAAAATCACCGGTGGGTCTGGGACTGGGATTTGTCGTTGAGCTGCTTCCCATTATCGTGATTGGACCGATAGCAGGGGTGCTCGCGGACCGCTGGAATCGCCGGACTCTTTTACTTGTGGCAGATTTCGTGCGTATTGGCTGCGCGCTCGGTATGTTCTTGAGCACAAGTATCTGGCAATTATATGTGCTCTCGCTTCTTGCCGCTACCATGCAGGCGATGTTTCTGGCAACGTATTCGGCCACCATTCCTCAAATTACTCAGGAGCAATTTGCCAAGTCGATCAGCCTCTCCTATATGGGATACAATACGATGAAGGTGGTCGGACCAATGGTAGCCGCGGGCATCATTGGCCTGGCGGGTGGACCTCGGCCAGCCTTTCTTTTTGATGCAGCGACCTTTGTGGTCGGATTTCTGTTGACATTAACAATTTCTGTCGCGACCATTGAGCGCAAAGAGTCCGCGAATCATTTTCTGAGCGATCTGCGAGGAGGGCTTTCATTTCTTTTAAAGAACTCTGCGGTACGCTATCTCTCCAGCTATAATATTGTGCTTACCATCGCAACCGCGGCGTCAGCTCTGGGTACTATTCTCTACATTAAAATGTCTTTAGGGCTAACTGAAACAGGAAGTGATCAATTTTATGGCGTTATAGGCGCGGTGCTCGCGGGCAGCCTGGCGTTTATGTCCTGGTTGATTGGTCTGCTGGACGAGCGGCTTTCCAAACGGATGCTCATTTTCTGTGGACCAGCGGTCGCGGGTCTGGCATATGTGCTCTTTCTTTTCCATCCGGCATCTGTGTGGATTCTGCCTATCTTCGTCGCTGTCAGTATAGGCAACGCGTGCAGTCTCCTCCCACTACAAAATCTTCTGGCGGGATCTGTGCCAAATAATTTGCGCGGGCGCATCTATTCCTGTTTTAATGCCTTAGACTCTTTAGCTAACCTGGCGGCATACGGCATATTTGCAGCCCTGGGACTCTTGCTCCCCCCGGAAATGTTGCTGGTACTCGCCGGTGCAATTCTCTTGCTCGGTATTCCATTCTGTACAGTTATTTTCAGAGGAAACCGCGCGCTGCGTGCTCAGGAGGAGGCAAAAGCCGGGTAACCTCAGAGCTTTTGCAACTATGTTCTAAAACATCAGCAATGAAAACGGCGTTTTCGGGAGTTTATCCTCAGCCAAAATAAGGAAGTCAAAAAGCCAGCTTTGTGCTATCATTGAAAAGGGCAATAGTTACCCCAACAGCAAATCACTGCCTGGAAATGTGGAAGAAAGCCCACATCTCTGTTTGCTCATATTAAAAAACCGGAGAACAATAGTATTATGTCCACTTCCACGCAATCGGATTCCCAGAAACTCAAGGCGAGTCAAGCCGCAGACACGACGGCTGGCGCTCGCAGAGGCCAGGGCTGGATGTTGATCGCGCAGGTCTTTGTCGCCGGAGCTTGCTCGCTGGCGCTTGAGGTTTCAGCTTCGCGTTTGCTGGCCCCCTATTTCGGCGATACGCTCTTTGTGTGGGCCAACCTGATTGGCCTGATCCTGCTCTATCTGACCATCGGCTATTACGCGGGTGGGCGCTTCGCGGACCGCTATCCGCGGGCCAGGGTTTTCTACCTGCTGACTGGCATCGCGGCACTGTTTATCGCCCTTATCCCCTTGATCTCTCATCCGGTGCTTTCGTGGACACAGGCGCTCTTCGCGGACAATCCGCTGGGCGTCTTTTACGGCTCGCTGGTCGCGGTTATCCTGCTGTTTGTAATTCCGACGGTCCTGCTCGGCTGCGTCTCGCCCTTTGCCATTCGCCTGAGTATTGAGCAGACGGGCAGATCAGGCCGCATCTCCGGCAAGCTCTACGCGATCTCGACTGTGGGCAGCCTGGTCGGGACGTTTGTGCCGGTGCTCCTGCTCCTGCCCAATATCGGCACGGCGAAGACTTTCCTGCTCTGCGGCGGACTGCTCCTGCTGACTTCGCTGCTCGGCCTGTGGATCTCGCGCGCTGAACAGACACCCGCGGCCAGCAGTCTGCCTGCCGCTCAGACCAGCCCGCGCGTCTCGCTCCGTTCGGAACTCGCTATGTACACGCCGCAGGACTGGATGCTGATCGCGCTGGTCTTTGTCGAAGGCGCCTGCGCGCTGGCGGTGGAGATCTCCGCTTCGCGCCTGCTGGCCCCTTATTTCGGCACTTCGCTCTTTATCTGGGCCATCCTGATTGGCCTGATCTTGCTCTACCTGACTATCGGCTACTACGTGGGGGGACGCGTCGCGGACCGCTATCCACGCCACGGCGTACTCTATCTGCTGACCATCAGCGCGGCCTTTTTGATCGCGCTCATCCCGCTCGTCGCGCGCCCGCTGATGGCGCTGTCCCAGTCGTCATTCACGACCTACTCGGTCAGCAATTTCATCGTCTCGCTCGGCGGTACCGTCCTGCTCTTCGCCGCGCCCGTGATCCTGCTCAGTTGCGTCTCTCCGTTCGCCATTCGCCTGCAAGTCGCCCAGGACAACAAGCTGGGACGCTCAGGCAGCATCGCGGGAAAGCTCTACGCCATTTCAACTGCGGGCAGCATCGTGGGTACCTTCCTGCCCGCGCTCTGGCTCATCCCTAGCATCGGCACCTATCGCACCTTCTTCACCTTCGGCCTGGCACTGCTGCTGACCTCGATCCTCGGCCTGCTTATCGCAAGCCTGGGCAGTTCCAGCAGTCTGGGCAGCGGTCTGCGCTTGCCCAGAGTAAGTACACGCCTGCTCGCCCTGCTCCTGCTGGTCCCCATGATCTGGTCCACCCTGGCCATCCAGGGACCCATCAAGCACGCGGACGGCAGCGATGGCGGCGGTACCCTGCTCACCGAGCGCGAGTCACCCTACAACTATATCCAGGTGGTCCGCGTCGGCAACGAGATGCAGCTCATCTTGAACGAAGGCGTGGGCATTCATTCGATCTACGACCCCAACAACATCCTGACCGGCGGTCCCTGGGACTATTTCGGGGTCGCTCCCTACTTTAACAACCCGCCATTCAGCCAGGCGCAGGTGCGCAACGTCTGCGTCATCGGCCTGGGCGCGGGCACGATTCCCCGCGAACTCAGCGCGGCCTACGGTCCCATCCCCATCGACGGCGTTGAACTGGACGGCGAGATCGTCAACCTGGCTCAACAGTACTTCCACATGGACGAACCCAATCTGCACGTCATTGTACAGGATGGCCGCTATTACCTGCAGACCACGCAAAAGAAATATGACGAAATCGCCATTGATGCCTACCAGCAGCCCTACGTGCCCTTCCAGCTTGCCACGCATGAATTTTTCCAGCTTGTGCGCGCGCACCTGAGCCCCACCGGCGTGGCCGTCATCAACGCGGGCCGCACCAACAGCGATTTTCGCCTGGTTGAAGCTCTGGCGCGCACCATGCACTCGGTCTTCCCGAACGTCTATATCATCAATACCGCGCGCTTCACCAACAGCATCATCATCGGCACCAACGCCCGGACTTCGCTCAGCAACTTCTTAATCAACACCAACCACCTGAACAGCCCGCTTCTGCAAGCGGTCGCGACCAGCAGTATCCAGACCGGCAGTATCCGCGATGAGAAAATTGGCGACGTGGCCTTTAGCGACGACCAGGCTCCCGTTGAGCAATTGATCGATTCGATCATCCTGGACGAGATTGAGCACCCGGGCAGTTAGTATATGAGCCTCCCCCATTCGTTGAGAAGACGCTGCGGTGCGGCTTACAGGGAAAGAGGAGTCCG
>DASVMX010000585.1:0-9806 GCA_036384215.1 Ktedonobacteraceae bacterium | reverse complement strand
GGAAATTTTTCGTCCCTATCCCGCCAGTTTTTGACAGGTCAATCGCTAGATCGTTCTAATCCTTGACGAATAGCAAAGCCCCTGTTATCCTAAGCGAGGACGATTGTGAACCTGTCACGACGGTGTGTGTGATATGCGATGTCGCATGGAGAACGAGGGCACAAATAGATACGTATGAAGAAGCGCGTTGAGCGCCTGCGCGGGATGCGTGACCTGCTACCGGATTTATACCAGCAACAACGCCAGATCATTGAGCGCCTGCAGGGCTTTTTATCCCAGGCCGGCTATGCCCCGGTCGATGTCCCTATTTTAGAACGTAGCGATCTCTTCCTTTCGAGCTTCCGCCAGGAACTCTGGCAAAATCTCTATACCTTCCGCCTGCATAATCGCGAGCATTGCCTGCGACCAGAATATACGGCTTCGATCTGCCGCCTCTATCTCGATCAGTACCAGAAACATCCTCTGCCCCTGCGCTTGCAGTACGCGGGGCCGGTCTTCCGCTATGAGACGCCTGGCCGCGGTCGCTTTCGCCAGCATACCCAACTGGGCATTGAGCTGTTCGGCGGGCAGCCGGTTTTCGCAGACGCGGAGATGGTGCAGTTGGCCTGCGATGCCCTGGGTCTGCTGGGCGTGAATGAGTATCGCCTGGAACTGGGCCATATCGGCGTGGCGAGCAGCTTTATCCAGCGCCTGCGCCTGGACGAGCAGGCGACGCATCTGCTGCTGGGACTGATGGAGCAGGTCAGCCGCTCGGAAGAGGGCGAGCAGAAGGCGCGAGCACGCCTGGAGACCTTTTATCCAGAGGCGCTGGACTCCCAGGATCTCCCAGGAGACGAGTCGGCAAGCGGCGATACGCGCTATCTGAACTCGCTCTTGAGCGGGATGAGCGTGGCTTTCGCGAACGATGGCGAGCGCCAGGAGATGATTGAGCGCTTTACCTGGAAGATTGGCCGCAATGAGCAGCGCCGCCAGATTCTCTACGCGCTGGACTTTTTGCGCGAGCTGCACGCGGTGGCGGGCGCTCCCCCGGAGGTTTTCGCGCGCCTGCGCACCCTGCTGGAGCGCTACGAACTGGACCCCCGGCCACTGCGCGAACTGGAACAACTTGCGGAGATTATCGAACAGAGCGGTATCCCGCGCGAGCAGATCAGTCTGAACCTGGCGCTGGGCCGCGGCGTGAGCTATTACACCGGGCTGGTCTTCGAGATCCACGGACGCGAGGACGATGGCTTTGAGAAGCAGATCTGCGGCGGCGGACGCTATGACCAGCTCGTCCACAAGGTCGGCGGACCCCAGGATATTCGCGCCTGCGGCTTTGCCTTTGGCGTGGACCGTCTACTGGCTCTACTGGCTCCCGCTGAGGCGCCAGAGCACCCTCGCGTGCTGGTTATCCCGGTCGGCCAGCAGGATCTGCCCTATGCCTTACAAATTACACGCGAACTGCGCGCCGCTGGCAGACGCGCGGAACTGGACGTGAGCGGTCATGGCGTGGGCGGCGGACTAAAGCACGCGGTCAAGCAGGCCATTCGCCTAGCGGCAATCGTGGGCGAAAACGAACGCCAGACGGACTCGATTACGTTGCACAACCTGGTCAGCGGCGCGGAACGCTTGATCCCACGCGCACGCTTTCTCCAGAGTTTCGACGAGAGGGAGAGGTAACATGCCAGAACCAGAAATTCGCCTGGCTCTGCCCAGTAAGGGACAGTTGGAGACGGCGACCTCGGCCTTCCTGGCGGAGTGCGGGATGAAGGTGAATCGCAAGAATCCCCGCCAGTATCTCGCGCGCATCAACAGTCTGCCCGAACTGGGCGTGGTCTTCCAGCGCGTGGCGGATATCCCCGCGCTGGTGCAGGATGGCGACGCGGCCTTTGGTATCACCGGCTACGATCTGCTGGCCGAGCATCGCGGCTACGGACATGACGAGCAAGAGGAACAGGATGATCGCAGCGACCTGATTGTGCTGCTGCGCGACCTGGAATATGGCCGCTGCCGCCTGGTTGTCGAGGTGCCGGAGAGCTGGATCGATGTGAGCAATATGGCCGATCTCTGGCACCTGGCGGGCTACTACCAGACGCACAAGCGGCGCGGCCTGCGCATCGCGACGAAGTACCCGATCCTGACCGCGCGCTTTCTACGCCAGCATGGCATCACGCACTTCAAGCTGATTGAGACGCATGGCGCGCTGGAAGCGGCTCCGCTGACCGATACCGCCGATCTGATCGTGGATCTGACGGAGACGGGCACGACCCTGCGCGAGAATCGTCTGAAGCTGCTCAGCGACGGCGTGATCCTGCACTCGCAGTCCAGCCTGATCGCCAACGCGCGTCTCCTGCGCGAAAATCCCGTGGCCCTGCGCCAGGCGGAGATTATGCTGGAACTGATCGATGCTCGCATGGAGGCCCGCACGCGCTCGCTGCTGACTGCCTCGCTGACCGGCGAGAGTCTGGAGATGGTGCAGTTACGGGTGCAGCAGCTCAATCATCACCTGCACAGCCTGCAAACCGACGTGGAGCTGCGCGTGGCCAGCTTTGGCGCGGCCAGTTCGGGGCCGCTGGAACCGCGCTGGTACACGCTGTCAGGCGTGGTGGGCATGAAGGGCGAAGAAGCCTCGCGCCTGCTGGAAATCGTCGCGGTGTTGCGCGGAGCCGGGGCAACCGATATCGCGATCACCCCGCTAACCTATCGTTTTAAGGAAGAGTCATTAAGTGTACGCGCTTTACGCGAACGATTGCAGAGACTGAGTTGAAAAACCTGATCATCTTTGACCTGGATGGCGTGATTACCAGCGAGGAGTCGTACTGGGACTGCGCGGGCCTGACCCTGCACGAACTGCTCTACAGCCCGCGCTACTGGCACGCCATCGCCAACATGACCTACCGACCAGCCGCGAACGCCCGTGAGTTCCGCGAGCAGAGCCGCACCACGCTGCCTGAATGGCTGATCCAGAGCTTTAAGGCGCGGGCGCTGAACTCGAACTGGGATACCGGCTATGCGGCGATCTGCCTGGACCTGGTGGATCTGTTGAGCCATCTGCCGGAACGCGCTGCTCTGCTGCCGCTCCAGCCCTCCGACGAGTCCTGGACAACCCTCCTGCGCTCGCAGATCGAGGCCGCTGGACTGGCCCACACGTGGAATGTGGCGCGCCTGCACGAGTCCTGGCGCGAGCACTATCCCTTCGACCAATCCCTCTTCCAGGGCGCGATTGGCCTGGAACTCTTCGAGCGCCTGGACGCCTACGCCAGCCAGATTCTCGACCTGCCTGTAGAGGGCGTCTTTGGGCGCCGCCAGCCCTTCTGGCGCTTCTGCCAGCAGCTCTTTCAGGAATGGCTGCTCGGCGACGCCCTCTACGAACAGTCCTACGGCCATCCACCCGCGCAGCCCGGCAAACCGGGCTGCATCTTCTTCGAGGAGCCGCTGCTGCCCATCGCGACCATCCGCGCCACCCTTGACGCGCTCAAAGAACGTGACTACACAATGGGCATCGCCAGCGGGCGCGTCTTCCAGGAGGCCAAACAGCCTCTTGAGAACGGCGGCCTGCTCCCCTATTTCGACAAAGCGCACATGGGCACCTACGACATCGTGACCCGCGCCGAAAAAATCCTCAGGCCAGAGGGTGTCACGGCCATGCTTGGCAAGCCACACGCCTTCCACTTCCAGGCCGCGGCCAACTGGGAACTTGCTCTGCAAAATGCGCGCCAGCAGTCCTCCGACCCGCTGCCCACGCCCTTTATCGCGGTCGGCGACTCGACCAGCGATATCCTCAGCGGGCGCGCCGCCGGCGCTCTGACCGTGGCTGTGCTGACGGGTGCGCGCACACCAGAAGCTCGTGAACTCCTGATGAAAAGTCAGCCCGACTTTGTCATCGAGGATGTCACCAGGCTGCCTGCCCTGCTCGACGAAATCGGCGATTTGACGACGATCCAGAAGCTGCAGTTCGAGCGCCGCGAGGTGGCTGAGAAGCTCCTGCGCCTGTGGTTCGCCCACCAGATGGAACTTCCGACTGAAAGCGTGCGCCTGACGCCCAAAGCCGTTTCGCTCAATTCGTTCAACGGCTTCTACACCAGCGCGGGCCAGGAATATTTTTTTAAAACCCACGTGGAAGAGCATGGCGTGCTCAACGAATACTATCACGCGGACCTGCTGGAGCAGGCGGGCTACAATGTCGTGCGCCCGGTGAAGCTCTTGCGCGAAAAAGATCGTCAGATGGTGATCTACCCGGTGATTACCGACCCGGTGATGTTCGACTTGATGCGTGCCCAGGAAACCAGCCAGGAACTGCCCGCGGGCATTACCATCGAAACGCTGCTGGACGCCGAACACGCCGAATGCCGCCATTTGCTCGAAATCTACGCCCACACGTTTCAGTCAGCCCAGGACACCAGCTCGGCGCCCATCCACCAGCTCTTCTGGCACCGCCTGACCAGACGTTTCTACGAATTCTATGCGGACAAAAATATCCCGCTGCCCACAAATGCCCCCAATGCAGGTGACTCCTCAACAGATACAAATGCCATAGAGGGCCGATTTAAACAAATCATGACCTCTCGCTGGGTTATCAATGGCATCGAACAGGAATTGACGCTGGGCGAACTGGTTGAGCAGGGACAACGCCTGCTCAACCCCGCGCGGCCTGCCGCCACTGTCGTTGGGCATGGAGATGCCCATTTCGGCAATGTCTTTTTGGAAAATGCGGGGAAATCGGCAAAGGGCAAGACGATGGCGAGCATCGTCTCTACCAGCGGGCATCATGAAGGCAAGCTTCGTGATGCCGCCTCGCCCGCTGATGTGCCTGACAATTCACGCGAGCTTGCCTCGCTTCTGCCCGCTGGTAGAGACAATGGCGAGCATCGTCTTGCCTCCACTTCCGACAATGGCGACCATCGTCTTGCCTCCACTCCCGACAATTCTATGCCTGGCCCCTCCGGCTCTTATCGCTATCTCTACTTCGATCCAGCTTTCACGGGCTATCATTCTCCGCTGCTGGATATCGTGAAGCCGCTGTTTCACAATGTCTTCGCGATGTGGATGTATTTTCCACAGGAAATCGCGCGCGACTTACGGATTTCGGTACGCGTTGAAGATGGGCGGATTCTGGTCGATCATAATTATCGCCTGACTCCTGTGCGCCGGGGGATCTTACGCGCGAAGCGAGAGAAGCTGCTGCTGCCTCTGGTAGCGTGGCTGAAAGAACGCGACGAGCTGCCGGAAGACTGGCGGGATGTACTGCGCCTGGCGCTGATGTGTTGTCCTTTGTTGACCGTTGATCTGTTTGATGCGACGAAAAGACCGCCGGAGATCGGCTGGCTGGGACTCTCCCAGGCGCTCCAGTTGGGCAACCGCGGCCTGCCGGCCTGGAAGGAGGACGAGCAATGATCGCGATTGTTGACTATGGCGCGGGCAACATGCATAGTATTGCGCACGCCCTGGAACACGTGGGCGCCAATGTGCGCGTGACGGATGATCCCAGGCTGGTGGTCGAGGCCGAGGCAGTAGTGCTGCCAGGCGTGGGCCAGGCCCGTTCGGCGATGGCGCAGATGACGGCGAAAGGTCTGGACGAGGCCATTCGCGCGGCTACAGCGCGGGGCAAACCATTTCTGGGCATCTGCCTGGGCATGCAACTGCTGGCCGACCACCACGCGGAAGGCGAGGTCGCGGGTCTACAGCTCTTTCGCGGCTCCGTGCGCCGCATTCCCGCAGGATTGAAAATTCCCGAAATTGGCTGGAATCAGGTGCTGCCCAGCAGCGAGGGGCTCCCTATTTTCGAGAATATTCCAGACAATAGCTACTTTTACTTCCTGCATTCGTATTATGTAGAGCCGCGGGACCAGGAGGGCGTGGCAGCGACGACCGATTATGGCTCGCCCTATTGCAGCGTGATCGCCACCGAACGCGTCTGGGGCACGCAGTTTCACCCGGAAAAAAGTGGTGAAATTGGCCTACAGATGTTACGTAATTTTCTAAAGTGGGTGCGCAGATGAAGCTTTTTCCAGCTATTGATATTAAGGACGGCCAGTGCGTGCGCCTCTACCAGGGCGATTACGAACAGATGACGATCTACGCCAGCGATCCCGTGGAGGTCGCTCAACGCTGGCAGGAGGCAGGCGCGAGCTGGCTGCACGTGGTAGACCTGGATGGGGCGAAAGAGGGCCACCCGGTCAACACAGGGCTGATCGAGCGTATCTGCCAGCGGACCAGCCTGCGCGTTGAGGTCGGCGGCGGACTGCGCTCCCTCGCGCATATTGAGCAGACGCTCGCAGCCGGGGTTGAGCGCGTGATCCTGGGCACGGCGGTGCTGACCGACCGCGCTCTGCTCAACGCGGCCCTGCAACGCTGGCACGAACGTATAGTTGTAGGACTCGATGCCCGCGCCGGCCTGGTGGCTATCAGCGGTTGGCGCGAGACCTCGAACATCAAAGCGACTGAGCTGGCCAGGGAGTTGAGCGCCGCTGGTGTCAGCCGCTTCATTTATACTGACATCGCGCGCGACGCGGCCATGCAGGGGCCAAATCTGGCAGCCCTGAGCGCGATGCTCGACGCTTTAGAGGGTACGTCCACAAAACTGATCGCTTCGGGCGGCGTGAGTTCGCTGGAAGATCTCAGACAGCTTGCCCGGCTGAACGTCGAGGGCGCGATTATTGGGAAGGCGCTCTACGTGGGCGCGCTCGACCTGGCCAGGGCTGTACACGAACTTGAGGGCGAACAGAGAGGAGGAGAGGCATGTTAACCAAGCGGATTATTCCCTGCCTGGACGTGACCGCGGGCCGCGTGGTGAAGGGCGTGAGCTTTGTCAATCTGCGCGATGCGGGCGACCCGGTTGAACTGGCCGCTTACTACAACGCGGAAGGCGCGGACGAGCTGACTTTTCTGGACATCACGGCCTCGCACGAACAGCGCAAGACCATGCTGGACGTGGTGGAACGCGTGGCCAAACAGGTCTTTATCCCCGTGACCGTGGGCGGCGGCATTCGCAGTATGGAGGACATCCGAGCCACGCTGGGAGCCGGCGCGGACAAGACTTCGCTGAATACCTCGGCGGTGCAGAATCCCGACCTGCTGCGCCAGGGGGCCGGGCTGTTTGGCGCGCAGTGTATCGTGCTGGCCATCGACGCCAGGAGCAATCCCGCCATGCCCAGCGGCTACGAGGTCTTCATCCACGGCGGGCGCACACCCACGGGCCTGGACGCCCTGGCCTGGGCCAAACAGGGCGTGGAGTTGGGCGCGGGCGAGATCCTGCTGACCAGTATGGACCGCGATGGCACGCAGCAGGGCTACGAGCTGAATCTCACGCGTAAGATCTCGGAAGCAGTCTCCGTGCCGGTTATCGCCTCCGGCGGCGTGGGCACGCTGGAGCACATCTACGAGGGTGTCACCGAAGGAGGCGCGGAAGCGGTTCTGGCCGCTTCGATCTTCCATTTCGGACAATTGCGTATCCGTGAAGTAAAGGAGTTTTTAGCACACAAGGGAGTGAGGGTCCGACCATGCTGAAATTCGATCCCCAGGGGCTGATCCCCGTGGTCATCCAGGACGAGAGCAACGGCCAGGTGCTGATGGTGGCCTCGATGAACGCGGAAGCCCTGCGCCTGACGCGTGAAACAGGCTACACCCACCTCTTCAGCCGCTCGCGCAACAAGCTCTGGCGCAAGGGCGAGGAGTCCGGCCACGTGCAGGAAGTGCGCGAAATCTATGTCAACTGCGAAGAGAACAGCCTGCTGCTGCGCGTGATTCAACACGGGCCTGGAGCCTGCCACACCGGCCACCGCGGCTGCTATTACCGCCGCCTGCTGGACAATGACAGTTACGAAGAGGTTGAGAAGCCCGTCTTCGACCCCTCGCAGGTCTACCAGCATACGCCAGCGCCAGCAGCCGCGAGCGCCCCTGAGTCCGCTCTCACGGCCTCCGCCGGGCAAGGGACAAAGGCACCAGCCACGCCCACTGAAGCGGAAAAGCTGGAGTTGGAGACGAATATGCGCAAGCTTTTCTCGGCGTATATCTACCTGCGCGACCACGACCTGAGCGAAGAGTCCAATACCTCGCGCCTGCTCCAGGAGCCAAGCGTCGACTACCTGGCCGGGCGCCTGGGCGACGAACTGCAAGAGTTGGCCGATGTCCAGACCGGCGCGCATGTCCACACCGGCAGGCACGACGACACTATCCTGGAAGCCAGCCAGGTCGGCTACTGGCTGATGCTCCTCGCAGCGGTCCACAACATCAAATACGACGAGGTGAAGCCGCACGAGGCCATCCTCAACGGCTACGCCACGCCAGCCGAACAGAGCCTGGAAGAGGCCGAAGAATGCCTCAACCTCCTGCTCTCCAGCGACCGCGCCGCCGTCATCCAGGGTCTGAGCATGGGCTTCACCACCATCGGTCGCACCTGCGCCGCCGCCAGCGTCAGCCCGCTCGCACCAGCCGAATACGACATGGCCCAGATGCGCAGAAAAGGGCTGGTGTAGAAAGGAGACCGCAGCTTGATACATTTTTACGAATTGGCCACGTTAGAGGCTGAACAACGTCGGCGTTTGATGCGGCGGGCTGAGATTGAGATTGATGAACTGATTGAGTATGTGCGCCCGCTGATTAAAGAGGTGCGCGAGCGGGGCGACGAGGCGCTGGTGGAGATGACCGCGAAGTTTGATCGCGTCCAGCTCGACCCGGCAAAGCTGCGTGTGACACGCGCGGAGATCGAGGAGGCGCACGCGCTGCTAGCCCCGGCGGTCAGAGAGGCACTGGAGAAGGCTATCGCCAATGTGCGCGCCTTTCACGCGAAGCAGATGCCGCTGGAGCAATGGTTTACCGAGGTCGCGCCAGGCGTCGTCGCGGGCGAACAGGTGACGCCGATTACCTCGGTCGGCCTGTATGTGCCGCGCGGCAAGGGGTCGTTCCCTTCGGTGCTCTACATGCTGGCGACCCCGGCCAGCATCGCGGGCGTACCGCGCATTGTGGTCTGCACGCCGCCGACGCCAGAGGGCAAGGTAGATGCCGCCTCGCTGGTCGCGGCTGACCTGTGCGGAGTTCACGAGATCTACCGCGTGGGTGGTGTGCAGGCCATCGCGGCCCTGGCCTATGGCACGCGGAGCATCGCGCCGGTCCACAAGATCACAGGCCCTGGCAGCGGCTACGTTTCAGCCGCCAAGCGCCTGCTCTACGGCACTGTCGATGTCGGCCTGCCCGCTGGTCCCAGCGAATCAAACATCCTGGCAGACGACAGCGCCAGCCCCGAACTGCTGGCCCGCGATCTGCTGATCGAGCAGGAACACGGCCCCGACTCCTCGGCCCTGCTGGTCACGCCCAGTCGTCAACTGGCCGAAGCCGTACTCAAGCTGCTGCCGGCAAAGATCGCCAGCCTGCCAGAGCCGCGCCAGACCTTCGTGCGCACCGGCCTGGAGAGCGAGCGCGGTACCGGCGGCATCGTGCTCACCGCCAACCTGGACGAAGCCATCGCCTTCGTCAACGAATACGCCCCCGAACACCTGGCCGTGCAGGTGCGCGAACCCTTCGCCATTCTCCCGCGCCTCAAAAACGCCGGCGAAATCCTCATCGGCCAGTACACTCCCTTCAGCGCGGGCAACTATACCGTTGGCACCAACGCCATCCTGCCCACTGGCGGCAAAGCCCACACCTATTCCAGCACCACCGTCTATGACTTCCTCAAACGCACCGGCATCGCCTATGTCAAGGCCGAAGGCTATCCCACCATCAGCCAGACCGTCCAGACCCTCGCCGAATTCGAGGATTTTCCCGCCCACGCCCAGGCCGTGCGCGATAGACCTGTAGACTAAATTCTTTGTGTGAAGAGGCCAGTTGTG
>DASVMX010000584.1:0-7586 GCA_036384215.1 Ktedonobacteraceae bacterium | reverse complement strand
GCTGTGCGCGGTGTTGGGCAGCATGGGATTTTGCAGGACGACAGGGATGATGCGGCGCGTGTCGGATGGGTGCGCGGTTGGGACCGGCGCTGGCAGGGCGGTCGCTGTGGCGTCTGAGGCGCTGACCTGGGAACTGGCGGGCGCGTCCGCGCCTGCGGCGCCTGATTGAGTTTTAGAGGCGATCAGCCCGGACCATTTGTCGCGGCTGGTTGTAATCAGGAACGAGAGGGCGCAAACGCAGACAAAGAGGAGCGCGAGCATGCCTGTTGTACGTAAGAGGCGTTTCCAGAGTCCGCTGGTCCATATTACCATTGCCGTGTCGATCATATTTTTACCCCAATTTTCCAGAGAGATTTTCGTTTTTTAACGCTTCATGCCCGCGCGCACACGGGGAAGGCGTTTGTCGGTTATCTGGCTGTCGGGCGGCCTGGCGGGCGCTGCTGTGCGCATTGAGACCGTGCGAAGCTGGCAGAGTTTGCGCTCATTTAGATGGATGGTTCTGTCGTCATCCTCGCTCCCTTCGCTCAGATCCTCGGTGGAGGGCTCTGGCGGTTGTGCGCGCCGCGCTTTCTCGGACTGGCGAGAGATGGCCCGGGTGGGCGCGTCGGCCAGTTCAGGCTGCGGAACTGGCGGAGCGATTTCGCTCGTGTTGAATGTTGTTACATCCGTGAGGCGGGAGATGGCCTGGGTGGGCGCGTCGGCCAGTTCGGGCTCTGGTGTGAGCGGAGAGAACTCCCGGGTGGGTATCTCGGTGACATCTGCCTGGAGCGGCATGTCTTGCGTTGGTATGTTTTCCAATCGCGCTTCCTGGCCGGCCTTGCGTTTGCTCTCGCTGGCTTGCGCGGAGCAGGCGGCGATCCTGGGCGTGTTGCTTTTGACCAGTTCCAGGGGTTCCTCCTTACCGCTTTGGCAAAGAGAACGCGAACCAGCGTTCGCCAAAGCGGAATGAGAGGGTTCCTCCTTGCCGCTTTGGCAAAGAGAACGCGAGCAGCTCCTTTCACCTGGCGCGCGGAAAACAGCGTTCGAGCTGTTTGCGTCAGGT
This sequence comes from Ktedonobacteraceae bacterium, assembly GCA_036384215.1. Taxonomy (GTDB): domain Bacteria; phylum Chloroflexota; class Ktedonobacteria; order Ktedonobacterales; family Ktedonobacteraceae; genus Paraktedonobacter. The sequence continues at coordinate 6,544 of DASVMX010000584.1, read as the reverse complement.
GGATCAGGGACCAAAGCGTTCGCCAAAGCGGAATGAGAGGGTTCTCTGACTGGTTCGCTGGGGAAGTCCAGCGTTTCGTGATCCGCGCAGGACTGGAGCGCCTCGCCTTCGACCTCGATGGTGCGGGCTTCCACGATTTTTGCCGCGGTTGGTTCGCCGGGGAAGTCCAGCGTTTCGCGGTCCGCGCACGCTTGCAGCGCCTCGTCCTCTATCTCGATGGTGCAGGCTTCCGCGATTGACGCGGCTCGTTCGCTCAGCAGAGGAAGTGTGGTGACATCGACGGGCGCTGGTTTGGCGGCGGGCGGTTTGATGGCCGGGCGCTTGAAAGTCATATTCAATCCCGCGACCGCTGCGATTGACCGGGTTGGCGGTTCCGGGCGCTCCCGGCGGGCGATAAAAGAAAGCAGTTCGATGCGGCTGGCCCATTCGTGGGGATGTTCCAGTTCAATGATGATGCGCCTGAACTGTCCCTCGATATGCAGGGCAATAGCTGTGTGCAGTAGCGAGACATACCAGAGATGGGTGTAGGCCAGCGTGAACTGGCAGCGTTTGCCTATATAGAGCACGCGCCGGTTGGTCAGGATCAGCAACCCCTGGTCCAGCAGCGGATAGGTCGCGCCGTCTGAACTGGAGATGCGATCGCTGCACAGCGTTGCGCCGATACTATAGTGGGCGCATTCTCCATGCAGGAGGCGCACCGGGACGTGGATAATTGGCAGGACGCTTGATTTGACCGCGGGTACCGGCATGGAACCGCTATCAAATTTCTGATGTGGTGGAATCAGGTGCACCGAATGCAGCGGTGGCTGGAAGCGCGGCGTATGGAGCGGCTGCCAGATGGAGTCCGGCAGGGGGCTGGCATACGTGCTCAAGTTGCTGGCGAGCCGGGCGAACGCCTCCATGGTCTCGCCAGACGTCAGAGAAGTATCCGAGATGGGAGCTTTAGGCACAGAGTCGAGCGTGATCCCGTCCACGACCTCTGCTTCTTCTGTGGAATCCAGGGTGTCGCCGAGGGCATCGGTGTGTTTAAGCAGATCGGATGTGCGCGGGGTAAACTCGCGCTCTTCCATCCTTTCGAGGACCGCGGGAATGTGGCCGGTGCGTTCCCAGGCGCGGGCCTGGGCGCGGGCGAGGTTGCGGGCTCGCGAGGAGCGCGAGCGGACATGAGCGCCGGGTGTGGGAGTGGGGCAGTAGGGTTGGAGATGAGAGACCATCAGGCGCGCGATATCCAGCTCCGCGATGCCTCGTAAGACGAGGTGTTCTCCGCCGAAAGAGAGTTCCAGGCGTGCTGAGGGAACACCAAAGATCATGCGATAGCTCGGGTGTATAGAAGTGAGATCTTTCAGGTTATAGGCTTTGCCCGCGATCTCAATCGAGTCGTAGTACAGGCTACAGGTTTTGCCCCAGTTAAAAGTACAGGTAAGTAGAGCTTGTTCGCTACTCATGAATGCGTTCCTCCCCATTTTGACGCGCTCGCGTCGCGCGCCCCCCAACACAACCATACGCGTGATGAGTATCTTATTACTGAAGACGTGCCAGCGGCAGCGGGGTAACGGGCGTTGAAACATCTGTATGCATTATGATGGTCCAACGCCCGTCAGAAGCGGCAGCGAGAGGCTTAACGGTCCTTTGAGAAAGGTGAGCGCAGAATGGTATTGCGCAGGTTTGGCCAGAGGCGCGTCAGTTCGCGCTGCTCAGCGGGATTTGGCGCCTGCTGCGGCGTGGCCCAGCGTTCGCGCACAAAGAGATCGGCGAGGCGGCGCAGGGTCGCGGACGCCTGCGGGAAGCGTCTGCTCAGCGTGAACGTATACTCGTAGGGAGTTTGCCAGGCAGCAGGAGGCGAGCCGACCATGCGGGCAATCAGACAGAGGCGGGCATAGAGGGTCGAGATCGTCGTCTGCGCCGCGCGCCTGGCCCGCTGGTAGCGGAGCACCGCGAAGCCCAGCACCACGCACGAACTCAGCAGTACGAGCAGAGCGATGGTCAGGAAGAGATTCGATCCGTCCAGCGTATTTCCCGCGGTCGAAGGCTTGCCAGCCGGATTAGAGGGTGGCGGCGTGGGAGTCACCTGCGCGCCCGGCGTGATATGTACGCGCGGGGTAGTGGTTGATTTGGGCGTGGCCGGCGTTTTCGTTGGGCCTGCCGTGGGTTGCGGGGCCGGTGAGCCAGCATTGTTAATCGAAAAGCTGGGAGTAGGATCAAAGTTCATCCACCCGAAGTTCGGGAAATAGATCTGTACCCAGCTATGGGCATCGCTGCCGTTCACCACCCAGGCCTTGCGAGAGGTATCGAAGTGTCCCTGGCTAAAGCCGTTGATCACGCGAGCCGGAACGCCGAGCAGGCGAGCCATCATCACCATGGCCGTCGCGTAGTAGGTGCAATAGCCTTTGTGCTGGTGGAGCAGCCAGGTAACCGCGTCAATATTCGTGGGCACTGGCGGATTGCTGACTGAATAGGTAAACTCTTTCTGGTTGCTCAGATGGGCTTGCAGGGCGGACGCCACATCGTAAACAGTACTGGCCCCCTGTGTCCAGGTTTTCGCGGTTGCCAGCACCTCTGGCGAGAGCGTGCGGGGTACCTGCAGGTAATACTGTTTCAGCTCACTATAGCTGAGATTAGTAGTCCAGAGCGAAGGATCGTTATCGGGCAACGCGATATGCGCGAGATCCACAGCTGAGGCTGTCGAAATCATCGAGGTGACGCGGTAGTGCTCATTCTGGCTCAGGGGCGTTGTTTGCGCCCAGGCGGCGATAAAGTTATTTGTGGAATCGGTGTAGATCGTCACCGGGACCGTAAACTGGCTGGGGTCAGCGGGCGCGAAAATAAAGTTTTTCGTGCCACCCGGCGGTTGGAGCACAGTGATCGAGGTATCTAACTGACTGGCCCCGGCAGCCCCCGAGTAGCTGGGGGGCAACTGATTATTGCTTGAGAAGTTCTGGGTGCTCTGCATTGATGATGTCCAGGTATGGCCGTCGAACAAATCGTATGAAAAGCCCTCCAGGTATTGTCCCTTTGTCGATGATGGCGAAGTATAGGTCAGAACAGGGCCATCCGGCAGATTGACATTGCCCGTAATCGTGAGCTGATCGCCGAAGAAATTGGCCGAGGGCTGGTAAGGACTGAATAGCATATTGGGATTGGTCAGAGATGCCAGGTTGCCATGGGAGAGATTGGCCCAGGCATTGTCCAGATTGTTCCAGAGCGTCACCCCTGATGTGGGCTGGTTGACGACAGGCAGGAACCAGCTTAACGGCAAAATCAACAGAGCAAAGAGGCAGACAACGCGCAAAAAACGACCGGTCAGGTTGCGCAGCCAGACCTGGTCAGTGTACAATCCCTCGTTTTTCCATTGCGCTAACTGCCCCGCTAACTGGACACGCGCGACCAGCGGGATCAGCGAGGCCGCCAGGACCACCACCAGGAAGGTCAAATCGCGTTTGGCAATGTAATTCAGGTTGACGATCATAATCGAGACATAAACCAGGGCGACCAGCCAGGGCAGGTGCGCGCGATAGATCAACCACGAGCCAAAGTAGCCGAGAAAGAAACAGAGAAATGCCAGGTAGAAGAGAAAAACCGTGTCACTCTGCGGCATACCCGCAATTGAGAATCCATTGGAAATGACCATGCGAAAACTGGCCAGCATTTCCAGCAGGGAGATATGATAGGCCAGCGAAGTCAGAAAGAGCGCCAGCCAGTAGCCCAGGATACACGCCGCGACATGCAGCACGGCCTGGGGGAAAAAGCGGCTCTTAGAAACGATCAGCCCGCACACCAGGCCCAACGCGGTAGTCATCCAGAGCACGTCTGTATGACCAGTGGGGATCGCAGCGGTCACCGAGTAAACCACACTATAGACCGCGACCGCGAGCAAGAGCAGAGGCAACCAGCCCTCAGCAGGCACCAGTGATATTCGTTTCCGCTTACGTGACGGCGTAACTGGTGGAGGCAGCGGCGGGCGTTGAGGCTGAGGGGTTGACCGCGCTGGATATCCTTGCGCGCCGGTCGCCGGGCGGGCGTCAATCAGGCTGGATCGCATCTATCTACTCCTGAGATTATAAACAGAAAGCATTTTTTAGAAATCATACACCATGAAACATCGACAGAACTGTGGAATAGTTCACATTTCTGAATCCTGGTCCAGATCATATAATCTGAAAGAAATTTGCCTGGCTCATCCCATTTCAATGTGAGTCGACGTGTCTTATTGTGGCACCTTTCCCATGTGAAAATCGTTTCAATCTATCACAGTGTACATTATTTTAATCGCAAAATATAGCTCGACGTTATACAAAGGCGGACTATATTCCTATCCCTCAGACTGGCATTCATCGAACAGATATCTCATAAGTATCCCTGTCCATTTGGCCATTGTTGCTGAGTGATAGGGTGTGCTAGGATAGAGGCATGCCTATCTAGTCGGGAGTTCAATCTAACATGTCTCTGGGATCAAAAGCCCCTGAATCACCTGTGCAGAAAACTGCACCCGCGCGGAGAAGCGCGGGAATCGCCATATTTGCGCGCCTGCCGCGCAATATCTATCTCTTGCTTCTCTTTACAACTGGCAAGGGATTTCAACTCAGCATCAGCGCCTTAACGCTGAATTATTACATTCATAGCCTGGGCTATCAACCCGAGTTTATTGGTCTGTTCAGCGCCATGCCAGCGATTGGCTCGCTGATAAGCGCGGTTCCGGTGGGCCGGCTCGCGGACCGCATTGGGCGCAAGCCGGTCCTGCTGCTGACGGCCATGCTTACGCCGCTCTGTCTCGCGATTACGGCGATTGTGACCTCGGCTCCGCTTTTGCTGGCTTTTGGCCTGTTGCAAGGACTGGTCTCAACCGCGTACTGGGTGACCAATCTGCCGCTGCTGGTGGAGAGCAGCACGGAGAAGCAGCGGGTGGGCGTGCTGGCACTGAATAGCTTTCTGCTGTTAGGCATAGGCGCGCTTGGCAACCTCCTGGGCGGCGCCATCCCCGAATATATCGCGGGCGTTTTGCACGTCTCCGCGGCCAGCGCGGTACCCCTGCGCTGGGGCGTCTTCGCCGCCGCGCTCTTCACCTTCGTCTTCGGCCTGCCCCTCTGGTTCCTGCGCGAACCCAGACGGGGCGCGCGGAACCAGCCAGAACTGCCCGCCGTTGTCGCTGGTCCAGCAGGCGAAACGACCACCGAACTGGCCTTCGTCGCTGATGTTGACATAACGCAGGGCGCTGCTGTAGCGCAGGATGAAGGAGAGGGAGCGCGTGAGACATCCAGCGCGGTGATCCCGTCCGCCGCGCAGCCAGAACAGGAGCGCTGGCCGGTCTTGCTCTTCCTGCAATTGTTGATTCCCGACCTGGTTTTCACCATGGGTGAGGGCGCGGTAGTCGCGTTGATTCAGATCTACTTTGTGCTGCGTTTTCACCTTTTACCAGGGCCATTAGGGGTAATATTTACTATATCGGGCCTGGCGGGTGGAATTTTCTCATTGACTGCGCCATTGTTTGTCAAACGCTGGAGCAAGCTGCGCCTGGTTACCACCGTGCAGTATCTGAGCGCGCCGCTGATGGTCCTGATTGGCCTCTCGCCCAATCTGCCCTTTGCCATCGCCGGTGAGTACAGTCGCTCTTTCATGCGCACGCTGATAGAGCCAGTCTATGCCGCCTTTGCCATGGAGCGCATCTCTGACAAATACCGCGCCACTCTGTCGGGCTGTTACGCCGTCACCTGGAGCATCGGCTTCAGCATCGGCCCCACCATTGGCGGCTGGCTCCAGACCAACGTCAACCTCTCGACCTCCTTTGTCTTCGGCGCCCTCTGCCTGCTCATCGCGCCGTCCCTGCTGCTGGCGTTCTTTGGGCGGCGGAACAAGGGATAGATACACGAGGGATAAACGAGCACACCGGATCAGCCCATCAATACGGTTTAAATAAGAGCAACTTTTCTGCTGATCAAGCTCAATTCGAGCGAATTCTAGCTCAGCAATTGAGCACAAACCGGGTGGGTTTTCGCCTTATTTAAACCGTATTGATCAGCCCATCCGGTGTGAATGACGCCAGAGCCATCTCATCAATACATTGATTGAACTGGATTGGCTTGCAACCCCGGCGTTCCTCGCGCGTATATTAAGGCGATTGGAATGGTGAGTTAAGCATATTGTAAGCTGCATTCTTTATCTGAGGAATTATATACATAGCGGGAGATAAAAGCATGAGCGTTATGATGACTGGAGTTCATTTCGAGGTGAGCGATCTTTTGAGCTGGTTGATTATTGGCGGGCTGGCGGGCTGGCTGGCCAGCGTGGTCATTCGCGGCAGAGGTTATGGCTGTCTGGGCAATATTATCGTTGGTCTGATCGGCTCAGTTGTTGGCGGCTTCCTGGCGAGCTGGTTGAATATCGGGGGCTCCTTCCACTTCTGGGGCAGTGTGGTCATCTCGTTTCTCGGCGCCTGTGTCTTCCTCTTCATTTTACAGGCTTTAACAGGCAAGAAAGATAGCTAAGTACGGGGACAGGATGGACAGCGCAAAATGGATGGAGCACAGGGCGGAAGTTGAAAATTTCCGCC
>DASVMX010000583.1:0-1619 GCA_036384215.1 Ktedonobacteraceae bacterium | reverse complement strand
CGTGCAGGGGTGCGCAGCACCCCTGCACGAAAACCACTGAACAAAAAATGGGGGGCGGGGCAAAGCCTTGAGCAGTGAAGTAAATAGCCCTATGATCGCTCTTCTTCCAAAATTCAGTTGTGATTCAAGTTTTCTTTCTATACTGGAGACTGGCAGAGACGTGACTGCCGGAATGAGTGGAGCAGTGGACATCTGCCGGGAGGAAAGACGATGAAAAAGCGATTATTGGCCTGGTCTGGCCTGGTGGTACTTTTGCTGCTTCCGCTACTGGCAGCCTGTGGGAGTGAGCTACCGCGGCAGAATGGGAGTGCCAGTACGAGCCAGGTAGCGCCGCCGGTAAGCGGCGAACTGTATGTGCTGGATAGCTATGTGAGAGCCGGACAGACCGCTGGCAACCGGCATATTGTAGCCCTGCAACTGGGGTCTGCGAACACGACCGCGCGGCTGAAACTGCCCGCCGGGTTGACGGACCTCAAGCACCAGTGGCTGTACGTGGCCAGCCTGGCTTCTGGAGGGAACACCAGAATCTCTGTTTTTGACACGCGTTCGGGAGCAACTGTGCGCGCTTTCACTGTCGCGGGCAGCTACTCGACCGCTGACCAGGGCGAGGCCGATTCCATGCTGTCGGGCGATGGGCGCTGGCTGGCTCTCCGCGAACAGCACGCTCCAGCAGGCGTCACCAGTATCACGCTGGTCGATACGCAGGCCGGCAAGCTGGTCAAGATGATTCATCTGAACGGGAGTTTCGCGCTGGACGCTGTTTCGCCCAAAGGTACTATGCTCTACCTGCTGGAGTACTACGAGGCTGGGACGAGTCATTACAACGTCCGAGGTTATGATGTCCTGGCCAGCAAGTTGTTGGATGGCAATATTGTTGACAAAAACGAGCTGGACGAAAAGATGAACGGGAATTTTCAGGCTCGCTGGATGTCGGACGACGGCGATATGGCCTACACGCTCTACACCAATCCAGTCAACAACAAAGCCTTTATCCACATCCTCTGGCTTGCTGATGCGACCTCTGGTTCGCCTTTCCCATTGACCGCGCGCTGCATTGACCTGCCAGCGGGCCAGTCCGCCGCGCTCTTAAACTACTACACCCTCGCGCTCTCGCGGGATGGCCAGACACTCTACGCCGCGAACGCCGCGCTGGGCGTTGTGGCGACGGTGGATCTGAATCTGGGGTCGAACGCCTATCAACTCTGGTTGATTCCCGGTGCGAAAATCGCGCATTTCACCGCAGACAAAAGCGTCCGCGGTGGTCAGGAGTTCCAACTGTACCACGGCTCGGTGCTCTCGCCTGACCAGCACAGGCTCTACGTTGCCGGTCCGCATGGCATCCAGGTTATCGACACCAGCACCCTGAGTTTGCGCGGTGTGTATCTCCAGCGCCAGAGCTTCACCGGCCTGGCAATCAGCAGCGATGGGCAGACCCTTTATGCCGTTGATCCCGCCAGCGGCATCACCCTGCTCAATTCCACCAGCGGCCAGGTCAACAGTGTCATTCAGGGCACAGTGCAGGCGCCATGGGGCGTCGCCTGGGCAACAGAGTAAAATGTCGGGAGAGGCATGACGAGTGCTGCGGTGCTGGTGGGTCCGTGTCCCACGGATCCACCAGC
>DASVMX010000582.1:0-19968 GCA_036384215.1 Ktedonobacteraceae bacterium | reverse complement strand
CCCGAACTCTTCCTTCCTAACCATAGCGAAGCGCCGCAGGTGGCGAGAGGTCCTGAATAGCTACATATTTATCAGGATTGTTTTTCCCAAAACTATTCGCTATACTTGCCACTAGCTCAAGATGAAGAGACTCAGAGGATGTATAGAGAGTTTGATACAGGGAGGAAAAAATATGGTCTTTATTGCAGCCAGCTCGCTTTCGATTAATTTGACGCCTCAGGCGCTAGCAATCATCATTGCCGTGTTGATTGTGGTATTTCTTTTGCTGGGCATTGCCGGAAGACGGGTGCAGCGACGGCGCAGGAGCGGGGGAAGAACGACGAGGCGCGGGGGTGGCTTGCGAGCGAGGAGGCGAGACCACGGTCTGGAAACGGCCAGGAAGCATGGGAAGGAGCGCAGCCCGCATTGGTTCCGGGTGGCGAAGGAGCATTTGCTACGCCAACCAGCTTGCGTGGTCTGTGGCACGCGCCGGGGGCTCCAGGTGCATCACATCAAGCCATTCCATTTGCACCCGCAACTGGAGCTGGACCCCAATAACCTGATTACGCTCTGCGAACTCAAGGGCAGAGATCACCACCTGCTCATCGGCCACCTCGACGAGTGGGCGTCGTTCAATGTCAATGTGCACGAGGACGCGAAGCGCCACCGCAACAAGACCGCGAACCAGATCAGAGCCGATCCCGCCTGGCAGAAAGCCGTGGCAAAACGCCCATCAGGTGTGCCTGTGAGCTAGCTGGTGACTTTCTCGCGCTCTCCGATCATAAAAAGCAAGCGCGGGCTAGTGCTGGCGGGGCAGCAGGCCATGTTCGAGGGCGACCGCTACGGCGGAGGCGCGCGAGTCTACGCCGAGCTTGGTAAAGATGTTGCTTAAATAGGTATCGATGGTCCGCCGCGTGAGCCCCAACCGCGCGGCGATCTCTTTGTTACGTTCACCGCGCGCGACTCCCGCCAGTACTTCGCGTTCGCGCTCGGTCAGCTCAAAGGGACTGCTTTGGCGCGAGGACTGCGCAGCGGCTGGTGTGCGCGGGAGAGCCAGCAGCAGGCGCTCGATGGTGCCAGCCTGTAAGAGGGTGTCCCCGCGCGCGGCTGTGCGGATCGCGTTCAGGAGGGTCTCCAGGTCGCAGTCCTTGAGCAGATAGCCGCAGGCACCGGCCTGGAGTCCGCGCAAGACTAGCTCCTCGTCGTTGTAAGTGGTCAGGATGACCACCGAGATGCGCGGCCAGTTGGCGCGGATGCGTTCCAGGGCTTCCAGACCATCTATCCCAGGCATGCGTACATCCAGCAATACCACATCTGGCTGCTGCTCTTCGACCAGGCGCAGAGCGGAGGCGCCATCGACCGCTTCGCCAATCAGTTCAAATTCCTCGGCTACCGCCTCAAAGGTGATGCGCAATCCCTGGCGGAAGATGGGATGATCGTCAGCTATGACGACACGCGTGCGTTTACTCATACCGGCATCTTGCTCCATTCAAGGGGGATGTGGAAGCGCAGAACGCTGCCCTGGCCAGGCGTGCTGATTACCTCCATGTCGCCACCGAGCAGGCGAGCGCGCTCTGAGAGTCCCACCAGACCATAGTGGCCAGGCTGGTAAGCCGATTCAGGGAAAGCAAAGCCCACGCCATCGTCGCCGATTTCCAGCAGCAGTTCGCGCTCATCCACACTGGTAGTAACCCACGCCCGCTGCGCCCGCGCGTGACGTTCGATATTGACCAGACCTTCACCTACAATACGCACAATCGGCTCAGCCAGGGCCGGTGAAACGGTATTCAGAGCGTCCAACTGTGCCGCGCAGGGCAGGCCGGTGTTGCTCGTAAAATGCTCAATCTCGGCTGAAACCTCGCCGGGCAGGTCGCCAATGATGCCACCGGGCAGGCGCAGGTTCTCAATCGCTGCGCGGGCCGCGCTGAGCGCGCCGCGCGCGGTTGTAGAAGAGGCCAGAACCAGCGCGCGGGCCTGTTCAGGCTGCTCACGCGTCAGGTGCAGATCAACCACGTCCAACTGGCGAATCAGGCCTGCCAGGCTCTGCGCCAGGGTATCGTGCAGTTCGCGCGCCATGCGCTGGCGCTCCGTGAGCAGCGTCAATTCCTCGATGCGCGCAGAGGCTTGCTGCAACTCCCGGTGGGTCTGAACCAGCTCCTGGTGAGTCTGTTCCGCGTGCCTCCTGGCCTGAAACTGGCCCAGGTAGAGGATCAGAAAGCCGGTGACAAAGGGCAGGAAGAGCGGAATCGTGCTGGTCTTCCAGTTTCCCAGAAAGATTAGCGGGTTCGATGCTCCGCTGATCCAGATCTGCCACAGGCTGGCAAAGAGTAGCAGCAAGATAAAGCTCACTGTAATCACCGCCGTCGTCTGTGTCTGCTGAAACAGATCGATTATTTCCAGCAGCAGCACCAGCGATAGACCGAAGACCAGCGTCGTGCTATCCAGCGCCCACTGCCCGACAATCCCCAGCGCCACAATCAGCCCGATCTGCACCAGGATATAGAGCCAGATCCAGCGGCGCGGAAAACGCCTGGAGAGCGCCAGCCAGTGCAATACTCCATGTAAGATCATCAAACCCGCCAGCAGCGCCAGCAGCGGAGTACCTCCACCCATCTTCGCCAGGATATTGGCGCAGTTGCTGTGTTGAACATCGGCCATCTTCTTCGCCACCTCCGGCGAAGCGCCAGGCGGAATCTGCGGCTGCGGGCACTGCTGCGCTAACGCCAGCCCCGCGATAATGCCAAAAGAGACCAGCAGTTCCCATAAGAAAATCATCCCAACCCACGCCAGAAAAAACCAGCGCAGCCCCGACCACTGCGGCGTCAAACTCTCTGGATAGCGCTTTCTCATATTGTTTGTCCTTTGTACCAGATTCAATGTCCAATATAGGCCGAGGTGCAGTCGAACCCCGTGAATGGAGCTGCGGGCGTGTGCGTTTTTCACACCGGATCAGCGCATTCGGTGTGAATTCTCTGGCGTATATGCTCTGCCAGCAAGTATAGCACGCCGCGCTGGCCTGGTCATCGTGCAATCTACGATTGTAATTTTGGCGCGCTCCGGCCAGGATTACGATGGGGGATTACTCGATTGATAGCTGGAAAGGATGCAGGTAGGCTGTAAACAGCGTGGAACGCGGGGCTTTTCTTTTCTTCTACATATCCCGAAAGGAGCACATATGCAAGATTTGCTGGTTGTTTGTGACAATGTAATCAAGATCTATAAGGTCGATGATCTGGAGGTGGTGGCGTTGCAGGGGTTGAATCTGGAGGTCAGGCGCGGCGAGATGAGCGCGATTGTCGGGGCTTCTGGCTCAGGCAAGACGACTCTGCTGAACATCCTGGGTGGGCTGGACGCACCCACGGCGGGCCGCGTGACGGTGGCTGGACATGATCTCGCCCGTTTGAGCGAGCAGCAACGGGCGCGCTATCGTGGCCTGGTTGTCGGCCATGTCTGGCAGCAGAGCGGGCGCAATCTGCTGGCTGACCTGACGGTCGCGGAAAATGTGGATCTGCCGCAGATTCTCAAAGGCGTAGGGGCCACGCGCTATCGCAGGCGCACGCGTGAGCTGCTCGAAATCGTCGGCCTGGCTGCTATGGCGAAGAAGCGGCCCGCGCAGCTCTCCGGCGGCGAACAGCAACGCGTGGCGCTTGCCGTAGCTCTGGCCAATGAACCGCTGCTGCTGCTGGCGGACGAGCCCACTGGCGAGCTGGACTCCACTACGACGCGGGAGATCATCGCTTTTATGCGCCAGCTCAATCAAGAACTCATCATCACCATTCTGATCGTCACCCACGATGTCACCGTGGCCGCGGCGGTTGACCGCACCCTGGCGATCCGCGATGGGCGAACCAGCACCGAGACGATACGTCGCAACCAGGCCAGCGCGCTCGCCAGCTCCTCCACTGGAGCCAGCGCGATCATCGGCCTGCCAGGGGAAACCTATCAAGAAACCATCTTTATCGACCGCGCGGGCATCCTGCAATTGCCCGCTGACACGCTGCACCGGGTTCAGTTCAATGGGCGTGCCAATGTGCGCTTGAACGGCGAGCACCTGGATCTCTGGCCGTCGGGCGGACACGAGACGCCGGGCGAGGGCGCAAGCGCGATCATCGGCCTGTCGCTGCGCGAACACCACGAGACGCTGCTGGTGGATCGCGCGGGCCATCTCCAGTTACCTCGCGACCTGCTTGACCGCGTGCCATTCAACGGGCGGGCGCTGGTACGGCTGGCTGGCGAACACATCGAGCTCTGGCCGCTGAGCACGAGCATATTGAGTAGCGTTGTTGCTGAAGAATTCCCGCGCAGAAAGGAAAGCCAATCATGAGCGAAGCCCCTGTCACAGCCGCGGTAGAGACCCGCGGAGTTACGCGCGCCTTCCAACTTGGCGCTGTCATCGTTCACGCCCTGCGCGGCGTCGATCTGCGCATTCTGCCCGGCGAGTTCGTCGCCCTGCGCGGGCGTTCCGGTTCGGGTAAGACGACCCTGCTCAATGTGCTGGTTGGACTCGACGATCCCACGCAGGGCCAGGTGTATACCCTGGGGCACGACCTCTCCCGGCTCAATGAAACGGCCAGGGCGGTGCTGCGCCGGCAGAGCATCGGCTTGCTCTTTCAGAACGCCCATCTCTTTCCCGCGCTGACCGCGCAGGAAAACGTCGAAGTAGCTCTGCGTTTGCAGCTCACGCCCGAAGACGAACGCGCCAGGCGCGCGCGGGCGGCGCTGGAGATGGTTGGCCTGAGTGCGCGCACCCATCATCGCGGCCTGGAACTCTCCGGGGGAGAACAGCAGCGCGTCGCCCTGGCCCGCGCGCTGGTCCACACGCCGCGCCTGGTCATCGCCGACGAGCCAACCGGCAATCTTGATTCGCAGACCGCGCAAAAGATTGTGCAGCTCTTCCGCGAGGTGGTGCAAAAGACCGGTATTGCTCTGCTGATTGCCACCCACGACGCCGCGGTCTACAGCGCCGCCGACCGCGTTTTGCAGATCAGCGATGGCAGAATTGTTTGAAAGAAAGGAGGCTTCTTATGGCATCTTCGACTTCGCCGCTGGTTGGTCAGCCAGCCGCGCTGCCGTTATCGGCCATTGCCAGGCTGGCGCGCTGGCGCTTCAAACGGATGTGGCGTTTCTTGCTAGTCGCCTGGCTGGGCATGCTCGCAATGGTTATCCTGGCCTGCGCGGGACCGCTCTTTGAGCTGGTCGCGACCGGCGCCTCTATCCGCGCGCAACTGCTCGGCGCGTCTGATGGTCCTTATGTAAATGTCGATGTAATCAGCACACAGCCCACCCCTGAGCAGCTCCAGCAGGTCACGCAGCTTACCACGAGCACGTTGCAACAGGGTACGCTGGGCCGCTACCTCCAGGGCGCGCCCCAGGTCATCGTTCAGACCCCGCCGCTCGATCTGCTCAACCACAACCAGACCGTGCCCGCGGCCTTCGATCTCGTCGGCTACAACAGCGCCCAGGCAGCTCAACATACGACCCTGCTTCAAGGGCGCTTGCCCCAGGCCACAGGCGATGGCACGCTGGAGATCGCGCTCTGGCAGGAAGCAGCCAGCAATCTGAGCCTGCGCGTTGGCTCGCTTGTCCAGGGACGTTTTCCTGTCAACAGTGGCTCACAGGTCTGGCGGCTGCGCGTCGTGGGTCTTGTCGCGCCCGCAGTCGCCAACGATAGTTTCTGGGCCGTAGCGGACCCCTTCTCTAAATCCAGCGTCAGCCTCTCCTCGCGCTATTACTTCAAACATGATGGCGCGCCTTCTTATAATGTGCTCGCCGCCAGCCAGGCGCTTGTGCCGAAAATCAAGGGTATGCAGGCGGCCTTCACTGGCGGCTCTTCCACCAACATCTTCATCTACTTTCTGCGCTATCCCTTCGATCTCAGTCATTTCGATTCGTACGACCTGCCAGCTCTCTCCCAGCAGGTTAGCAGCACCGATAACCGTTTTCAGCAGATTGTGTTTCGCAACATGCGCTCCTCGGAACTGGCCTATACTAACATCTTCGGCACGCTCTGGCCCGCGCTGGAATTCAGCAATCTCAGTGGCTCATTTGGACAGATTGCCGTAACCTTTTTGCTGCTGCTCACGCTCGCCCTGGCTCTGTTCCTGGTCAGCCTGATGACGGATATGCTGGTGGAATGGCAGGCGGCGGCAATCGCGACGCTGCGCAGCCGCGGAGCCACGCGCCGGCACATCTTCGGCGCTTTCGCTGTTCAGGGCGTCGCAGTTAGCCTGGCCGCACTGCTGGCTGGTCCACCGCTGGCGCTGCTCCTGGTGAGTTCGCTGGCTCCCACGCTGCTTGCGCCCGATAGCCGCGAGGTCGTCGCCGTGCTCACTGCTCACCCCCTGGCGTCGCTCCAGGCGGTTCAGTGGTACGCGCTGGGAGCGAGCGGAGTGGCGCTGCTCGCGCTACTGCTGGCCCTGAAGCGAGCGACTGGCCTGGACATCATTTCGTTTCGCCGCGAGGCCGCGCGCTCCCAGCGCGTACCCTTCTGGCGGCGCTTCTACCTGGACCTTTTCCTGGTCGCGGTCCTGCTGGTAGGCTACAGCGTTTACGCCTGCATCTGGTCGCTGCTCAGCCAGTCCTCGGTGCGCATTGATCCCGTGCTCTATAACCTGCTGACCAACATTGGCTTCTTCGCGGCTCCCCTGGTCGCGCCAGCGATCCTGATGCTGTTTTTGCGCCTCTTCCCTCATCTGACGCGTCTGGCAACATGGCTGGCAGCGAAAAGGCGAGGCGCGCCCGCGGTGCTGGCCCTGGCTCAGATGGAACGCGCCCCACGAGCGGCCGCGCGCGTAATCGTGTTGCTGGCCCTGGCAATTTCGTCCGCCTGTTTCCTCTCCACGCTTATCGCCAGCCAGGCCCAGCGCAATCTCGACCTGGCCACCTTCGCTGCCCGGGGAGCTGACTTCAGCGGTTCTCTGCCTCCTGCGGCCAGCGGTCAGAGTTGGAGCCAGTTGATAACTGTGTATAAGAGAGTGCCAGGCGTGCAATCAGTCACGCTGGGCTATCAAGATGTCATTCAGTTGAGCGCCAACCAGGACGCCGCTGGCCAGGGCACATTGACAGTCTCCGCGGTCGATCCCACCACCTACGCTCACACCGTCACCTGGCCCGCAACCTATTCAGCCACGCCACTGGATGCGCTGATGCAGCAACTTGCCGCTCATCGCGCGGCTGGTTTGGAGAATCACGTCGTCTATGCCCTGGTCGATCTCGCCACGTGGCAGCGCCTGCACCTTACGCCTGGCGCGCGCTTTGTCCTGCCCGCTGACAGCTCGCTCCAGGCGCACATCACCTATATCGCGCTGGCCCAGGTCAACGTCATCCCCGGTGTCTACGATACGCCCTCGCTCTCCTGGAGCGGCATGGGGCTGCTGGTCGATTATCAGGGCTATATCGCGGCCAAAGCGCAGGCAACAGGGAAAGATCCCGCAGCACTCGCGCCCAATGCCCTCTGGTTGCGCACCAACGGCACTAAGGCCGCACTGGTCAGCGTGCGCAAACACCTGCCTGGACTGAACGATCTGCACCAGACCCTGGCCACTATCCAGAACGACCCGAACTACCTGGGGGTGATTGGCGTGGTCGCGCTGGGTATTGTCGCGGCCCTGGTGCTGGCGCTGATTGGCTCATTCCTGCTCTCCTGGCTCAGCGCCACAAATCGGCTGACCAGCTTCGCCGTCATACGCGCGCTGGGCATGGAACCGCGCCAGCTCGCCGCTGTGCTCCTGTGGGAACAGGGTTTCATCGCGAGCACAGGGTTGCTGCTGGGCCTGGGCCTGGGCGCGCTGCTTACCATTTTCGTCGGACCAATCGTTGGCATTCTCGCGCCTGGAACCGGCCTGGATGTTGGGTTCAACGTCCCACCCATTCGGCTTGCCATTCCCTATGGACCGCTCGCGCTGATCCTTGGCGCGGTCGCGCTGATCAGCCTGCTCGCCCTGCTCTTTATGGCCCGGCTCGTCTCGCGCCCGTCGCTGGATAAAACGCTGCGTTTGAATGAAGATTAAAAGGAAAAAATATGTTTGTCTCTTCTCCCATTTTGACGCGCCAGAACGGCGTCTTTCTCCTGCGCGCTATTGCGCGGCTGGCGAGCTGGCGCTTGAAGCAGATGTGGCGCTTTCTGCTGGTTACCTGGTTGAGCATCCTGGCGATGGTGGTGCTGGCCTGCGCGCCGCCACTTTTCTCGCGCGTGGCGATCAGCGCCAGCCTGCGCGCCGCCGTGGCCAGTTCGCCCGATGGTCAGAGCATCATCGTACATGTTGTCAGCCTCTCACCAACCACCGCGCAGCTCCAGCAACAAGAGCAGCGACTCGACGGTGTTCTGAGACAGGGCGATCTGGCGACCTATCTGCGCAGCGCGCCCCGGCTCGTTGTGCAGACACCGCCGCTCAGCTTTTCCCTGGCCAACGGCAGTGCCGCGCTGGTGCTCGACGGTTACGATCCAGTCCAGGCCGCGTCCCACGCCACGCTGGTGCAGGGACGCCTGCCACAGGCCACAACTGATGGCACGCTCGAAATAGCCCTGACGCCAACCCTGGCTGGCACGCTGGGGCTGAGCGTTGGCTCTGTCGTGAACGGCCAGGCTGACGCGCTGCAAGCCTTGCAGGGCTGGAAGCTGCGCGTGGTTGGCATTGTCGCGGCTCGCTCGGCTCACGATCCCTACTGGCTGGCCCCGGCCACTCCCTTTGGCGATCTCTATACCAGCCGGAGCGGCGCGTCTGCTTATAATGTCCTGACAGCCCGCGAGCCGCTGCGCGTGAAGATTGCCACGCTGCAAACCCTGCCTGGTAAAGACGCCACCAATCTCTTCTGGAGCTATCCCTTTGACCTGACCTCTCTCGACGCCAGCAGCGTACCCGCGCTCTCGCAGCAGATGTACGACCTGTACGCCCGGGTGCCTCTCGCGCTTAACCAGATCCCTGGCGTCTCTTTTTCTCTGCCCGTGGGCTCGCTCTTCGCCACTTTGAGCACGTACGCGCAGCAGATTATCGTGTTGGAGCTTGTGATTGCCTGCCTGCTCTTCCTGATCTTGACCCTGATTCTCTTCCTGATCGGCATGACTGTGGACCTGCTGGTCGAGCGCCAGGTGGCCCTGATTGCCACTCTGCGCAGCCGGGGCGCGACCCAGCAGCACATCTTCGGCTCGTTCCTGACGCAGGGTCTGCTGATCTGCCTGCTGGCGCTCCTGGCAGGGCCGCCCCTGGCGCTCTTGCTGGTCTATGCCATCGCCGGGCTGCTGCTCACTCCCGCTGACCAGGCGGCGCTTACTGTCATTAGCGCCCGGCCTCTGGCTGCTCTTTACGATGTCCGCTGGTTCGCCCTGGCCGCGGTGGGCCTCGCGCTGCTTGTGCTGGTCGCCGCACTCAGACGAGCCGTGCAACTGGATATCGTTACCCTGCGCCGCGAGTCCACGCGCGGCAAAGGCGTGCCTTTCTGGAAGCGTTTTCACCTGGACCTCTTCGCGCTGATCCTGATTCTCGCGGGCTATCTTGTGTACAGCTTCTTCTGGCAAACTATCGTCGCCGCTCAGACCGACGATCCCATCGTCTACAATGCTGGCAACATTGTGGGCTTTGTCGCGCCCCCACTGGTTGTTGGCGCGCTGCTCATGCTTTTCTTGCGCCTCTTCCCACGCATTCTCAGCTTCGCAGCGGCGCTGGCGGCAAAGAAACGCAGCGCGCCCGCTGTCCTGGCCTTCGTACAGGCGCAGCGGGCTCCGCGAGCCGCCGCGCGCATCATTGTCCTGCTGGCCCTGGCGCTTTCTGCCTCATGTTTTCTGCTAACGCTGATGAACACCAGGCAAGCGCGTACAGCGGACGCAGCGGCATTCGCCGTTGGCGCGGACTTTAGCGGATCGCTGCCCGCGGAAGATGCCACGAAGTCGTTTGAGCAGTTGCGCGGCCAGTACAACGCGCTGCCTGGTGTGCAGGCTGCCACGCTGGGCTATAGCGCGGATATCGACAACGCGCTCGGTGATATCCGCCTGTTCGCGGTCGATACCTCAACGTACGCCAGCACCGCGCTCTGGCCAGCCAACAACGCGACTCAGTCTCTGTCCACCCTGACCGCACAGCTTGCCGCCCACAAAAACGATGCTCTGACGCGTCACATCGTCTATGCTCTGGTCGATGCCACGCTCTGGCAGCGCTATGAGCTGTCACCGGGCGAACGTTTCACGCTTTACATGAACGGGGCGGGCACGTTGCGCGTGAATTTTATCGCCCTGGCTGAGATCAACAACATCCCTGGCAGCTACAATACGCCGCTGGACGCTGAGAGCGATATCGGGATGATCGTCGATTATCAGAGCTATGCCAGCGTCTACGCCAGTCAGAGCGGCCAGGCACTACAGCCCAATGCTCTCTGGCTGCGCACCAGCGACGATCCAGCGGCCCTGGCAGCCATCCGCGCCCAACTGCCGGATCTGCAAGACCGCCGCGCGCTCACCGCGCTGAACCAGGAGGACAGCACACATATCGACGTGCTTGGCGCGCTGGGTATCGGCGTGGGCGCGGCCCTCCTGCTGGCGCTGATTGGCGTTCTGCTCTCCTCCTGGCTCAGCGCCTTCAACCGCCAGACCAGCTTTGCCGTCCTGCGCGCTCTGGGCATGGCTCCGCGCGAGATCGCCGCGCTGCTTCTCTGGGAACAGGGTCTCGTCTACGGACTGGCCTTCGTGCTAGGAACAGGCCTGGCGGCGCTGCTCGCCGTCTTCATCGTACCCACCGTCACCCTGCTCGACCTCAGCGGGTCCGGCTCGCTCGGCAATCCCTACGACATTCCCCCGATTCAGATCGTCGTGCCCTACCTCCAACTCGGCCTTCTGCTCGGCGCCCTGGCCCTGATTAGCCTGCTCGCTCTCCTGCTCATGGCCCGCCTCGCCTCCCATCCCTCCCTCGGCCAGCACCTGCGTATAAACGAAGATTGAGCATGGACGTGAAAGACCACACCGCAGCCGCGGCTGCGGTGTGATTTACAGAGGAGCTTTTCTTTGGGCATTGCTGTAAGTAACAATCGGTCTCATTGAACCAGGGTTTTTTGACACTCAGCCATTTTCCTCTTAACGGAAAAATAAAGCATCCCTCATTTTCCAGAGGAAGGCGAGAAAAAGAAGAAGCTCGATCTGCAGTTTCCAGCCTCCCAGTCATGGTAGAATGCGTCGGAGCAAGGGCCAGGCACGAGCCGCGGGGCCTGGCTGCGAGCTGAGTCCTCAGCTCACCGCTTTCTTCACAAGCGCGCTGATCCTCGCCTCTTCGGCTGCGGTTAACTCTGTCAGCGCGAAGGAGGTCGGCCACATGGCGCCTTCGTCGAGGTTCGCCGTGTCGCTGAAGCCGAGCGTCGCGTACCTCGTATTGAACTTCTGCGCGCTTTGGAAGAAGCAGACGATCTTGCCGTCCCTGGCATACGCGGGCATCCCATACCAGGTTTTCGGCGAAAGGACTGGCGCGCTGGCTTTGATGATCTCATGGAGCCGCCTGGCCATGGCGCGCTCTGGTTCCGGCAGCTCGGCGATCTTCGCGAGCACCTCGCTTTCCCCTTCCGCCTTGTTCTTGTTGGCGCGCGCTTCCGCCTTCAGCTCTTTGGCGCGCTCCTTCATCGCGGCTCGTTCCTCGTCTGCGAATCCCTTGGATTGCTTGTTGATCGCGGTGCTCCTGGCGAACTCCTGCGTGCCATTCTTTTCAGCTTGACTCATAAAAACCTCCTCATATTGACCTGGGTTGGAAACCTCGCAGCAGTTCGACTGCGGGCTCGTGCTCTTCTCGTCATGCGTCGCCTCATGTGGCAGCGTGACATGCATTTCAGACATTTACGTCTGACCTTTCATACGCATTACCACCTCCCTTTCACCCGTCGTATGCTTCTGTCAGAGATCATCCCCTGTCTCGTTCGGCGCCTCGCTCGTTTCAAGCGAGAGCAGGGTCAAACCGAGACGGACGATCTGGAGGAGCACTCCATGCAGTGCGGCCTGATCCGGCAGCGTTCCCGAGAGCAGCGTCGTCCCGGTCTCCTGCTGCTCGATACAGAGGACGCCAAAGCGGTCTTGCCAGAACGGGCTCAGGTGTCCTTTGACACGCATTGTGTAGTACATCTGCCTCCTCCGCTGATCTCTCGCGTTTCACGACCTCAGCGCCGTGCTCGGAAAGGCGAACCATGGAAGATTACCATTGCCTCTCCACCGCGTCTACGAAAAGTATAGCAGAACGCGAGCCATTGCACGGTCGTCAAAAGGATGCCAAAGGGAGTAGTTAATATGAGGAGGAAGGCTGCCTGTTGGGAGGAATCTCGTTAGAGCAATGAGAGAGCACGTGTCCGGCTAATCGCCTGCGTGCGGCTAGAGGCTCGCAGCTTGCCGAGCGGGTTCGAGCGGGTTGCTGAGTTCCCAACGGTCCCTCAATTCCTCCCAACACCAGGAAGTCTACCAAAGCGGAGGCGCACCCTTAAGAGGTTTTGTACTTTTTGTCTGGCCCAGCCGAACGATTTCAGCAGGCATTTGTCCGATCACGCAAAGTGCTTGATCATTCATTTTAGGAGGGAAAAACGCTCGCCAGTTGACGAACGCCAGCCTGAATCTCCTGCTCATTCACCGCTCCATAGCCAAGAACCAGACCTCCTCGCTGAGACGAACCGAGCGTCAACGCGGACAGGGGAATGATCTCAAGCCCGCAGCTTGCTGCTTGTTGTACAATCTGCTGATCATCAAGAGCCGGCGGAAGCCAACCCATAAGATGTAAACCGGCTTGAGGAGACTGCACTTCTATGCTTCCCCCAAGTTCCTTCTGCAACGACTCGATGAGGAGCGCTCTTCTGGCTGCATAGAGATCGCGCATACGGCGGATATGACGCAGCAGATACCCTTTGGTCATCCAGGCTTCCAGGGTCAATTGGTCAAGAATAGGCACATGAATATGGGTAGAGCTACAGAGGGAGAGGAAAGGGGGGACGAGTTGGGGAGGGACGATCAGATAGCCGATGCGAAGTGCTGGAAACAGCACTTTGCTGAACGTTCCAATGTAGATGACGCGCTGGGCGAGATCAAGCCCCTGTAAAGCATCCAGTGGTCGACCACTGAAGCGATAATCACTGTCATAATCATCTTCAAGAATCCAGGCATTGGCCTGCTTCGCCCATTGCAGGAGGGCAAGGCGTTGCGACAGATGCATGGTGATCCCCGAAGGGAATTGATGAGATGGAGTGACGTAGGCCAGGCGTCCTTGTGGATACCGCTTTTGCCCAATGGCCACATCGATCCCTTCCGATGTCACAGGGATGGGAGCCAGTTGAGCGCCCGCGTTGAGGAGAGCGCGTTGTGCTCCGAGATAGCCCGGATTTTCTATCCAGGCAAGATCACCCGGGTTCAGGAGGAGACGTGCTGCTATATCTAATGCTGCCTGCGCTCCTGGCACAAGAATCACCTGCTCGGCCTGGCAATGCACGCCTCGTGTGATGCTCACATGGTTGGAGATCGCTTCACGCAGCGGGTAATAGCCTGCGATCTCCTGATAATGAGCCATGTCTCTCAACAGAGATCGGGCACAGTGCGCTGCGACCTGGCTCCACTGTTGGAAGGGAAATGCACGGAGGTCCGGGACGCCTGTGCGAAACGCACGTGGGGGAGTCGGTCGAAGATAGGTCTGGATGGAGGACACCGGTGCCTGGCGCGTTAAATCCTCTCCCAGGTGAGACAAGAGGGAGGTGGCATGTCTCCTTTCATCGGGAGCGGTGTTGCTCGGTGGAACTCCTTTGGGCAGGAAAAAGATCTCAGGAAGGTCGCGCGCCACCCTGGTCCCCTGGCCGACCCTTCTCTCGATATAGCCTTCGGCACAGAGTTGTTCATAGGCATTGCTCACGGTATTCAGAGAAACCCCTGATTCGCTTGCCAGAGCCCGTGTTGATGGGAGGGCTTGACCTGGGTGCAATTGACCACTCAGGATGGCATGACGCAGTCGATCATACAACTGGCGATGCAATGGCATCGCCAGGGTGCGATTGAGGGCAAGGTCGGTTGTGTTTTGAAGTGCTTGTCGTCTTTTTGACATGATGGAAAAGGCAGCCTCCCGCAAATGATACCATGACATTTGTAAAAATGACTCTTGAAGGGACTCTCTTTCTAGACTATGCTTCCTGCAAAGGTCAGCCCACGTTCTGACGGCAAGATTTCTCATCAGGAGAGATTGCAGAGCATGGGAGTGCACATCAATGCATGTGATTGGGAACAGAGGTGTTGAGGACATGCTCTGGAAATTCCAGAGCATACGTATCCAGGGCATTCCAGCGCTCATCAGCAGAGATGTTTAGACAGCACAAGCCCGACGTACGGGCGACGAGGGAGGAGGTAAAGTCATGAAGATTGTGGTTATCGGTGGCAGTGGGCTCATCGGAAAAAAGCTGGTAAGCAGGCTTCGTGAGCCTGGCCATCAGGTTGTGGCGGCATCATCAAGCACAAGCGTCCACACCCTTACTGGTGGAGGGTTAGCTCAAGCGCTTGTTGGCGCTCAGGTGGTCGTCGACGTGACGAACGCGCCTTTTAGGAAGGTAGGAGATCTTGGACGTCTATGAGGCGGTCACGAGCCGAAGGGCAGTGCGCGGATTCACCGACCGGCCTATCCCGAAGGAGGTGCTGGAGCGCGTGCTGTCCGCCGCGGCCTGGTCGCCGTCCGGATCGAACCTCCAGCCGTGGCACGCCTACGTGCTGACCGGCGCGCCGCTGGCCGAGCTCAAGAAGCGCGCCGGCGAGCGCGTGGCCGCAGGCGACCCCTGGGACGAGCAGGAGTACGAGATGTACCCGCCCACTCTGAAGTCCCCGTACCACGAGCGCCGATCCGCCTTCGGCAAGCAGCGCTACGGCGCACTCGGTATCTCGAGCGAGGACTGGGAGGCGCGCCAGAGGGCCGCTGCCGCGAACTGGGACTGTTTCGGCGCGCCCGCCGCCCTGTTCTGCTACATCGACCGCGACATGGGTCCACCCCAATGGGCCGACGTCGGCATGTATCTACAGACCGTTATGCTGCTGCTCCGCGCCGAAGGGCTGCACAGTTGTACGCAGATGGCGTGGGCGAAGTATCACAAGACCGTCGCGGAGATCCTATCACCCCCGGACGAGCTCATCCTCTTCTGCGGCATGTCAATCGGGTTCGAGGCCGTCACGGTGAGTCACGCCCGTCTGGGTCGGGCACTGCTCGATGAGACGGTCAGATTCGTAGAGGGTTAGAAGCCGTTACTCTACCAATTATGGTGAACGTCGTATGCTGGTGACAAGAGCTGTTTATCTATCTGCAAATGAGCAGGATGTAAACTCTGGCCTTCTATGGCGCAAAATGGCACTATATCTGGCATAAGAAGATGTTCTTGCGTCGGTCGTTTTTTGCCCGCTTGTGGCTGAAACGTGCTGATCATCTGTCCTGGAGAGACAAAAAAGCATATATATAAAGGAGAGACCGAAATGGGAAAGCTTGATGGAAAGGTCGCGATCGTGACCGGAGCGGGACGGGGGATAGGACGCGTGATCGCGGAGGCATACTTACAAGAAGGTGCATCAGTGACCGTAACGGCTGCCCGTGAACAGGCCGAACTCGATCAACTCGCGAAGCAGGATGAGTCTGAACGTGTGTTGGCACTGCTCGCTGATGTGACGAATCCAGAGGCATGTGAACAGGTGGTGGACCAGACCATCCAACGGTTTGGGCACGTCGATATCCTGGTCAATAACGCCGGTCGAGGCATGAAGCATGTCAATGCTTCTTTTCTGACGGAGCCAACTCGCTTTTGGGAAGCAGAGCCTGCGGCCTGGCATATGATTATAGATACGAATGTCAATGGGCCATTCTATATGGCACGTGCAGTTGTGACACGTTTGCTGGAGCAGCGACGCGAGGGGAGCATCATTAACATCAGTATGGACTATGAAGGGATGAAACGGCGCGGTTTTTCTCCCTATGGACCGTCGAAGGCTGCGCTTGAGTCTGCCTCGGCCATCTGGGCACAGGAGCTAATCGAGGCGCGTATTCGTGTCAATCTTCTGCTGCCGGGTGGCGCGACCAATACCGGGATGGTCCCCGCTTTGACCCCTGCGAATGTTCGGGCGCGCTTGCTCCAGCCGGAAATCATGAAGGCTCCGGCGGTGTTTCTCGCCTCCGACGCTTCGCAAGAGCTCACCGGTTGCCGCTTGATTGCGACGGAATGGAGCGCGGCCAATCCGCAGGGCCGAGCTATTGTGGAGGGAATTGGCTAGCTCTTCCTGATGAGAGAGTGCACGACTGTAAGCTTCGGCTTCCTATGATGCAAAAAAGGAACTCCCCGCAGATGATACCATGCAATTTGCAAAAATGACTCTTGAAGGGACTCTCTTTCTAGACTATGCTTACTGCAAAGGCCAGCACACGTTCTGACGGCAAGGCTTCTTATCGGGAGAAATTGCTGAGCATGGGAGTGCACATCAATGCATGGGTCTTCTGCAACGATAGGCACATCGGACGGGCGAGCCTTTGATTGATAACAGAGGTGTTGATGATATTCTATGGAATGCGTATCCAAGTTTTTCCAACACACATCAGCAGAGATGTTTAGATATTACAAGCCCGACTTACGGGCTGCGAAGGAGGAAGTTCAGTATGAAGATTGTGGTTATTGGCGGCAGCGGACTCATCGGAAAAAATCTGGTGAACAGGCTTCGTGAGCCTGGCCATCAGGTTGTGGCGGCGTCACCGAGCACAGGCGTCAACACCATTACTGGTGAAGGGTTAGCTCAAGCGCTTGTCGGCGCTCAGGTGGTCGTCGATGTGGCAAACGCGCCTTTGTGGGAGGACAAGGCCGTTTTAGAGTTCTTCGAGACATCAGGTCGCAATCTCCTGGCCGCAGAAGCGGCCGCTGGTGTAGGACATCACGTTGCCCTGTCAATTGTCGGCACCGACCGTCTTCCCCAGAATGGGTACTACCGAGCGAAGGTGGCCCAAGAAAACCTGATCAAGGCTTCGAAGGTGCCCTATACCATCCTTCGCGCCACGCAGTTCTTCGAGTTCGTCGGCAGCATCGCCCAGGAGGCTAGCGATGGACAAACTATTCGCTTGTCGCCTGCATTTATGCAGCCGATCTGGTCGGATGACGTTGCGGCTGCACTGGCCGATGTCACACTCGAGGCGCCTGTGAACGGCATGGTTGAAGTGGCTGGTCCCGAAAAGATCCGTCTCGATGAACTCGTGCGCCGGTTTTTGCGCGCGAACAAAGACACGCGTCAGGTGATCACAGACGTCCATGCACGCTTCTACGGCTCAGAGTTGGACGATTACTCCCTCATTCCAGGCGACAACGCGCGTATCGCCCCGACACGTTTCGAGGATTGGCTCAGCCGTCAAGGGTAAGTGCGGAAGGCAGAATCGACGCCCAGACTCAAAAACCTCATAACAACCTTCTACACAGAGGTGATCCGTCTCTCTGAGACGAAAAGTAAGTAGAGGAAGAGCTTTCTCAAGCTCAACGAGCGGGAGCGTTTGTCTTTTTTCGTCCAAAGAAAGCAAATCACCTCTGCACAGAAGGTTGTCATGGCTCACTGGATGTGCAACGAGCCAGTCCATTGAACTGAATGCGATTTCATAGGCCTGTTTGATGTGTTTATCTTCATCTATACGCCTTTTTCTGATAATAGTCTATTGCGTCTGTGATGGCAGGAAAAACATAAGATGATGCATGTGCGAGGAAGGGTGTTTGCTTCTGCTCACCTCTCTCAATACTGTTTCGAGATATCAGAGCAGGGAAGCACCTTCCTTCCAGGGATGGGACCACATGAAAGGGGGAACTACTGCGTGATGTTGAACGAAAAACAGACCAGGCATCTCACTCTTCCACTCTGGAAGGCGCCTATCAAGCATGGTGATGAGCAGAAACGAGCGGAGCAGCAGCTCAAAGCAAGCGATGAGAGCTTTCGCGTCCTTGCCGAGACGGTGCCACAACTCGTGTGGACAACCCAACCCGATGGCTTACACGACTACACGAACCAGCACTGGCGTGACTACACGGGATTCACGCCTGAACACATCCAGAGATGGGACCATCTTCAGTTCATCCACCCTGATGATCGTGCAGGCAACCAGGCTCTCTGGCGACATGCGCTGGATACGGGAGAACTGTTTGAGTGCGAAGGACGTCTCAGAAATGGCCAGAATGGAGAGTATCGCTGGTTCTTAACACGCGCCATGCCGGTGCGTGATGATACCGGCCAGATCGTCAAGTGGTTTGGGACCTGTACCGACGTTGAGAAGCAGAAACGAGCGGAGCAGCAGCTCAAAGAAAGTCGGGAGAGCTTGCACGTGCTGGCCGAAACGGTGCCACAATTGGTGTGGGTGGTAGGCTCCGACGGCCAGCACGAGTATATGAACCGGCGCTGCTGTGACTACCTCGGGTTCACGGCTGAACACATGCAAAGCGACCCATGGGCTCATCTTCAGTCCATTCACCCTGCTGATCGTGCAGGCAACCAGGCTCTCTGGCAGCATGCCCTGGACAAGGGAACCATGTATGAGCACGAAGAGCGTCTCAGAAATGGCCAGAATGGAGAGTATCGCTGGTTCTTAACGCGC
Source organism: Ktedonobacteraceae bacterium (assembly GCA_036384215.1). GTDB lineage: Bacteria > Chloroflexota > Ktedonobacteria > Ktedonobacterales > Ktedonobacteraceae > Paraktedonobacter. The sequence continues at coordinate 1,420 of DASVMX010000582.1, read as the reverse complement.
GCCATGCCGATGCGCGATGAAGGCGGTCACATCGTCAAGTGGTTTGGGACCTGCACTGACATCGAGGAACAGAAACGAACGGAGGAAGCCCTGCGCCAGAGCCAGGAACGCGCGAATGCCTTGATGAACTCCAACATTATCGGAATCAATGTCATCGAAGGGGAGCAGATGGTGGACGCCAACGACACCTTTCTGCGCATGACTGGCTATACCCGAGAAGATCTGCGTGCCGGGCACATGAACGTGACGCACCTGACGGCTCCAGAGGACCTGGCTCGCACCCGGCAGGCTCATCAGGAACTGGCCACCCAGCGAGTTCTGACACCCTACGAGAAAGAGTATCTCTGTCAAGATGGCAGTCGCCTTCCGGTGCTCGTGGGTGGGATTCTCTTACAACATCACCCATCCCAGGCGATTGGCTTTGCGCTGGATAATTCGGCCCGCAAGGAACTGGAACAACGCAAGGATGCCTTTATCAGTATGGCCAGCCATGAACTGAAGACCCCACTCACGGCGGTCAAGCTGCAGACCCAACTGGTGCGAAAACGACTTGAAAAGCACTCCCAGCACGAGGCTGCCACCGCGCTGGCCCGGGTGGAGGTGCCCGTCAAGCAACTGGAACGCCTGATCACAGAGTTACTGGATGTCTCCAGAATGCAGGCAGGGAGCCTCGAGTATCGGCGGGAGCGGGTGGACCTTGACGAACTGTTGCGGGAGGTCACCGCCACCATCTACCACCTCCATCCCAGCCATACTATCCTGGTCCGTGGGAGCATGCAGACCAGCCTGATCGGGGATCGAGACCGGCTGGGACAGGTCTTCACCAACCTGCTCAGCAATGCCATTAAGTATTCTCCTGACGCCGAGGCAGTTGAGATTGACCTCTCACCATCTGAAGATCTGGTCACGGTCCATGTCCGCGATCATGGCCTGGGCATCCCGCGCGAACAGCTCGACAAGATTTTTGAGCGCTTTTATCGGGTCACAGATCTGAGGCAGCGAGCGATCCCTGGCCTGGGCATGGGGTTGTACATCGTGGCTGAGATCGTCAAACAGCATGGAGGAACTATCACGGTGGACAGCGCCGTTGGAAAAGGCTCGACCTTTACAGTGACCCTTCCTAGAGAACCGGTCGAGAAATGAGGCAGCCTCCTGAAGACTCAATCACCTCATCATCTGACACTCCAGTGTACGCTTCGAGAATGAGCGCCAATGCCAACATCGCCGGAGACACAGGCGGCTGTCCTCGCTCTGCTGGACGATACAGGCTCGCCAATTCTTTCTGGAAGGCTTCATCGAACAGTTCGTACCGATGCTGGCTCACAGCTACAGGATGTAACCATCCCCTGGCATCTTGAGCACACGAAGAGGAATACCAGCAGCAGGCCGGTTTCTGGTCCCACTGGCTTGCTGCTGGTAT
>DASVMX010000581.1:0-23132 GCA_036384215.1 Ktedonobacteraceae bacterium | reverse complement strand
AAAGGGCGACCACGGCGGTCGAGGAGAAGTAGTACTTGTTGTGATCAGGATCTTTGCCAACATAAGCCGTCTTCAGGCTGGCGTCAGCGCCGAAACTGGCCCAGTCAAGCTGGCCAGCGATCAGCTCTTCCTCAAGCGTGGCGTTGTCCTTCACCGCGGGGAAGTCAACTTCATCGATCTTGTTGGCCGAGTTGTTCCAGTAATTCGCGTTGCGGGTGTAAACCAGCAGAGCGGGAGAGAACTTGGACTGGACCAGCGGGCCGGTGCCGACCAGCGGAGGATTGTCGGTCGAAGGATTGTTGACCGTCGACCAGATATGCTGGGGCACGATGTAGGTCTGAGACAGAACGTAGTACGCGGCTGGCGTGTAGGCAGCCTTGAAGGTGAAGACCACAGTGTTGGCATCGGACGCGGCTACGCTCTTCAGGTATGACCAGTCGCCCTGCACGTCCGCGATGTTTTTGTTCTTGGTGAGAACCGTGTTGAACGTGAAAGCAACGTCAGCCGAGCTGAAATCTTTGCCATCGCTCCATTTTACACCCTGGCGCAGGTTGACGGTCAGGACCGTGTTGGTGCTGTCCCAGGAGGAACTCAGGCCCAACAAGGGGGTGGTCGAGGCATCGTTCAGGTTGACAAAGAAGAGTGGCTCATAGACAAACCCCTGCACACCAGGAGCATCGCTCGAAGTGTTGTTATTGTAAGGGTTGGTCTCGGTGGGGAAAGCGCTGCCAACAAACGCGCCAACGCGCATTTTGTTTTTCTTGGCAGTGGTCGTGCCCTGCGTGGTACCACCGCAAGCAGCGACCAGCATCGCCAGCACGATCAGCAGGGAAGAGACGATAAACCCTGCTTTGAGTTTCATCCGCGACGATGAAAGTGAGTTGGGAGACACGGGAAACCTCCTAACACTGTCAGAATGGCATATTGATCACTTTGCCATTCAACAAAATATTCAACCGACAAAAACCAGCAAGAATTGACCGGATTGCTGGTCTACACATTCCGTCTACCAGCAAACATGTCTAAAGACATTCATGGCCTCAGAAGCTCTGCGCGCACGCCCCTGTTACGAACCTCGACGTTAAGGTTCTCTTTTGCGTCGGTTTGGCGTCCTGAGAATGCGTGCATCACCTGGTCAGAAAGAACTCCTTTTCCTCCGCGACCCCCTCTACCTGGTAGACAACCAGCCTTCACGGGGCCGTTTTTTTGCTTGTGCATTCATCGGGATCAATCTCTGTACGTACTGTACTCTGAACTGGATAATTTGTCAAGATGTCTAGACCACTAGACCATAAATTGGTAAAAAATGCTCACCAGTGAGTGAAGTACCTCCAGAGAAACGATGAAAGCCGGGAAATCAGTCCTCTTGCAGCAAGGTGCTCCACGCGCTGTTCGCGTAGGCCACCTGGCCCCGGCAGATGGTTGCCTGCAAGTTTAAGGCAGAGTCAAACACGAGCAGATCGGCGTCATAGCCGGCCTGTAATAGCCCTTTGCGCGAGTCGACCTGAGCGGCGCGTGCAGGATTCAGGGTAAGCATGCAGACTGCATCTGAGAGAGAGACATGGGCCATCTCTAGCATATTACTGAGCGCTTGCCGCATTGTCAAGACACTGCCAGTCAGGGTGCCATCGGAGAGGTAAGCAGCGCCGCAGATGACCTCGGCAGTCTGCCCGGCGAACTCGAATTGCGCGCCATTTTCCAGGCCTGCAGCGGCCTGAGCATCAGTAATCACGACGATCCGTTGCGCGCCGAGCATTTTGACCAGCAGGCGCATGACTTCCGGGTGCACATGTACCCCGTCGGCGATCAATTCGCCCTGCACCTGAGGCGCTTTCGCGATGGCTGCGATCGGGCCGGGAGCGCGATGGAGCAGCGGGCGCATGGCGTTGAAGCAATGTGTGATATGGGTGACGCCCAGAGCAATGGCTTCTTCAGTCTGCTCGTAGGTCGCATCGGTATGTCCGATGCTCACAGTCACCCCCGCGGCCAGCATGGTCCTGATCATCTCGTGCGCGCCCGCCAGTTCGGGGGCGATAGTGATCAGGCGCAGGTGGCCATGGGCGACATCTAATAGCAACCGCGTCTCCGCGGGATCGGGTTGGCGCAGCCAGGAAGGCGGGTGCGCGCCACGCCGCTTCACGTTGATATATGGTCCCTCCAGAAAAATTCCCAGGATTTCGGCGCCCGCGCCCTGGTGCTCGATCGCAGTGACAGCCGTGCGCAATTGCGTCAGGGGAAGCGCGCTCGGAATGCCGACTACCGAGGTCAGAAACGAGGTCACGCCCGTGCTGGCAGCCCAACGAGCATAGGCACGGATTTCCTCGGCGTCTGTCGTGTGGAGTTCGAAACCGCCTCCACCGTGGGTATGCACGTCAATGAAACCAGGCATCACAATCAACTGGCTGGCGTCCACTACCTTGCCAGGCGCCGCGTTCCCATTTCCCACAGACTCGATGTGCGCCCCATCGATGGTTATCTCACTTTCGGCCAGATCCATGTTTGCATCGACCAAACGTGTTCCACGTAACGTAAACCGCATTGATCCTTTACTCCTTCGATGTAGACCTTCCAGACAGGAAAGGTCCGTTACCAGATTGTTTGTAGACCCTCCAGACTGCCTCTCCCGGCGCATCTCTCATGCTGGCAGCCCACACTTGACGTTTCGTCAAAAATGTGACACTATTATACACATGTTGGTGGTCTATACAACATACCAATTATACCATCTAGATCGAGTTATGCAACTGGCTTTTGGAATAGAAAAGTTGGGAAAGGAAGGGCAATCGTTAGGAACGCACCAATCAGGCCATTTATTTGACAGACAAAACCAAATTGATTGAGTGTTGACCTGAGAAAACAGGTATAATAAGATCAGGTTACTGGATTTGGCGCCCTTTCCCATGTTTTCGTTCCGATGATGAAACCGAGCATCGGTCGGTGGAAACGGGTGTTTGGAATGGTGCTCGGTTGAAGAATCTCAAGAGAAAGGTTGGGCTTGCACGATGAGTTCTATTGTACGCAAAAGTCCCCTGCCTCGTTATTACCAGCTCAAGGAGATTATGCGGGAAAAGATCCGTTCGAGCGAATGGAAGCCGGGTGATCTGATTCCCTCTGAACGTGAGTTAGGTGAGCAGTACGGCATTAGCCGTATGACCGCGCGACAGGCGATTACAGAATTGGTGAATGAAGGTCTCTTTTACCGTGAACAGGGCAAGGGAACGTTTGTAAGCCGCCATAAAATTACCCAGCAGCTGATTAATCTGACGGGCTTTACCGAGGATATGCGTGCCCGCGGACAGCGTCCCGGCTCGAAAGTGATCTCGGCCCAGATGATTCCCGCCGACGAGGCTCTGGCCGAACGCCTGCGTATTAAACCCGGCCAGCTGGTCTTTCGCCTGCAGCGCCTGCGCCTGGCTGACGAGGAACCCCTGGCAATCGAAATTTCTAGCCTGAGCTTTATGGGCTGCGAGCGCCTGCTCGAAGAAGATCTGGAGAAAAATTCTCTCTATCGCTTGCTCGAAGATAGATATGGTCTGCCGTTGATGGAGGCGGAACAGGAACTGGAGGCTGGTCTGATGAGTTCCGAAGAGAGCCAGCTCCTCAAGGTTTCCACCGGAAGCGCGGCTCTCTTTATTCGCCGTACAACCTACACCGAGCGCGATGTTCCCATTGAATATGCAAAATCCATCTATTGCGGCAATAAATATGTCTTCTTTACGCACATGAAACGCGAACAATTGATGCCTTAACGGCGACCAAGGCATTTTCAACAGTCCCGGTCACGTTTTCTGCCTGCTGGCAGGTGACCTTTAGAACACAGACATGAGGAGTAAAATTGCATGTCAGACGAGCCACAGACAGTTCCGGCCCAGGCGCTAGCTGTCGCCACCCTGGAGACAGAGAAGGTCAATCCCGCGACCGCTGAGATAGATCGCATGAGCCCATTGGAGATTGCTCAGGTGATGAACGCGGAGGATGCAAAGGTGGCGGAGGCGATTGCCCTGGAGTTACCCCGAATCGCGCGGGCGATTGAAGAGATTGCGGCCCGCCTGCGCCAGGGGGGACGCTTGATTTACGCGGGAGCGGGTACTTCAGGGCGGCTGGGTGTTCTGGATGCTGCCGAGTGTCCGCCGACCTTTAATATCGCGCCGGAGATGGTGATTGGTCTGCTGGCCGGGGGGCCGATAGCGCAGTCCCAGGCCCAGGAGGACCAGGAGGACAGCGTGGAGGCTGGCGAGGCGGATGTTGCCAGGCTCGATCTGAGTGCCGAGGATGTCGTAGTTGGGGTCGCGGCCAGCGGGCGCACGCCTTATGCACTGGGCGCTCTGGCCTATGCTCGTCGGAGAGGCGCGCTGACCATCGGCATTGCCTGCAACCGTGGCATTCCTCTGGAAGATGCGGTGGATATTATGATTGCGCCAGTGGTCGGCCCGGAGGTGATTACTGGCTCGACTCGCCTGAAAGCTGGCACGGCCCAGAAGATGGTGTTGAATATGCTGAGTACTGGCAGTATGATCCTGCTCGGCAAGACCTATGGCAATCTGATGGTCGATGTACAGCCGACGAATCTGAAACTCCATCTGCGCGCGCTGAAAGCGGTCCAGACGGTAACTGGCCTGGATAAAGAGACCTGTGAGACTCTGCTACAGAGAAGCGATGGTGAGGTGAAAACCGCGATTGTGCTCGGCAAGACCAGCCTCACGCCGGAGCAGGCGCGGGCGCAACTTGTGGCCCATAATGGCATCCTGCGTGCCACACTGGATGATGTGCTATGACAGAGAAATATTTCCTGGGCGTTGATGGTGGCGGCAGCAAAACGCTGGCTGTGATCGTCAATGAACGTGGTGAAGAGATTGGCCGCGGATTGGCCGGGGGGGCCAATTATAACTCGATTGGCCTGGATGCCGCAATCGCGAATGTGCGCGCTGCTGTGGAACAGGCAGCGCGGGCGGCTGGCAGTCCACCCTCGCTGAGTCGGGGCTGGCTGGGTCTGGCTGGCATTGATCGCCAGGCCGACCACGAACTGCTTTTTTCCTACCTGCGTGACCTGGCCGAGCAGGTGCGCCTGACCAACGATGGCGAACTGCTGCTGGCTGGACTGGAGAACGCGGTGGGCGTGGTCTTGATCTCAGGCACCGGCTCAATCGCGCTGGGGCGCAACGCCGATGGGAAACACGCCCGTTCTGGCGGCTGGGGCCATATCCTGGGCGACGAGGGCAGTGGCTATGCTATCGCGCAGCAGGCGCTCCAGGCGGTGGTACGCGCTTCCGATGGACGCGGCCCGCAAACAGTCCTGCGCGACCGCATCCTCCAGGCATGGAATCTGCAAAACACCGACGAGTTGATCGGGGAGATCTATGGCGAGCCCGACAAAGCCAAGATCGCCAGCCTTTCCTCCTGGGTCATGATCTCCGCCCGCGCTGGCGACCAGGTGGCGGCGTCGGTTCTCCAGCACGCGGCAAAAGAACTCGCGCTGGCCGTGAACGCGGTCTGCCAGGCTCTTGGTTTTTCTCAGCAGGAGGTTCCCCTCGCGCTGGGCGGCGGACTGCTGATCAACGAGGCCGACTTCTGTACCCAGGTTATTCACCAGATCCGACATTATCAGCCCATTGGGCACGTTGAGCTGGTTGAACACCCCACTCTGACCGCGGCCAGGGCGGCCATCCACCTGGGTGAGCAGTATTTTTAATCATTCATTCACGCGCCGGGGCGCTGTTGCATTTACGTATACAATGTAAGCCAGAAAGGGAGTATTGCTATGCCCGATTCAGCACAGGATCTGACTCTGGAGGAGCAGATTGGCCAGCTTCTGATGGTGGGATTTCCAGGAACAAGTCCGACGCCCGAACTGATCGAGCTGATTCAGCGCTACCACGTTGGCAATATTATCCTCTTCTCTCGCAACGTGCGCGACGCGCGCCAGCTTTACGAGCTGACCAGTCGCCTGCAAGAACTGGCACGCGAGGGTGGACAGCGTTTTCCACTTTTGATCGCGCTCGACCAGGAGAACGGTATGGTGCAGCGCTTGAGCGAGGACGCGACGATCTTTCCCGGCAGCATGGCGCTGGGCGCGGCAGGCTCGGAGCAGGACGCCTACGAGGTTGCGCTGGGAGCTGGTTTGGAACTGCGCGCGCTGGGTGTGAATTTCAATCTTGCCCCGGTGGTGGACGTGAATAACAATCCAGCCAACCCGGTCATCGGTGTGCGCTCCTTTGGCGAAGATCCACAGCAGGTAGCTCGCCTGGCAAGCGCCGAGATTCGCGGCTACCAGGAAGCGGGCGTGGCGACGTGCATCAAACACTTTCCCGGCCACGGAGATACCGCGACCGATTCGCACCTGGCCATGCCCGTGGTTCCCCACAGCCTGGAACGCCTGGAGCAGATCGAGCTGGTGCCCTTCAAAAGCGGTATCGCGGCGGGTACCGACAGCGTGATGACCGCGCACATCTACTTCCCCGCGCTGATGGGTGAGGAGGCCGATCTGCCTGCCACGCTCTCGCCAGCGGTCATCGGCCAGCTCTTGCGCCAGCAGCTCGGCTTCCAGGGCGTGATTATGACCGATTGCCTGGAAATGAACGCGGTCTCCGAAACCGTCGGCGTGGGCCGCGGCACGGTCCTGGCCAAGCAGGCGGGCAACGACCTGATTTTGATCTCTCACCTCTACGAGCGCCAGCTCGCCGGAATCGAGTCGCTCAAGGCCGCGGTCCAGAGCGGTGAGGTCACGCCGGAGCAGATCCGCCAGTCCGCCGAGCGCATTATCGCCCTGAAAGAGCGCCTGAGGGAGCGAGCGGAGAAGCAGGGGACGGAACAGAGCGTGGAGTGGGTCGGTTGCGCGGCCCATCTGAGCCTGCGCGATCAAATCTACGAACGCGCGATTACCCTGGTCAGGGATACGCCAGAAGTACTTCCCCTCAACCTGGAACCAGGGCAACAACTGCTGGTGGTCTACACGCACCGCGAAATCTGGACCCAGGTTGAGGACAAAGGCTATCCCGAGGATTTCCTGGTCGCGAGCCTGCGCCAGCGCCATGCCAACACTCGCGCGATTGTCCTGAGCGAACAGACCACGCCCGCCGAGTACGAACAGCTCTACAGCGTCGCGCGCGAGGCCAGCGTGATCCTGATGGTCACAGTTAACGCCTTGCTGGATCAGCAGCAGATCAACGTCATGCAGCGCCTGCTGGAGAGCGGGCGCCCGTTGATCGGACTGGCGGCTTACAATCCCTACGACCTGCTGGCTTTTCCCGAACTCGGTACCTATCTCGTCACCTACGAATACACCCAACCGGCTATCTCAGCCGCCGTGCGCGCCCTCTTCGGCGAAATCCAGCCCCAGGGCAAACTGCCGGTGAGCCTGCCGGATTTATATCCCCTCCGGTCTTGAGTTTTATGGTCCTTTTGTTCTGGTGCGGGCTACGAAACAACGCTGTTTCGCGGCCCGCATTTTTTCTTGGGAAATCAGAAGGCTGTTTCTCTTGACATTTTTACAAAAATGAATTAGAATTCAGTATATGAATGAAGACTCACCTATGCCATTTGAAAAACAAGCGGAGAAGCGCAGGGGGGATCGCAGGAGGGCGCGGACGCGGGCGGATATTCTGATCGCGGCGCGCCAGGTGTTTGCGCAGCGCGGCTATCACGATGCCAGCATTGCCGAGATTACCGAGCAGGCCGATGTAGCCGTGGGGACGTTTTACCTCTACTTTCGCAATAAAGACGAGGCTTTTGCAACAGTGATGGAAGAGGGGTTACGCGAAACGGTAGATCTGGTCAAGCAGGCGCTGTCCGCGGAAACGGGCGAGCGTTCGCTGGCTGTAGTAGTTCGCGCGATCTTCCGCCATGCTCATCAGAAGCGAGATCTCTTTCGCGTGGCGATTATGGCTGGCGCGGAATATACGCGCATCTCTCATGTGCAGGATGCGATCGAGGAGGTCTTGCTGACTTTTCTGGAAGAGGCGTTGACCAACGAGGAGCAGGAGAGCTACAGTCTCCCCCTGGTGGCGCGCCTGTTGAGCGGGATGATTTTGCAGGGCATTATGTGGTGGTTCGAGCAGGAACAGCCCGATCCCGATGGCATGTCTGGCCAGCTCCTCGCGCTGTTGCAAGGCAGTCTGCCCCGGCACGTGGTCATGGGGCGCTCTCAAACGATATAAATTCTCTCTGGCTTTGATCTCCTTGCCAGCATCGATGCCGACAGGTGGTTCTAAAACCGAAAGCGAGAGCTCTTTGCTTTGGAAGGAAAATCCTTTAGATATGGCAACGCATATACACACATCTTCTTTTGCCGCTATTCCCCGGCCCGCGCCGAAACTGTTGCTGGGCAATTTACCTGATATGGACCTGGAGACCCCGGTACAGGGGCTGATCAAGCTGGCCCGCGAGTACGGGCCGATCTATCGCCTGGAACTGCCGGGCGGGCGCAGGCTCGCGGTAGTCTCTGGCTTTGACCTGGTGGATGAGCTGTGCGACGAAAAACGTTTCGATAAAAAGGTCTGGAAACCGCTGCGCAATGTGCGAGCCTTTGCTGGCGATGGCCTGTTTACCGCGCGTACGGAGGAGCCGAACTGGCACAAGGCGCACACTATCCTGCTGCCCAATTTTAGCCAGCGTGCTATGCAGGGCTACTTTCCCGCTATGCTCGATATTGCCACGCAGATGATGGAGAAGTGGGAACGCCTCAATGGCGATGACGAGATCGATCTACCCGGCGATATGACGCGCCTGACCCTGGATACCATTGGTTTGTGCGGCTTCGACTATCGTTTTAACTCGTTTTACCGCCAGGACATGCACCCCTTTGTCAATAGCATGGTCAACGCGCTCGGCGAGGCTATGGAGCAGTCGCAGCGTCTGCCTCTTCAGGAAAAACTCCTGCTCCACAAGCATCGCCAGTTCCAGGCTGATATTGAATACATGAACTCGGTGGTCGATCGCGTGATTCAGGAGCGCAAGGCCGCGGGCGACAACGGAAACAGGCAGGATCTGCTCGGCTATATGCTGGCCGGGGTGGATAAACAGAGCGGCGAGGGTCTCGACGATCTCAATATCCGCTACCAGATTATCACCTTCCTGATCGCCGGCCACGAAACCACCAGCGGCCTGCTCTCCTTCGCCATCTACTTTCTTTTACAGCATCCCGAAGTACTGGCGAAGGCGTACGAGGAGGTTGATCGCGTTCTGCGACCAGACCCGCGTGTCGCGCCGACTTTCGCGCAGATCAATCAACTGCGCTATGTCGGGCAGATTCTCAAGGAGAGCTTGCGTCTGTGGCCGACCGCGCCGCTGTTCGCGCTCAAGCCCTATGAAGAGACGGTGATTGGTGGCAAATACGTAGTCGATAGCTCGCACGAGTGGTCTGTGCTCATCCCCATGCTGCATCGTGACCGCAGCGTCTGGGGTGACGACGCCGAGAAATTTAACCCCGAACACTTCAGCCGCGAGGCCGAGGCCAGCAGGCCAGCCAATGCCTATAAGCCCTTTGGCAATGGCCAGCGCGCCTGCATCGGGCGTCAATTCGCCATGCAGGAGGCTACGCTGGTACTGGCTATGATTTTGCAGCGTTTTAAGTTGCTCGACTATACCAATTACCAGTTGAAGATTAAGGAGACCTTGACCCTCAAGCCCGATAATTTCAAGATCAAGGTCAGCCGCCGTAGCCATTCTGACTATAGCAGCGAGGCGCGCCAGCCTGTGGCTATGCGCCCGGTTGAGATGAGGTCAACACCTGTGCCAGCAGCGTTTAAACAGCATCATACGCCGTTGCTGGTGCTCTATGGCTCGAACCTGGGCACTGCCGAGGACCTGGCTCATGGCATTGCCGCCGATGCCACGGTGCGCGGATTTGCTACTTACGTTGCCCCGCTGGATGAATATGTTGGCCAGTTGCCGATGGAGGGCGCGGTTGTACTGGTCAGCGCATCCTACAATGGGACGCCGCCTGATAACGCCGAAAAGTTCTGTGCCTGGTTGCAAGATCCGCACCTGGCCGCGGATGCATTGCGCGGTGTAAGCTACACCGTCTTCGGATGTGGTAATCGCGAATGGGCGACGTACCAGGCTATCCCCGCACTACTGGATAGAGAGATGGCGGAACACGGAGCGCAGCGGCTGTTGGAGCGCGGTGAGGGCGATGCGAGCGACGACTTTGATGGTCAGTTTCAGGCCTGGTATCAACCATTCTGGCACCAGCTGGCCGAGGCTTTAGAAATTGACCTGGGCGAGTCCGCGCAAGCTGCGCAACCGGCCTTATTCGAGGTGGAAATACTGACAGGAGAACGCCCGGCCAATCCCTTCGTGGCTGCGTATGGCGCAGTCGCGCTGCGTGTCCTGGAAAATCGCGAGTTACACACGCAGGATGGTCCCAATCCCTCGGAACGTTCAACGCGTCATATTGCCCTGGCTCTGCCAGAAGGTGTGAGCTATCGTGCTGGTGATCACCTGGGTGTCATCGCGCGCAATAGTCCAGACCGGGTGCGGCGCGTGGCTGCGCACTTCGGCTTCGACCAGGAGACGCGTTTGCGTTTACACAAACAGGATGGACGGAAGACCAATCTGCCGGTTGAAAAAACCGTTCTGGTTTTTGATCTGCTCTCCGACTTTGTTGAGTTGCAGGAGGTTGCTTCGCGTAGTCAGATCAAAGCCATGGTCGAACATACCGAGTGCCCGCCTGACAAGAAAAAGCTGCTGTCGCTTTCAGGTGACACTGAGGCCAGCGCGGCTCTTTATCGCAGCGAGGTGCTGGCGAAACGGAAATCGTTGATCGACCTGTTAGAAGAATTTCGGGCCTGTACCATGCCCTTTCATGTCTACCTGGAACTGCTCTCGCCGCTACGCCCACGTTACTACTCGATTTCATCCTCGCCACTGTCTGATGCCAGTGAGTGTAGTATCACCGTTGGGGTTGTCCGGGGTGAGGCCAAAGCAGGCTATGGCGAGTATCAAGGTGTTTGCTCTACCTACCTGAGTTCCCGTCAGGCTGGTGATACCATCTTTGCCTTTGTCCGTGATACGCATTCCAGTTTCCGTCTGCCCGAAGATATGCGGACACCGCTGATTATGGTGGGGCCTGGCACAGGCCTGGCGCCGTTTCGGGGCTTTTTGCAGGAACGGGCCGTCCAGAAAAACGCGGGTCAGCCAGTCGGCCCCGCATTGCTCTTCTTTGGATGCCGCAACTCGCAGCAGGATTTCATCTACGAGAGCGAATTGCGGGACTTTGAGCGTCAGGGCATTACACAACTTTCCGTGGCGTGTTCTCGTGAACAGGCGCAAAAGGTGTACGTGCAGGATCGTATTCGCGAACAGCGGAATGAGGTTTGGCTGCAACTCCAGGCCGGAGCTATCATTTACGTGTGCGGTGATGCCAGCCAGATGGCCCCGGCGGTGCGTCGAACGTTTGCCTCCATCTATCAGGAGCAGATGGAGGCTCCAGTCGAGCAGGCCGAGCAATGGCTTAACGAACTGACCCGGCAGAATCGCTACCTCGTAGACGTCTGGGGAAATTGAGACAGAAGCGTGTAGTTAGACCAGGTGGAGTTTGTGGGCGGCATCGCGGGCTTCCTGGCGGCTGTTGACGCCGAGTTTGTAGTAGATGCTCTGCACCTGGGTTTTGATGGTGTTGATTGAGACGACCAGTTCGTTGGCGATCTCTGGATTGGAGCGACCGGCGGCCAGGAGGCGCAGGACGCGTCGTTCCTGGGGACTGAGCGGCTCGATGAGCTGGGCTTCGGCGCCGGGCGCGCCCGCGGAGGCAGGTGTGCTGTATTCACGGTTGAAGGTGTGCAGAAGTTCGCGCGCCCAGGCCTGGAGGTGCTCTTCGCGGATTTCGGGCAGGAGGGTGCGCAGAAGTTCGCCGATGGCCGGGCCTTCGTCGAGGAAGAGGCGTTGATAGCCTTCGGGCCGGGCCAGGGTGAGCGCCTGGAGCAGCGCCTGGCGTGCCTGGGAGGATTCTTTGCGCGCGTGGTGCGCAAGGGCTTGCAGGACGAGGATTTCCAGCAGGCTGCGGGTGAAGCCGCGCTCCTGGGTTTCTTGTTGCCAGGTGAGCAGGAGTTCAAGCGCTTCGCTGGTTTCGCCGCTGGCAATGAGCAGGCGGGCGTTGAGGCGCGCCAGGGCGTCTTGCTGGGGGAAGATGTTGGGGTCGCTGACCTGAGCGCAGGTGGCTGTCTGTTGCCGGGCGGTGAGCAGATCGCCGTTGGCCAGGGCGAGCAGAGCCTGTGTGGCGTGGATTTCGTGCAGCAAGTATGGCCAGCGCTGCATCTGCGCGGTGAGCGCGGTGAGATCCTTCTGGGCCTGGTCGGTCTGACCGGCGAGGTGGTCCAGGCGCGCCATAGGCAGCATGGCGTGAACCAGGCTCTCGTCGTCGGGGAAGCGCCGGAACACGTCGATGGCCTGCAAAATGGCTTCGCGCGCGGTCTCGATGTTATTCCATTCGTAGGCCAGTTCGCCCAGACCCCGGCAGGCCGCGCCGGCGTCGGGGAAGTCCTGCGCGGCTTCGGCTTCGCTGAACAGTTGTTGATAGATCTGCGCGGCCAGGCGCAACTTTCCCCGGTACAGGTAGAGCTGGCAGAGGATGAAGCGCGTGGCGCGAGCGGCGAAGGCGTTGCCGGCGGCCTCGTTGACCTGGCGGGCTTCCATCAACATCTGTTGTGCCTGGTTGGGGTTGCCAGAGAACATTTCGGCCAGGGAGAGTGTAACCAGGCTGGTGCCGCGCCAGAGCAGGTCGTCGGGTGGCAGGAGTTCAAGCGAGCGGCGGGACAACTCGAAGGCGCGCGGATAGTCGGCCTGCCAGAGGCACGCGGAGGCGCGCAGGGCTTCGATTTCGCCCAATCCCCGGCGATTGCCCTCGGCCTGCCAGACGCGTTCGGCTATTTGCAGAGGATGCTCAATCAGGACTGGCGTGGAGGGCGCGCGCCGGTCGGTGAGATAGAGCAGGCCCGTGGCGTAGATGATGCAGAGATCTGGTCGCGTTTGCAACTCTTCTTCGGGCAGCTTTTCAGCCAGGGTAAGCAGGGTGTAGTACTCGTTCTGGAAAACCTGCGGGTTTGTCAGGCGTTCCATCAGGTCCGCGGCATGGGAGAAATCGTGGCCGGCCATGGCCATGGAGATGGCCTCCAGTTGTGAGCCATGTTCTTCGTACCAATTGCTGGCCTGGCGGTAGAGTTCGCGCCAGCGTTCCTCACCCAGGCGCTGGCGGGCCTCGTGCTGCATGGCTTCGGCGAAGAGCGCGTGATAGCGATACCACTGTCCGCTGGCGTCGAGTGGATAGAGGAAGAGGTTGGCCTGGTCAAGCTGCGCGAGTACGTGCGCGCTATCCTGGCGCGCGGTGAGCGCGTCGCACAGGGGCGCGTTCAGACGTGGCAGCAGGCTGGTCTGAAGCAAGAAATCTTGCAGCTCCTGAGCCAGCGCGTTGAGCACATCGGCGACCAGGTATTCGAGAATGTGCTGGTGACTGCCGGAGAACGTGGCCAGCATATTCTCGATCTCGCGTGGATCGCGCCTGCCCTGTAAGGCCAGGGTCAGCAGGCGCAGGCCCGCGGCCCAGCCTTCAACGCGCTCGTCCAGACGCGCCAGCGTTTCGGGCGTGAGCGGGAACGGGAATGCCTGCTGGAGAAAGGCGCGAGTCTCCTGCCGCGTGAAACGCAGATTGTTGGCGCGCAGCTCGCAGAGGTCCCCGTGGACACGCCAGCGGGCCAGCGGCAGGGGAGGATCAGCGCGTGTAATCAGTACCACGCGCAGGGTTTCGGGCAGATAATCGAGCAGGAAGGCCAGGGTTTCGTGGACGCGCGGCGAGTTAATTGTGTGATAATCTTCCAGAACCAGGATACCCCGGCCCGCCAGTTGCGCCAGTTCATTAATAAAGATCGTCAGCGTGGTCTCAAATGGCTGCTGCAAACGGCGCAGAGCCTCCAGGGATTGCGCACCCAGGCCAGGCTGGAAGCTCTGGCAGGCAGTCAACACATAACGCCAGAAGCGCACCGGGTCGTTCTCATTGGCATCCAGCGCCACCCAGGCGACTGGTGGCATCTTCGCGCGTCCCGTCCTGGTATCCAGCCAGGCGCGCACCAGCGTGGTCTTCCCGGCTCCGGCGGGCGCGGAGAGCAGAATCACGCGCTGCTCTAATCCCTCGTCCATCTGCTCAAACAGCGCCTCCCGTTCCACCAGCGGCCCGCGCAAACGCGGCGGCGTCAACTTCGTGCTCAACAGTTCACTATTTTCACCGCTCAACGGCCCTGGCGGCATTTTGCTTGTTTTATTCATCGAAATAATGCCCTTTTTCCAATCAGATTCCCTACTCATGGATATACCATATACGCGCGACCACTGGCAAAGTTGCAGTTTTTTGTATAAAATCTGGTGAGAATTACCAATGAAACACCTATGATTCACTATATTTATAAGAATAATAAACGATTTGCCTGTTTTTGTCAATTGACTGGCGAATCTCGCTAGAGCAATGGTGAGAATGAGAGCTAAAATCTATGAATGGAGCAACCGGCGTGAAGCCGGTTGCTCCATTCATAGATTTTAGCTCTCATTCTGTTTATTCCGCGGCGGATGTCCCACTCGGCTGAGTTTGCGGAACAGATGGCGAGGTGCTGGAGACCACGACGCGCCTGTTCTGGCGAATGATCGAGAAGAAGAGGGCCAGCAGACAGATGATGGCTGAGGCGACGAAGGCGCGGCTCATAGCGCCGGTAAAGGCGCTGGCAATGCCCGCTGGCAGGCGTCCCACGGTGCCCAGGAAGACCTCGTTGACCAGTTTGGGCGGCATCGCGGCGGCTGCGACGGCCAGGGAGAGCGCGAAGCTACAGACCATGCCGATATTGCGCATGGTGTTGAGGGTTGCCGAGGCCACGCCCAGGCGGTTGCGCGGCGCGGCCCCCATGGTCGAACTGGTATTGGGCGACCAGAAAATCGCGCCTCCGATGCCCATCAGACCCAGCGCGGGCGCCAGGAGCAGATAGGGCGTGTCGGGGGTCAGGAAGATCAGAATCACCAGCGAGAGGACCTGTAAGAGCAGACCTACCGTCGCGGGCGTGGCCCCGTGGAAGCGGTCGCGGTCGGCCCAGAGTCCGCCGAATGGGCCAAGCAGCGAGGTCAGCACCGGAAACGGCAGGATCAGCAGGGCCGCGGTCAGCGGATCATAGCCGCGCACGCCCTGTAGATAGAAGAGAATCAGGAAATTCACCGCGAAATTTGCCAGTGTCTGGAAGGTCGCGGCCAGCACCGAGAACGTATAGTGGCTGCTCGCGAAAAGGCGCAGATCAAGCATGGGATACTTTGAGCGATATTCCCAGAGGATGAACGCGGCAAAAGCCAGCACCGCCACGACCAGCAGACCCAGCACCGAGGGCGAGAGCCAGCCCGCGCCAATGCTATTCATAATGCCCAGCAGCAGCGTCACCAGGCCGACACAGAACGAGATCGCGCCGAAGAGATCGAAGCGTTCGCGCGTGGGTCTGGTTTCAATATCGTGCAGCAGAAAATACGCGCTGAGCGTCCCAATAATTCCAATGGGCACGTTAATCAAGAAAATCCAGCGCCAGTTTGCCACTGCCAGGAGAAAGCCTCCCAGGACCGGACCCAGCACGCTGCCGGCGCCCCAGGTTACCGCGTTAAAGCCCATGGCCTGACCGCGCTGTTCAGCCGGGAAAACCTCGGTGATAATCGCCATCGAATTGGCCGTCAGCATCGCGCCGCCCACACCCTGCACCACGCGCGCCGCGATCAGGAAGCCATCGTTGGGAGCGAAGCCGCACAGCACCGAGCCAGCCGTAAAGACCACAAAGCCCAGGTTATACATGCGCACGCGCCCGAACATATCGGCCATGCGCCCGAAGGTCAGTTGGAGCACTGTACTGACCATCAGGTAGGCCATAATCACCCAGGTCATCTTCACCAGGTCCGAGCGCAGATCCTGCAACATATTCGGCAGAGCCAGAATCACAATCGTCGAATCAATCGCCGCCATCAGCGAACCAACCGTCGTCACCGAAAGCGCAATCCACTTGTAAGCCGGTTTTTTCATGAAACGCCTTTCATTCTAGATGAGTCCAACTCACCCCATCCCTGCCTCGTCTGCCCATTATAACACCGTCTTTTCCTGCATTGAGATGTCCTTTAGGACAGATTTCTTCGGAAAAGAAACTGAGATTGGTGCCAACCACACATTCTCTCCCGCGAAAAAATGTTCTCACACCCTCTTGCTTTTTCTAATTTAAGCATTTATAATTTAGTTCATGAAATAGAAATTTCATAGTGATACTAATTTGTTTATGCTTCATCTTGAATAAAATCAGCTTCTCTGATAGCCTGACTGCCAGAGGAAATATGATAAACTGAGGTTAAGATGAAGAAGTTTTGGAGCATGGAGGAGAATTGCTATGGCGCTGGTTTCGAGGTGGGACGACGACGAGGCTTTTTCATCAACCTTTCATATGTCACAGGTAGAATTCAAAGAACGCCAGGAGAACAGCGAGTTTGGCATCCACGAGGTATACGAAATGGCATTAGAACAGCATCCAAAGATGAGCGTGGAGGACTATTTCGCACTGGAAGAAAAGAGCGAAGATCGCTATGAATATGTTGATGGCCGTGTGTACATGATGGCAGGGGGCACGCTGAACCATGATATTGATGATGTCCTTTTTGAGAAACCAATCAGCAAAGATAAGCCGATGTACGTTTCCGGCAAAAACATGTCTGTAGAAGAGTATGATCGACTCGAACAACTGGATGATGAAAGATATGAGTATATTAATGGCAAAGCCTATCTGATGGGTGGTTGCAACGTTGAACACGGTCAAATCAAGCGCAATATAGAGTTGATAATGGATCGCGTGTTAGATTCGGGGGTATGTCGATTTTTCGGATATGGTGTCCAGGTGCTTCTGAGAAATGGGGAGAGTGAGAGATGGGACTATGTTTATCCAGATGTAACAGTTTCGTGCAATGCTGCCGACTGGCGGCCTGGCAATACGCTTATAGAAGCGCCCCGCGTGGTTGTGGAGGTTCTGTTTTCTCGTACAGAATTGAAGGATCACCGGGAAAAGTTGCAGGCTTACCTGGCCTGTGCAACGATAGAAGCATATGTCCTGGTTGATTCGTGGGAACCGTATGTTGAGATGTACTATAAAGATGGCAAGCAATGGCGCTACCAGTGCTTCAATGCCGGGGATGAGGTGGTTTTGCCCTGCCTGGACGCGCGTTTTCCTGTCGATGATGTGTACGAAAGGATGGCTTTTGGGGAAGTGGGCGAGCGAGTCGGTGAAGGCATTGAGTGAACCATAGATAGCAAATAGCTGAGAGAGATGCCTATGCGTATTCTTGTTGCTGAGGATCATCCCCTGCTGGGGCCGGATCTGAAAAAGGGGTTGGAGCGCTGTCATTACGCGGTGGACCTGGTGGAGAATGGGGAGGACGCGTTTGAGATGGCGCTGGAGGTGACCTATGACCTGCTGATCCTGGATATTTTGCTGCCGGGACTGAGCGGGCTGGAGGTCTGCCGCATGGTGCGCGAGCAGTCTCTGGAGATCCCGATCCTCTTTCTGAGCGCGCTGGGCGAGGTAGAGCAGCGGGTGCACGGACTGGACCAGGGCGCGGACGATTATCTGGCCAAGCCGTTCGCGTTCTCTGAACTGGAGGCCAGGGTGCGGGCGCTGCTCAGGCGCAATCAGCAGCCGAAAGATCCGGTGCTGCGCTTTCTGGACCTCGCGCTGGATACGCGTTCGCGCGAGGCCAGGCGCGGTGAACGCTTGATTACGCTTTCGAGCAAGGAATACGCTCTGCTCGACTTTTTGCTGCGCCATCCGCGCACGGTTTTGAGCCGCACGACCATCGCCGAGCACGTGTGGGACTATGACGCGGAACACTTTTCCAATGTCATCGATGTCTATGTACGTTATCTGCGCAACAAGCTGTGCGCCGCGGGTGAGCCAAATCTGATTCAGACGGTGCGCGGAGCTGGCTATCAACTCAAGGAGCCGGAGTGATGAAGCATGTTCCAGTCAGGCCGGAGCCTGTCCTATCACCAGTCCCGCCGCCAGCAGCCGCGTCCCCCGCGCGCTATCATCTGCCAGCGCCGGGGACAACTGGCGCGCGGCTGGCGGCGGCGGCGCGCGGGAAACGCGGCTGGCTGCGTCCGGGCGTGCGTGTGCAGTTGACCTTCTGGTACACGGCTATCTTCGGACTGCTGCTCTTGCTAGCGGGCGTGCTGGTCTATATCAACCTGGAGCAATCGCTGGCTGGCAGCCCGGACGCGAGCCTGAGACTGCGTACTCAGCAACTGGCCGATGGAGTGAGCCTGGAACAGGGCAAGATCACGATCCACGATCCAATCAATAATTTGCCGGGCTTTGATCCGTCCGATAACCGTCTGACCTCACAGGCCGATGTAAACTTTGACAACCTGGTGCGCCTGCTGGATATCCACGGACAGGTGGTTTACCAGACCCCGGCCTTCCAGAAAATTCGCGTGCCGGCGCAGAGCGTCACCCAGCCGCTGCAGGGCACTCCCTGGCAGGGAACGGTCAGGGTCGGCGACGATCAGGAGGTGCGCGTCTACAGCCGGACCATCGCTGACGACGGCAAGGTCTTCGCCATTATCCAGGCCGGCGCCTCGCTCAACCAGGTCGAGAGCGCGCTCAAGCAGGTGACGACTGAATTGCTGATCGCGGCCTTTTTTGTGCTGCTGGTGGGGGCGCTGGGCAGCTACTGGCTGGTTGGGCGCGCCTTCCTGCCTATCCGGCGTCTGATCGAGGTTGCGCGCACGATTAAAGCGGGCGATCTGCGCCAGCGCGTACCTGTGCCCCGCAGCAGCGACGAGGTGCAGGCGCTGGCCCTGACCTTTAACGAGATGCTGGCCAGCCTGGAGCAGACCCTCGACCGCCAGCGCCGTTTTGTCTCGGATGCCTCCCACGAACTGCGCACGCCGGTGGCGGTGATTCGCAGCAAGACCGACCTGGCCTTGCAGCAGCCGGGCGAACTGGACGAATACCTCACCGTCCTGCGCCAGGTCAATGGCGAGTCCGAGCGCCTGGGCCACCTGATCGGCGACCTGCTTGTCCTGGCCCGCGCGGACGAAGGGAAAATGCCCTTTGAAATGGAAACCGTCCCGCTCCACCTGCTCGTTGAAGCCGTGGCCGCCAACGCCGAAGCCCTGGCCATCGAACGCGGCGTCTCCCTGCGCGTGGAGCCCGGCTCGCCCGTCGATGTACACGGCGACGAGGCCCGTCTGATCCAGGTTATTATGAACCTGCTCGATAACGCCATCCGCTACACCCCCTGCGGTGGTAGCGTCGTCGTCAGCATCGCCGGCACAGAGGAATGGGCCACGCTGACTGTGCGCGACAGCGGCATCGGCATTTCATCCGCGCACCTGCCGCGCATCTTTGACCGCTTCTATCGCGCCGACTCCGCGCGCACCCACAACTCCGGCAATAACAACGGCCTTGGCCTGGCCATTGTCGCCTGGGTTGTGCGTGCCCACCACGGCACCATCGATGTCGAAAGCCAGCCCGGCCACGGCTCAACCTTCACCATCACCCTGCCCCGCTCACAGGAAAACCTCGCCAGCGTTTAGCCTCGCTCTATGCACAGGTTCGGACAACAGTGGCGGTCAAGCAAAAGACGACAGGCGTGAAGGCCGCCGCTCCATTCGCCGTTTCAAGCCAAAAAGATCAGCCAGCAAATCTCTGCTGGCTGATCCCACTGTTCCTCGGATGTACAGGTTAGACGTAAGTATACCCGGCACACATGAGAGGACGATGAGAAATTCTCACTACAAATGTGCATTTTTCACAATTTTAGGGCAGCACAAGGCGCATATCCCGCGAAAACAAGTGATAAAGTAGTGGAAAGCGCGGAAACAGGCGCAATATTTGTTATTGTCGATTCATTTTGCCTATATAGTATAAATAAGAGGGAATGAAGTCACTCTTTGTATAAATGTGTTCAAATTATATCTACTAAAAAGATTATGTTTACTATGTATGAAGATCAGCGGAAATACTATGCCCAAAATCAGCAGATGCTTTTCCAACAGCCGTCATTACTGAATTTTTTCGCCGGACGCTGCCTGCACGACGTTTCCAAGCGTGACACGCTGGCGGGCTGGCACTTCTGGCGCGAGCACTACTGGGAAGAGAACGAGAACGGCGCGATCCGCCTGCTGGTCAGCGGTGCCCTGGCCAGCGTGTATCAGAAAGCGAGCGAACAGGTGTCCAGGCAAGTAGAGCGGGATCAGAAGCGGGGAGCCAACCCGGAGAAGGAAAAGCAGATCAAGCTGTTGCAGGCGCGTGTAGAGGCGCTCAAAGCCTCGAAGCGCACGGACAACATGCTGAACTATGTCCAGACCCTTTCGAGCGTGCACGGGAGCAAATGGGACGCCAACCCCTGGCTGCTGGGAACGCGCCAGGGCGTGATCGATCTGCGCACCGGCACCCTGCGCGCTGGCCAGCCCGACGATCACCTGCGCACAATCATCCCCACCGCGTGGAAGGGTCTTGACGAGCCCGCGCCGCGTTTCCAGCAATTTCTGCGCGAGCTCTTCAGCGATCGCGAGGAGGGCGAACTCGAAGAACTGCTCGCCTTCTTGCAGCGCGTCCTGGGCTACGGCATCACCGGCCACGTCAGCGAGCATATCTTCCTCATGCTCTACGGAGAAGAGGGGCGTAACGGCAAAGATACGCTGATGCACGTCCTGGAGCAGGTTCTGGGCAAGACTGTTGGCGCCGTTTCAGACGACGTGCTCATCTCCCGCGGGCGTGTCGGCTCCCCTGGAGCCGCCAGACCTCACCTGTGCAATCTGCAGGGCAAACGCATCGCCTGGGTCAGCGAGAGCAACCGCGACGCGCGTTTCGCCATAGAACAGATCAAGCAACTTACCGGAGGAGGAGCGATTGTCGCCCGCCAGCTTTACGCCAGGGAATACACCTTCGCGCCCTCGCACCTGCTGATTCTGCTCACCAACTACCAGCCCGAAGCCGATCCAGCGGACAGCGCCTTCTGGGAGCGGCTCTGCCCGGTCGTCTTCAACGTGCGCTTCGTCGAAAAGCCCGAGTGGGACAACGAACGCCTGCGCGATCCCAAACTGGCCGATGTCCTCGCAGCCGAAGCCAGCGGCATCCTCGCCTGGCTCGTGCGCGGAGCTCTCGAATGGCAGCGCCTCGGCCTCGCCATCCCCGCGGGCGTGCGCCAGGCCCGCCAGGAGTACCACCGGGCCGAGAGCAGCGTCCAGGACTTCATTAGCCAGTGTTGCATCCTCGACCCCGCGGCCCGCACCCCCGCGCACCAGCTCTACAAACGCTACAAACGCTGGACCAGCGAGAACGACATCGAACTGGTCAGCAACAAGCAGTTTGCGCGTGAAATCAAACAGGTAAGAGAAATCACTTGCGCGCGGAGTAAGCACGGAATTGCCTATATAGGCGTGCGTCTGGCTAAAGAGCCCGAATGAGCACACCGGAGCCGCGGCTCCGGTGTAGGATAGGGTGTATGGACCGTGCGGTCCATACACCCTATCCTACACCCTTTTATCATATGCACTATCCATCTTCATCATCTGATATGCTTTCGAGAAGTTCAGAAACATCGACCTCTAACACCCGAGCAATTTTGCCCAACGTTTCTACAGTAGGATTAGCAACTGTGGGTTGTCTCACTCAGGCCGAGATGGGCAGAGTGCCTCGCGTGAAGTGGCGATTCCTGGTGTTACAGCTTCTCACTGAAGCAGTTCACCTCGTGATTTCAAGGTTGGGGCCAGCCGCCGCGGGTGAGTTGTTTGTGGAGCGCGTGGAGGGCGCGGTGGTGCCAGAGGTGGATGTCGGGCGGCTGTGCGTGCAGGAGTTCGGCGACCTGGCGCACCTCGCGTTCCTGAAAGTAGATGGTGAGCAGAACGGCGCGGTAATGAGGGTTGCGCAGCCTGGCGATGGCAGCCTGGAGTTCCGCGCGCCGTTCGCGCCGCAGTACCACGCTCAGCGGGTCTGGCGCGTTCACGTCGACGTATTCGGCGGACCACTGTTCGTCCTGGCCCTCCAGCGAAAGCTCCTCCTGGGGAGGCTGCTTGCGCCAGTAGAGGGTGAGCTGGCGACGCAGAATTACGCGCGCCCAGCCCAGGAAGGCCAGCGGCTGCTCTGGCCTGCTCCGCTCATTGCGCAGGCTCTGGAGAATCTCGCACAGAGCCTGCTGCACAATCTCCTCGCGCACCTCGCGGGCCGTGTAGCGCGTGGTCCCGCCGATATCTCCCAGCGCCTGTTCCAGGTACTCGCTGAGCAGCTCGAAGGCCAGGTCGCGCCTCCGGCCAGCGGGGAGCTGGCAGGCCTCGCATAAGACCTGGATACACAGGCCGCGCGCCAGCGTCTCCAGTGTAATTTCCGCGGGCGCGTCATCCACTGGCCTCAACTCCCGCCAGGCTCGTCTGAGCCGATCTTCCAGCTCGTCCACGCTCACCAGACCGCGCGCGTAGCGCTGCATCATGCGTTCCGCCAGCTCGCGTACCGTTTCCTGCGTTACAACCGTTTTTCCTGTCATCTTTCGTCTCTCCTTTACCCCGCCTCTCAGCGGTGATCTACGCTCAATTTCAATCCGCACTCCGAAAATTACATAAATAATCGCAAGATTTTCATTTATATCTACACATATAAACAGACGGAGAAGTGCTTTTCCGATTAAATTTAGATTTATCACCATGGGAAGGAAAGATGACATGAAAAAACTCAATTTGCAGCGCACACTGCTCGTAATCGTCGTCGTAGCTTTTCTGCTTGCCACGCTGGTTGGTGGAATACTCAGGATAGAGGCGGCTGGCCGCGCGCCTGTAGCGCCACACAACTCCCACCCGTTAGCCTGGTTCTGTTCGGGCCCGCCAGTAGCGTGCTAAATCCGCCTGTAACCTCCTCGTGAATGAGTTTCACACCGGAGCCGCGGCTTCGGTGTGTTTTCTTTGCCGAATATGGTATGGCCGAATATGGTATGATAGAAAACACACTCTATTGACTGGAGAAAGGCGTGGAAGAACAGGCTACCTTCGCGGTCACGTTTTATACCAAGGCTGGCTGCCATCTGTGTGAGGAGGCGCGGGAGTTGTTGGAGGAGATGGCGGAAGAGACCGCGTATGAGTTGACCGAGATTGATATCAG
>DASVMX010000580.1:0-10996 GCA_036384215.1 Ktedonobacteraceae bacterium | reverse complement strand
GATTTTTCGGCTCATCTGT
This sequence comes from Ktedonobacteraceae bacterium, assembly GCA_036384215.1. Lineage (GTDB taxonomy): Bacteria > Chloroflexota > Ktedonobacteria > Ktedonobacterales > Ktedonobacteraceae > Paraktedonobacter. The sequence goes on along the minus strand of DASVMX010000580.1, from coordinate 10,977 downwards.
CGTTTGCTCTTCAAAAATCCCGCCTAGACCAGAATCTTGCCATTTTTCAGGAACAGCACATCGTCGATCCAGACTTCGCCTTGCTGGCGCAGGTCGCAGACCATATCCCAGTGGACGGCGGAGATGTTGCGCCCGCCGGTTTCGGGATAGCTGTTGCCGAGCGCGAGGTGAACGGTACCGCCCATTTTTTCGTCGAAGAGCGTGTTTTTGGTGGCGCGCACGACGCCCGGATTGTTGCCAAAGGCGAATTCGCCGAGGTAACGCGCTCCGGCATCGAGATCCAGCATGCTCGCCAGATATTCCTGGCCCCGGCGTGCGCTGGCCTCGATAACTTTGCCTTCGCGGAAAACCAGGCGCACGCCTTCGATGGTGCGCCCGTTGTAAGAGGAAGGCACGTCAAACTGAATGACTCCATTGGCGCTCTGCTCCAGCGGGCCGGTAAAAAATTCGCCGCTGGGAAAGTTGCGCTTGCCATCGCTGTTGATGAACACGCGCCCTTCAATCGAGAGGCGCAGATCAGTGCCGGGGCCAAGAATGTGCACCTGTTTGCGGCCCACCAGCCAGTCGACCAGGCGCTGTTGCTCGACGGAGACAGCTCGCCAGCGCGCGCTGGGGTCCGTATCGTTCAAAAAACAGACATCAAAGACAAATTCCTGGAAGTCGTGCAGCGACATCTCGGCATCCTGCGCGTACGCGACGGTAGGATAGAGGGTCAGAGTCCAGCGAAAATCCTCTTTCTCCGCCATGGCCGCGCGCACTTGCGCGTACACCTGGCCGCGTTGCGCGGCTCGCACCGGATCAACGTTGCTCAACGCCTTGGTGTTGCTATCGGACAAAATGGAGAGCCGCGCGTCGATTCGCGGCGCGAGCGCGCGTAACAACTGATACGACTGCTCAATCTGGCTCGGATTGGCCTCCTGCAAAAGGATCTCATCCAGATGTTCCAGCGTTACAAACGGCAGCGGATTGGCACCCGCGCGCAAAACCTCTCGATAGACCGCCTCAATCAGAGACGCGGCCAGAGGAGTGGCATGAATGGAAACGTTATCTCCCTCTTTGATCGAGAGACAGTAATGGACAAGGGTATGTGCCCAACGATCAATACGAATATCATGCATAAAGCCACCTGTTTTCTAGAAGGGAAAAGTCTGTCCGGCGATGGCCCAAATAAGAGTAGCCATCATTCCCCATACCCTTAGAACGTTTCAGCACCCAGAATCGCACGGCAGAACTATGTCCATCTCTCCACAAGATCGCTGCACACTTTATGCAAAAGATTCGCGCAAACAGAGCTTAGCGTTTGCGATTCACTACTACATTAATAACCAGCACCACAACGGCAAAGAAAGCAGAAAAGAAGACTGCCAGCGCGCCCATCATACCATATCCGTTATAGTAGCTGTTCTGGGCAGTGGACAGGGCCACCAGAAACATGATCATCACAAAGAGCATCGAAAAAATCCCCAGCACCACGCGCACACCAAGACCAGTACCCTCCTGTCTGGGCTGCTGAACTGGCTGGAGTCTGGGCTGCTGGATCGGCTGGGACTGTTGAGCAGGCGTCTGCGATGCCTGACCTGGCACATTCACATAGATATGCAAGGGTTGACCATAACTCATCTGTGGAGGTACAGAAGTCATATATGAAGAAATGGGCGTTTCCATATGATTTTCGTGATAGGCCTCATGTGGCCGCGGGCCATCGCGAAATTCTCCCTCAAACTCTGCATGCTGCTGAGACATCTCCCTATCTCCTTCTCTCTGAAAAACTGGCTCTGTTTATCCAGGTACGCATAAAGCTCCATTTGCATAATTACGGATGAGGCGGGACAAAGTTGAAAGGGCAAAATGGGGTGCCCGTCAAAAAATGATGGGCGCCCAATAACGTTTTTTCTCTTGCAAGTTGCCAGCCAATATGATAGGCTAACAGGGTTCTTAAATGGTCCTCTTTTGCAGATTTCAGAAAAAACTCATCCGGTGAATTACATATGCCAGTTCTTAGTGTTACGCAATTAGGGAAATCTTTTGGCGCGGAACGTGTCTTTGCAAATGTCAGTTTTAAAATTGATGAGCACGATCGTATCGGCCTGGTTGGACCCAATGGGGCGGGAAAATCTACCCTTTTGAATATCCTGGCGGGCTCCGAGGAGGCCGAGGAAGGGACGATTGCGCGCGCGCGCAATGCCCGGATTGGCTATTTGACGCAGCACGCTGATTTTCAGCCTGAGAATACGCTGCGCGAGGAGCTTTCGACTGTCTTTGAGCATGTACGCGTGTGGGAGCGCGAGCTAGGAGAGGTCGCAACGCGCCTGGCTTCGCCAGAGGCACAGGCTGATCAGCAGTTGCACGAGCAGTTGCTGGCGCACTATGCCGATCTCCAGCATCGCTTGGAGCATGGCGGTGGATACACCTACGAAAACAAGGTCGAGCAGGTGCTGGACGGCCTGGGCTTTACGCGTGAGCAGCAGACAGCGCCAGTGATGTACCTGAGCGGTGGCCAGCGTACCAGGGCGGCGTTGGGCAAGCTGCTCTTGCAGGAGCCGGATCTCCTGCTGATGGACGAGCCGACCAACCACCTCGATCTTGAGGCGCTGGAATGGCTGGAGACCTACCTCAATAGCTGGCCGGGCGCGATGGTGATTGTGGCGCATGACCGCTACTTCCTGGATAAAGTCGTCTCGCGCACGATTGAGATGGCTTTTAATCGCGTTGAAGAGTATCCCGGCAACTATACGACCTATCTCAAGCTGCGCGAGGAGCGTATGGAGCGGCGCCTGCGCGAATACGAGGCCCAGCAGGCGCATATCGCGCACACTGAAGAATTTATCCGCCGCTATAAAGCGGGCCAGCGCAGCCGCGAGGCGCGCGGGCGTCAGAAGCTGCTGGACCGCATGGAGCGAGTGGAGCGACCGCGCGACTTCGCTGAGATGCATTTCGAGTTTAGCTCGGTTGTCGATAGCGGACAAACCGTGCTCTCCACGCGCCAACTGGCCGCGGGCTTTCCAGCGCGCCAGCCGGGCGACGAGCCAGTTCTCCTGGCGCGCGTGGCCGACCTGGAGCTGATGCGCGGTGATCGCGTCGGGCTGCTTGGACCCAATGGCGCGGGCAAGACGACGCTTTTGCGCACAATCATTGGCGAGATTGCCCCGCTGAGCGGCAGTATGTCGCTGGGACATAACGTGCGGATTGGCTATTACTCGCAGACGCACGCTGGCCTCAACTTTGACAACACGATCATCGACGAGATCCGCCATATCAGTCCGCTGAGCGAAGAGGGCGCGCGCAGCTTCCTGGGGCGCTTCCTCTTCAGCAGAGATGATGTCTTCAAGCCAATTGGCGCGCTGAGCGGTGGTGAACGCAGCCGTGTGGCCCTGGCCAAGCTGACCTTGCAGGGCTCCAACTTCTTGATCCTGGACGAGCCGACCAACCACCTGGACCTGCAATCGCGCCAGTTTCTGGAAGAGGTACTGGGCGATTTCGAGGGAACGTTGCTCTTCGTCTCGCATGACCGCTACTTTGTCGATAGCCTGGCCACCAAAGTCTGGATCATCGAAGATGGCGTGCTCATCCCGTACCTGGGCAACTACACCGAGTATCGCACGCGTAAACGCCCTCTGGTACTCGACGTGCCCGCGCCTCTCAAGTCCGGCGCCAAAGAGCCGCCCGCGCCCGCGAAAGCCGCCGCCGCACCTGTGCCCGCCCCCGCGCCCGCGCGTTCCAATGGCAAGCGCAGTAAAGGCCGGACGCGCGGCGTTGAAGATGTCGAAAAAGACATCGAAAAGGCCGAGACTCAGGTCAAGCTGATTGAAGAGAAGCTGGCCAAAGCCGCGCTGAAAGCCGACGCCGAGCAGCTCAAACAGCTTTCCACAGAGCATGATCAGGCAAAGGTGCGCGTCGATGAACTGCTGGCCGAATGGGAAGAGCTGGCCAGCGCCGCCAGCTAACTTCTCAATCTATCCTTCCCAAAAACAAAACGCGAACTGTGCCGGGCGGGAACAGTTCGCGTTTTGTTTTTGGGAAGGATGCTTTTATTTCCTCCTGCCACTTGCGCGCCTGATGAAATGCGCGATCAGGCCAATCAGTCCCACCAGGAACGGCACAAGCGCGGCGGCGCACAGCCAGAAGAAGAGAATGGTCAGCGTCTGGAGAAGATTATATGACTTCAAAAGTAGATTGAGCAGAGAGTGCGTCATAGGCGTGGTTCTAACCACTGAGAAATAAAGGCCGACAGCCAGGCCAGCGGAGATCAAGGTAAATACAAAGGTGAGCCCGAATCTTCTGAAGCCGTAGAGGAACGCGCCGCGCCCGGCATTGACGGCGAGCAGGGCGAGGGCCAGGCTCTCCAGGGCGATGGGAACCAGGGTTGGCAGCGATGGGACTACCAGTTGCGCGGCGGCGCCTGCAACGCCGATAATCAATGCCAGGAGCTGAATACCCACGGCCAGGGCGAAAGATTTGCCGGTATCACGTACCCTGCGCTGGGCGGGAAGCAGGCGCGAGCGCTTGCCGGTGTCGAATTGTACCTCGGCCAGCTTTTCACGGATCATCTCTTTGATCGAGTGTGTTTCGCTGTTACTGGGGTCGATTGAGATAGAGCGATCGACCGCTGACATGGCTTCGGGGAACTGGTTGAGATTGGCGAGCAGCGCGGCGGCCATGCTCCAGCCCAGCGCGTTTTCAGGATCGCGCTGAACCGTTTCCTGAATTGTGCTCAATGCTTCCTGGAACTGGCCGGTGGCCGCCAGGGTTTGCGCTTTCAAAATCAGAGCATCGGTAAAGTCAGGGTTAATTTGCAGGATCATCTCTGCCATCTGATAGGCCTGCTGGTAGTTCTGAGCCTGGAAAACCTGCATGGCCTGGCTGAGCATCTGCTGGCACTGTTGCAGGCGATTTTGTTCCACCGTTGCCATGGTTGCCTGGCCAAAGCCGGAGTCCGCGGGCGAAATTTGCGCCACACTCCCGGAGCGCTGGATGCTACCCAGTTGAGACCCTTCGGACGCGAATATGTCGCCTGATAGGGGGCCACTGGATAGGATAAAGCCACCTGCCTTGAACGAAGGCATCTCGCCGACCAGCACCAGCGGGCGCTGCTCCTGGCCGAAGACCTGGGGTTTATGCTGCTCGTTCAGCCTCTCCGAGAGAAAGGCGTGCAAGCGCTGTAGCGTGATCTGGCCGGTGCCGGGATCGATGGCTGGACCGCCGACGCCCATGATCATGCGATACATAAACGAGCCTAGATTTTTTTCGCTGACTTCTGGCCGTGCCTCGTTGCCCCGGCAGGTGCAATACAGCAGGCGCCCCTGCATCTGTTGCAGGCCATTGAGCAGCGCCGGGCCTAGCAGGGGTTTGTAGTCAAAGAGTGAGCCGCGACGCATATTCCAGACCGAGCCAAACTGGAAACAGTCCAGAACGCAGAAAATCTGCGCCGCGGGACTGCGCGCCATCACCTGGCTCACCAGCGCCAGCAGGTTCAAGCCGCTGCCGCTCTGCTGATAGCGCGTATTGTAACAGGCCAACTGGCCTTCACCGCTGACCTGATCGACAAAAGCATAGCCCGCGAAATAGATGAAGATCATGTCTTCGGAGGTCACCATCTGCAGACAAAGCTGCATCACCAGGCTTTCAACAAGCTCGAGTGTCGCCTCCGCGCCCTGTAAAACCTGCACATCCGCAGGATTCCATTTGCCGCCGCGATTGTGTACCAGCCATTGAGCCAGCGCGCGCGCATCGGTCTCCGCGAACTGCAATGGTCGAAAAGTTGCATCCTGGTACGAATTTACTCCAATGATGAGTCCCAGGCGTCTGCCCACGCTTTATCTCCTTCAAGCTGGCGCCATTCAGCCGGGCACAAGGGAACGCCTGACCGGCCCGTGTGGCTGCGCGGGAACATAGCGTCCCCGGCCAACGCCCACCGGGCAGCACTCCCGACTGCGTTTCGTAGTATGGCCGCATATTTACGCTTGTTTATATGAAATATCGTCGATTTATTGTACGATATACCGTTCTGTTTCGGGTACTCCCAGAGTACTTTTGGAAGTGCCCTCTCTGGCCGCCAGCAGCGCTTTTTCTTAACACGGCCACAGCCAGGAAGAGGTTCCAGATAGTACTCAGGGGGGAACTAATAGACGGCAAGCAAGCGTCACCTCTATAATCTTTCCAGTCTTTCCCCTTTTATACATCTCTCTGCGTGAGAAAACAAGAGGAAAGATATCGATATGATAGGCATTCTTTTGTATGCAGCGGGAATAGGCATGGTATCGGTGGAGACTGGTATATGTTGGCTTGAGCGATTTACCTGGGGATGGAGTTACGCAGAAACGCCGGAATGCTCCGCAACCGGCATTTCTGCGTACCTGCCTTTCAAGCAAAACCATTGTACAACAGTATGGCAAGGAACACACCGGAGCCACGCAGCCGTCAGAGCAGCGCCTCCGGTATGAATAATGGCGTTACCTCGCGCCCACCGCCGCTGCACCTACAGCCAGCCTGGCGGCGACAGACTCCTCTTCATCCTCGGCGGGCTGAAATTCTTTGAGGGGAGGGGCCGCGGGCCAGTCGGTGTTGGGATTGTACCAGGGATATTGTTCGGGGTGCTCGATATAGGCCAGCATCTCGCGCCAGCCGCCGGCCATGCTCTCGATCAGCAGCGGGACCAGGCGCCGGAAGCCGTAATGGGTCGCCTTGCAGGCCAGAGTTTCCGGTTCCTCGCACGTGAAGCGCCCGGAACGCCAGAGCGCGTTGGCGTGCTCGGTAATCGCGTAACAGCGCAGCAGCAATTGCGCCAGCACCCGAAATTCATTTTCCTCGTTCTGAGCAGCATCCTGCATGGCTTCAAGATAAGCGATCAATTCCGGGACAGGGTATCCTGGACTTTTTACCATCATCATCTCCTTGTCGTCTCCTACTACTATTTCCCTTGCCATTTCCCTATTGGCAGATGCTTTCTTGTCGATGACAGAAGTATAACACATATTGTCCATTTATATAAATAGGGCAATTATTCGCCCTGTTAATATAAGCGGGGTAAGCAATAAGCTATTTCCTGTATGAGTGATGAATTTGATGTTCCAGAGTTACCCGGCTATCTCTCGATTAAAAAAGCAGCCCAGGTTTTGGGAGTCCAGGAGCGCCGGGTTTACAAATACATAGAGGCCGGGAAGCTCCAGGCTTTTCGCGTTGATAGCGTCCATATGATTTCCATAGAAGATCTTGAAAGCTTTCGGCAAGGTCTTTCCGGGCGCCCGCGCAAAAAAACGCCCGCGTGGCATATTGCTCTTGGGAAATCGATGTGGTTGCATGTCTTTGTGAACTCGCGGCCAGGACATGAGAAAGAACTGGACAAAAAGCTAGAGGCCATGCGGTTGAGTAGCGCGCATACCTTTCCAGGCACAGCGGCCCGCTATGTTGCGCGCAGCGACCAGCGCCCGCAAGAAGTGCAAATCTTGCTGGTCTGGCGCGGCTCGCTGATTCCCACGGAAGAGGCGCGCGAAGCCGAACTGGAGGAACTGCGCCGCGATCTCGCGGATGTGGTGAACTGGCGGACAGCGCGCTACGAAACAGCGCAGGTGTTGATGCATACCTGAAAAAGCCAATGATCACACCCAGGGTCCGTTTCCGAATAGCGAATGCCTGTTGGAACAACGGCTCGGCTTCTGTATATTTCCCCTCCGCTTGATAGAGTCCCGCCAGATTGTTGAGGCTGGTTGCTGTATCAGGATGATTAGCTCCTAACCCTTGCTCATAAATTGAAAGGGCACGCTTATACAAAGGTTCAGCTTTTGTGTATCTTCTCTGGTTCTGGTAAAACGAGACAAGATTCAGGCAGAGCAAGGCCGCTTAGACGTATACTGGGAGAGATCTTTGTCGCGAAGGTCAAAGTATCAGCGAAAAAGAGGTGTCGCGTGTCTCGTATTCTTGGGATTACTGGCAATATTGCCTGTGGGAAGACTGCCGTGGGGCAGATGCTGGTGGATTTAGGAGTGGAGAAATATATTGATGCTGACGCGCTGGTGCATCGGCTCTATCTGAGCGGGCAGCCAATCGCGCGCCGCGTGGCGGAGGTTTTTGGCGCGAGTGTGATGGCCGAGGATGGGAGTGTGGACCGCAAGAAGCTGGGAGAAATGGTCTTTCAGGATGCGGCGGCCATGCGGCGGCTGGAGGAGATTGTTCATCCTGCCGTGGGTCAGGCGATGGTCGGGGAACTGGCCAGTGTCAGTCCTGGCGGGGTCGCCGTGATTGACGCGGTGAAGCTGCTCGAAGGGGGATCAGGCGCCTTTTGCCAGAGCAAATGGCTGATCACCTGTCCCGAGGAGCAGGAGCTGGCGCGCCTGGTAGCCCGCAATGGGCTGAGCGAGGCAGAAGCCCGCGCTCGCCTGCAAGCCCAGCCTTCGGTTGAACGCCGCATCCCGCTGGTGGACGAGGTTATTGATAACGGCGGCACGCTGGAACAGACACGCCGCCAGGTAGAAGCCGCTTACCAGCGCTTCCTGACTCGTTTTCCCGCGGACCTGGCCTGAGACTTACCAGCGCGGGCCAGTAATCGGGTTGCGTGGCCCGGTGATGCGCGGGCCAGTAATTGGATTACGCGGACCAGTAACCGGGCCGCGTGGTCCAGTGGTCGTGATGGGCATAGAAGGATCACGAGTGGCAATGATCGCGTAGAGCGGATCTTGCGCGCTGCGGAACCAGGTTGAGTTTCCGCCTGGATGGCGCTCAACCTGGAAATTGCGGAAGCCGCCCGCCAGGCGGTGATATTCCTGCACCAGGGAGATATGATCCTCATCGTCACCATCGGTCCAGACGCGTACAGCTTTGGTGGGGAACAGGCGGTCAGAAAAGGCCACAATCGAAACGCCGGCAGGACGCAGCACACGGGCCACCTCCCGGTAAACGGCCACGGGCTGCGTTAAATATTGGATGGAAACCGTATTGATGACCACATCAAAATAGCCAGTGTTAAAGGGCAACTGGGGATCTTTATTGAGATCGTGAACCAGGTTGCGGCTTAACTGAGGGTTAGCTTGCATCTCCGAGGCGTTCATCCCCAGCCCGATAACCTCGATATATGGGCGCTCTTCGGGTAGATGCGAGCGGAAACTGCTCATCAAATCCAGCACGCGCACATGCATAGGCGGCATATGGCGGCGGGCAATATCTTTTACCAGGGAGACGGCTTTGTCATCCAGATGTACAACCATGCGTGGCATCGCATAAAAATTCGCGTCGTCGGCTTCATCCTGTCGAGAAAAATCTCTGGCTGTCAAATTTCTATACATACGGGTCTATTCTCCTTCGCCGATCACTACTCCTTAGATCAATACGTGCTTGAGTTGTCTCCTATCCCGCAAAAATTCCCTTTCAAAATTACCTCCATTGTATGCCAAGCAGGCTGAGAGAACAAGAGAGATGGTACAAATTCCAGTGCAATTTACCTCAACCTTTTTGTCCTACCCTGAATACAATAAACGGAAACGGGTGAAATGATTGTTGCTTAACCCAATCATTTCACCCGTTTCCGTTTAAAAAGAGGAGAGGCGGTCTGGTAAGAGGGCTTTTGGGCTTTGGGGAAAACCCTGCAAAAAGATCGAAAAAGCAGTTGAATTGCGGCGCAGAAATAGCTATCATAGGGGCAGAAATCTTTCTGGAAAGAAAGCGGTGTTTTATGCGAAACCTACCAAACATTCTGAGCGCCTGTCGCATTGTGATGCTTGCGCCGCTTGTGTTGCTGATTCTCATCAACCAGCCAATGACGTATGCCATTGCTACTATTCTCTTTGTGCTGGTTGCGGTTACTGATACAGTCGATGGACGCCTGGCTCGTCGTTATAATGTGGTCTCTACACTGGGAGTGTTTTTGGACCTGACCGCTGACAAGATGCTAGTCGCGGGCCTGTTGATTGCAATGGTCGAGGTTCACCTGGTACCGTCCTGGATTGTGATTGTGATTGTAGCCCGCGAATTTCTGGTTCAGGGTATGCGCTCCCTGGCAGCCTCTGCCGGGAAAGTAATTCCCGCCGGACCTCTGGGCAAACAGAAAACCTTTTTGACGCTGGTGGCCACGGGCGGTATTCTGCTGGGCGAGGCCTTCGCCCCGGCTCCACTGACACTTTTTCCTCCGCATTTTATTCCCTGGTCGCAGATCAACTTCGGCGCGCTTATTGTCTTTGCGTCTGACATAGTCATGCTTCTGGCCTTGATCTGGACAGTGCTCTCGGCAGTCGAATACCTGCGCGGCGCGTCCTTCCTCTTCCGTCCAGCGGAGAAAGCCAGGTAGAAAAGCTAGACGGACAGGCTGATCTTTTGTGGTCACGGGCGCCTGTTTGCGCTAGCGGTAACGCGCTCCGCGGAAGCGGCGCAGCAGGAAGCTGGTAATCAGCGCACTCGCGGCCACCAGGACCAGGCCAAGCAGGAGATAGACAATCAGCAGCGAGCTAAGCTCGGCACTTGTGGTGGAACTACAACTGCCAGGAGTGCAGGGCGCGAGAGCTGCCTGCGCGGTAAGAATCAGCAAGGAGACGCCTATTCCTCCCCAGGCCAGCAGTCCAGTACCCAGTGTTAACAGATGGGGATGGAGCTTACGCAGACTAACCGTAAAGGCGCTGAGCGCGCCGATGAGCAGGGGAAAAAGCAGAAAAGGCAGGATATTTTGCACATCTGCGCCAAGCTTGCCAGCGATCACACCCAGAAGCAGACCGACGAAAAAAGCTATTATCAGGCGAATAGCCCTGCCATTCCTGAAGAATGAACGGAGTCGTAGCAGCATAGAGTTGCTCTCCTTGCGCGAATGATGAAAGCTTTAAAACGGCTGTTGATTGATCGTTTTTCCTGCTAAAAAGGTCTTTTTGAGGTTTAATCTCTTTAAATGATACAACAAAAAACAGCAATCAACCAGCCATCTCCCTGAATCATCTCTCCACTTTTTTCGCGTACCCTACTCCTTGTTTTTGAGAAGACGCCGCTGCGCGGCGCTCTTTTTCC